>JAMIQH010000155.1:0-6073 GCA_035914695.1 Bacteroidota bacterium | reverse complement strand
ACGAAGAACTTCACCGGGCCCCACACGGGACCGCCGGCGGTGAGGATGTAGACGCTCGATCCGGTCGAGTAAGTGCCAAGAGTCTTGTTCCCCACTTTGGCGTAATTGTCGGTGTACATTTCGAGCTGACCCGTCAGCTTGCGTCCACCGGTGCGCGTGGTGGTGCTGATCAGACCCGCGTTCGCGCCGCCGAATTCGGCGGAGTAACCACCGGCCTGCAAGCTCTGCTCGGCGATGGCGTTGGAAATAATTGAAAGGCCACGACCACCCGCAAGCGGGTTGTTCACGTTCATGCCGTTGATCACATAGCCCGTGCCATCGGCGCGGCTGCCGCGGATGTACAGTGTACCGCCGAGGGATACGACGCCCGCCTGCAGGGCGGAGATGCTTTCCACGCCGCGCACCGGGAGGTTTTCAATATCCTCCTGCGTCACTGTGGATTTCGCGTTGGTCACATTCTTGTCAACCAGCGGTTTTTCCGCGACGATGATCACTTCCTCGGTGCGATACGAATCATCGGCGAGTTGGACGTCCTTCACCGTGGTTTCATTCGAGCGCACGAGGATGTTCTCGATCGTGGTGGTTTTGTAACTGATGTAGCTGACTTTGATTGTCGCCTTGCCGATGGGCACATTCAGGACGACATAACCGCCATTGACATCCGTCGCGGCGCCACGAGTCACACCTCCGACATCCACGATGACGTTCGCGCCAATCAGCGGAGAGCCATCCTTCAGGTCCGTGACCTTGCCGGACACTTTGCCCGTCTGCCCGAAGGCGAGCGCGGGGAACATCAGCAGCGGAAGCAGAACTGCAAGTAGCGTTTTGTGCATACGAGCCTCCAAAGGGTTTATACGCTAAAGACTAACGTTGATCTCTGTATAGCGGGAGCGGGTAAAGAAACATCGGTGATCGGAAGCAGCCGGGCTGTGCATCCGCGACGCGGGGAGCGAGCGCGGGAGCTGTCTTCCATGATGCTAGACACAAATTCCGCGAATGCGTTACCAACGACCCGGTCAAGGCCTTGATCGGCGCGTGCCGTACCGCCGGAAGGAAAGAGCATTCGAGGAAAGGTGCTGCGCAAGGGTTGTCGTTTCGGTTCTCTGTGGCATGGGGCCTGCTCATGCCCGACCGGGAACACCCGGTCGATCATGTCACGGTAATATCAGATTTTTCAATCTGCTTTCCAAGCCGAATTTCGCCAATCATTTCACGAATACGGTGCGGACGTCCCGAGGACGGCGCGGCGATTCATCCCCCAAGGTAATGAAAGTCGGCAAATCTCGAAACCGGGTAAGACGCCTTTCTCGCGGTGAGCGATGGAGCCGGTGAGCGCATGACGCTGTGATTTTTCCGGGAAAATGCTAGGTTGTTACTCATTACTTCGCCACGCCCCGGCCACGGCCGGAGCACCGTCACGCCATCGGAACCTCCGGGAAGGATGCCATGCAGGCCCTTATTGTCATGTTGCTCTCATTCGTGGGATATCTCGTCATGTACCATCTGTACGGGAAGTACATCGGACGACGGATTTTCGGCATCAACGATGCCAACATCGCGCCCTCGGTTGCGATGCGGGATGATGTGGACTACGTGCCCACACGCAAGGAGGTCATCTTCGGGCATCACTTCACCAGCATCGCCGGGACGGGACCCATCGTGGGACCGGCCATCGCCATCATCTGGGGCTGGGTGCCGGCCCTGCTCTGGGTATTTCTCGGCAGCATCATCATGGGAGCTGTGCATGATTTCGGTTCGCTGATCATTTCCATGCGGAATCAGGGCAAATCCATTTCGGATTTCACCGCCAAATATGTGAATGCGCGCACGCGGTATCTTTTCTTTATTATCGTCTTTCTCGAACTGTGGATCGTCATTTCCATTTTCGGCATGGTGATCGCGGTGATTTTCCACATGTTCCCCGAATCGGTCGCGCCGGTGTGGCTGCAACTCCCCATCGCCATGACACTTGGTTATGTGATGTATAGAAAGGGATTTTCCGTCACCGTTTCCTCCCTCGTCGCGGTCACGCTGATGTATCTGACCATGCTGCTGGGAGCCGCCGTGCCCTTCGAACTGCCCGTACTGGGTGGTGTGCCGCCCACGGGAAGCTGGACGATTATCCTGCTCTTGTACGCCTTCGTCGCTTCGGTGCTGCCGGTAACGATGCTGCTGCAACCCCGGGATTTCATCAACGCGTATCAATTGCTCATCGCGATGGTGCTGCTGGTGCTGGGTGCCGTCGTGGCCGCGTTCACTACGGATTTCGCCATTGTCGCACCGGCGTTCCAGGCGGCGCCCGCCGACACTCCCCCGCTGTGGCCTTTCCTCTTCATCACCATCGCCTGTGGGGCCATCTCGGGTTTTCACGCGCTGGTGTCGTCCGGCACCTCCGCCAAGCAGGTGCGCAGGGAAAGCGATTCACTGTTCGTGGGCTACGGTTCGATGCTGGTGGAAGGCGCGCTGGCAACCATTGTGATCATCGCGGTGGCGGCCGGCATCGGACTCGGCTACACCAGTAGCTCGGGCGAATTTCTGAGCGGGGTGCCCGCATGGAGCAATCTGTACTCGTCGTGGGCGGCCGCACAGGGCATGGGGTCGAAAATCACCGCCTTCGTGGATGGTTCGGCGAATATGATCGGCACGCTGGGGATTCCCCGCGAAGTCGCGGTGGTGATCATGGGCGTGTTCGTGGCATCCTTCGCGGGCACCACACTCGACACCGCCACGCGCATACAGCGCTACGTGGTGACGGAGCTGTTCGCAGGCATGCGTGTACCGGGCTTTGAGAACCGCTACATCGCCACGGCCTTCGCCGTGATCACCGCGGCCATTCTGGCCTTCGCCTCCGGAGCCGACGGACAGGGCGCGCTGAGTCTCTGGCCGCTGTTCGGCGCGGTGAATCAGACGCTCGCCGCTTTGGCACTGATCATCGTCACCGTGTACCTGCGGAGACAGGGCGGCTGGAAATGGCTGTTGGCCGGCATTCCGGCGGTGTTCATGAGCGTGATCACGATATGGGCCACGGTGCTCAATCAGATCGATTACGGGGCATCGCACAATGTGCTGCTGCAGATCATCAACGCGGTGATCCTGCTCATCGTGCTGTGGATTACGGTCGAAGGCCTGCGCGCGTTTTTCACGCCACCAGTGGAGACCGTCGTCTCCGAGCAGCCGGAGAGCACATGAGCGCCACGGTAATGGACAAACTCCACCTCGAACTGCGCCGACGCTGGCTGCGCCGCGCGGCCGTATTGCTCGCGCTGGTCGCCATCGCAGAGCTGTTGCGCTCGATGGCGCTTTTGGAAGGGATGTGGTATCGCGGCGACCGCTGGCTTCCGGACGTCATGGCTGCAGTTTCAGTGGGCATCGGCGTCGTGCTTCCGCAATTGTACCTGCGCGTATTGCGCTGGCTTACGCGCGGGCAGGAAACGGTGGGCGTGGAGCAATTCTTCCGCTTCCAGAACAACGTGCTGGTGCTGGCATTTGTCGCCCCGCTGTTTTCCGTATGGGCGGCTTTTGCGAATTTTTCCACCATGCCCACTCTGCTCGCACATCTGGCGAGTGTGTACAGCGCGCTCCGCTGGTATCCGGCGTTGCGCCGGCTCCGCGAAGACGCCGCCTTCCTGAAGGTGCGTCTGTGAAATCCCTGCGCGAATTGCTGGACGCGCTGCGCGGTGCCGCTTCCACCTTCGATGAAATGCAACGCGAGAAGGC
This sequence comes from Bacteroidota bacterium, assembly GCA_035914695.1. GTDB lineage: Bacteria > Bacteroidota > Ignavibacteria > SZUA-365 > SZUA-365 > JAOSJT01. Next base: position 2,356 of record JAMIQH010000155.1, on the reverse strand, counting down.
GGTGGAGTTGCTGCAGTGGGAGCACGACGAATTGCGGCATGTATTCGCGCTGCTGGTGCTGGGAAATGCGGTGGGATTGCCGGCGCCTCCGGTGGAGCTGGGCCTGGGTTTGCTTCCGGACATGGAGGACGACCTCCGCCTGCTCGTGCAGCGTCTGGACACGGCGCATTCTCCCCTCTCGCGCCTGGTTTCTTCACTGCGAGTGGACTGATGCCACGGCTGCTTTTCATGACGGGCAAAGGCGGGGTGGGAAAATCCACACTGTCGGCATTGTTCGCCCTGGGCTTGGCACAACGCGGCGAGGAGGTGCTGTTGGCCTCGCTCGATCCGGCGCACAATCAACGGGATATTTTCCAGCAGTCCTTCGGCGACGACGCTCTCGCCGTGGCTCCCGGTCTGCGGGTACTCGAAGCGGACATACGCGCATGGAGCGAGCGCTATCTCCGCGACATCGAGCGACAGGTGACGGAATCCTACCGCTACCTCACCGCGCTGAACCTCGACCGCTATTTCCGCGTGTTGCGGCATTCACCCGGTTTGGACGAATACGCCATGGCGCTGGCCTTCCGCCACATCCAGCGGGAATTCGGAGAGGTGAGCACCATTGTCGTGGATATGCCGCCGACCGCGCTCGCCATGCGCTTTCTGGCGGCGCCTTCCGTGTCGCTGTTGTGGGTGGATGAGTTGATCGGTGTGCGCAAGGCGATTCACGAACGCAAGGAAATGATCACCCGCGTGCGCCTTGGCAATGCGGAGATTGAAAGCGATCACGTGCTGCGCCGCCTTGAAATGGAGCGCAACCGCTACCTTGCCACCGAAGCGCTGTTTCGCGACGCGGGCACCACGGTGGCGGTGCTCTTCAATCCCGATGCCCTCTCGTGGGAGGAGGCGCGGCGCATAGACGAAGAGCTGGAGGGTCTGGCCTTTCCCCGCCGCTTGCATGTGATGAACAAATGCCGCGACGGTGTGGACGAAGCAGGCGTTCCGGACAGCTTGCGTCCATACCATCGCGTTGTCGCCGCCGATGCTCCGTTGCTGGGTGTGGACGCGCTGCGCGGCTTTCTCGAATCACACGACGTGCTTCCCGCCGGCGTCTGATGCGCGGCGCGCATCCAGGGATTTCCGCGCGGTGGTTATTTGCGTCGATACAATGTCAGCGTTCCGTGTTTACCACCTTCATCGCTGATCACCAGCGTGCCGTCGCGTAGCATGGTGACGCCTTCCGGCTGGCGGTGCCGCTTTTTCTCCAGACGCACCGCTCCGATAATTTCCCCGTTCCCGCGCAATTCCAGAAGATAGCGTCCTTCGGAGCTGAGGAGGAGGAAGGTGCCGCTCTGCGGAAGGTATTCGATACCCGAGGGTCCGATTCCCTTTCCGGCCGCGTGGCGTTCCAGTTTCGCTTTCGGGAGCAGGAAGCGCGGCGTCGGATCAAGCTTTCTCGTGTCGAGAGAAAACGCGTAGATGGCCTTGTCGCCCGCCGCACCTTTCGCTGCCGCGCCCTTGCAGGCCAGCAGCAGGACCTTGTTTGCCGCATCGTAACACAGACCTTCCACATCGTTGCCATTGTTCAACGCGCTGCGATGCACGGTGTAGCGCATGGAGGAGCCGTCGGCGCCATCGGAGAATTCGTACAGCGTACCGCTGCTCGTGGTGAGCCAGAGCTTGCCCTCGGCGTAGGCGATGCCCTCGAAATCCTCGCGCAGCTTGTCGCCGCCGAGATCGAAAGAACGCAGCACCGCACCGCTGCGCACATTGATCACGAACACGCGACCTCGTTCGTCGTTGTGCGCGTACACCGCGTCGGCCGAAGCGGCGGCGAGTCCGGAGATTTCGCGCAAGGCGGCGGGCAGTTCCACTACCGACGAAGCGTGGCTGAAATCATAGCGGTCGAGAATCGACTGCGCGGGAAGCGCGAAGGGTAGCAGGCAAAGGATCAACAGCAAGCGGTACGTCATGGCATCACGACAACGGTGCAACAAGGTGAGGGAAGGGGGAGGCGATGCAAGGCATGAGCGCCGCATCGCGAGCAGCGGGTGAATCCCCGGCGGGGGTTCGCGCATCCCACCCGTCAGGAAAAATACGACAGCTTCTTGAAATTCGTGGAAAATCTCTGTAGCATATCCCTGCTTCACCAGCATAAGTTCATTTCAACCTGTACCCGCACATCATGAGGAATACCATGTCCCACATCGTCCATGTTGCCGTGACCGGCGCCGCCGGCGCCATCGGTTATGCCATTCTTCCCCGCATCGCTTCGGGACAGCTGCTCGGTCCCGACACGCGTGTCGCGCTGCGCTTGCTCGAGTTGCCCCAGGCCATGGGCGCGCTCGAAGGCGTGGTGATGGAACTCGACGAT
>JAMIQH010000154.1:0-2462 GCA_035914695.1 Bacteroidota bacterium | reverse complement strand
GAGCAGCTCGCAGATTACGGCCAGGTAGAGGAAAAAGTAGACCTGGTATTTTTTATAGTGATCGCCTGAATGGGCCATTGCGTTCTGCCTCCTTGGTTATGCTTCCATTGAGGGACGGGAGTTACGGACGCATTCCGGCTTCGCCGCGAACGGTTGCTTCCAAATCCTGTTCGAGGGCATGGAGACGATTGCGCACTTCTTCGAGCGAGAGTTGCTTGCCGGGGAACGCCTTCTTCGCGTCGCCTTCCTCGTCGTCAATGTCTTCCTGCTCGTACCATGTGGTCATACCGAGGAGGAGGAGCACGGTGATTTCGATGATGATGGCGAGAATGATCATGCTGGGCTCATGGGCCGTCATGAACTTCACACCGCGCATACCGATGTTTCCGATAAGGAAGGCGGTACCCATGAACGCGATGGCCGTGATGTTGTTTTTGTACCGCTTGATGAAGCTCTTGTGCATGTAATGAGCGAAGGCCTTGCGGGGGTGGCCTTTGAATTTGTTTTCACGCAGCGTATCCGGCGCCTTCATCAGATGATCGCCGAAATCCTTGAACACCACGGTGGCTTTCAACAGCGCGCCCACGGCGCGGTGCATCACACCACCAATCATGAAGTCGAAGGGCGTGAAGAAAAAGAGCACCGTCACCAAGCTGAACAATACCGGAAATGTGATCATGACCATGTTGATGATGAAGGTCGAGGTACCGATTTTCACCACGAACTCGGAGTTGAATAGATTGGCGAAGGTACCGCCGGGAGTTGGCTGCAAGGTCTCGAGCTCGGCATGCGTCAGCTGGCTGAGATTGCGCTGCTTGCCCTCGTCGCGGAGCTTGGCCTTCATCTCCTGCAACGTTATCAGATCGGAACCGCCGCCGTGCTGAGCCTGGACGACGGGTGTGGCCACGACTGCGAATAGGGCGACCAACAAGGCCCCAAGCAACACTTGGCGAAGAAATCCGCTACTCTTCATAAGGATAACCTCCTGACAAGACATGGTGTGATCGGACTCCGAACGGGTACGGGTCACGTATTGAAAATGAGTATGCTCGTTCGTTGGAAGCAATGGTGCGATGATCTGGCTTGAGGGTGGAACGCAAGCGACAGGTGCGTTATCGAGGCGCCGCGGCGTCGCTTCGAAAGCCGAAGTATGTAAAAGTCGCACAAACAACCTATATGTGTCAAATCCGAAACGCATAAACCTGTCCTCAGGATTTGACAATCTGCACGTCGCGGCGCACACTGGCGCCGAAACAATGGATGGTGACCAACACGCGACCGGCTTTCAGCGCCGCGCCGCTGTTGCTGAATACGAATTCGAACTGTCCTTTCCGGATCATATACAGATCGATTTCAACGGGCGCGCCGTTGGCCGCCGTGGCCTCGACGCGCACATCGGCGAGTCGCTCCACGGGCTGCTCGCCGCGAAATTGTTCGTCCTTGAATCGCGACACATCGAAGCGAAACACCTGCGACGGCTTCGCGCTGCGAGGGAAATCCGTTTCAATGCGCACGGGTGGCAGCACCACGGGGAAGGAAAACACCGAAGGTCCGGCCTCGTACGAACGCGGCGAAATGTACCGGTACGGCCTTCCGCCGTAGCGCGCCATCACCACCAGTGTCTTTCCCGAGTACGAATTCGGCAGCCGATACGTCACCAGCGGGCCGCGGCCTTCGAGCTTGTTGATCAATTCGTTCGGCCCACCTTGCTCGGAGAGCACCCAGCTGTAGGAGTTCTCGTCGGTGAGCCCTGCCACGCGAAGATCCATGCTCAATTCCTCGCCGGAATACACCACGCGCGTACGCGGGGTGAGCAGCACGGGCTCGTCGCCACGCACATTGAACGCCACGCGCGCGATGTCCTTGCCACCGGCCTGCCGATCGAGTCGCGCCTCGATTTCCACTGTCTCGGGCGAGGAGTGCACCACGCCCTCCCAACGATATTCCACCAGTTTTTCGGACGAGGAAATGCGCACGAGGCGTCCACCGCCACGCACGATTTCCACCACCGGTGAAAACCAGCCGAGATTCACGCGAATGATATTCGTCTCCACAAAACCGATGGCCGATGCGATGTCCTGCCGCTCGGCGACTAGGCGCAGCGACTCGAACGTTTTCACCGCGCTCATCGAGGTGTCGATCACCCGCACCGTCAGCGACGCCCTGCCGCGCTCGAGTGCCTCAAGCGTCTGGCGGGTAACGAGCGTCGTGTCGAAGCGCCGCTCCCGGTACTCGAGGTCCCCGTTTTCCACGGTGTGCACACGCATGGCCCTGCCCGCCACGTGCACCGTGTAGGTGCCGACACGGTCGAAGCGCGCTTTCACAGGGAAACGCACCGTCCTGTCCGTAATCCTGCCATGGCCCAGACGCTCCCCGATCGAAACCGCGTCGGGAGCAACCAGCGTGTCGTTGTATGTGACGCTGTGCATGCTCATACCGATTTCATCGTCGGGATCGATGTC
>JAMIQH010000153.1:0-63216 GCA_035914695.1 Bacteroidota bacterium | reverse complement strand
GTCGTTGCTGCCAAGGTCCGGTTGCACAACGCTGCGGCGAATGTCCGACATGAACAGCCAGCGCGGGTCGTTGCGCAGCGAGGGCGCAAGCTCCACCGAGGCGATGCGCACCCTGCTGCTGGTGTTCCTGAAACGAAATTGCAGTGCCTTGAGGGGGAGCCCATCGTAGTTGGCAAGCACAATACTGTCCCGCAGCCCCTTGGTGTCGTCGGGTTGCGTGCGCAGTGCGTCGGCGAAGCGCAGCACTCCACCCTGCGCGGGCGTCAACCAGTCCGCGATCGCGTTCATCTCCGGGAATGCGAAGGCGGAAATGAACACGACGAGCGCGAGCAGCGTACGCGTCGGATGTGGCGAGTGTGATGATGGAAAAACGTGCCGCATGGAAATCCTCTTGATTATTCCGCGTTGTTCAATGTCTGCGCACAAGAATGAGAATGGGCTGCCTCGTGTCATGCGCAAGCACGTAACGGCTCTGGGATTGCATATCGATGAACGCGCCCTCGGAGTCCCGCGGTCGCAGCAGCAATTGCATGAATTGCTGTGCTTCGTCTTCCCGCCAGCGCAATTCCATCGGCCACGCGTTGTTCACCGGCTGCACGCGAATGAGAAAGGTGTCGATCCGCGCTTCGCCCGGCTTTCGGATGTCGCGGTAGGCACCGGTTTCGGGCACGCGCGGCACGCCGGGACGATCCACGAAGCGTGCGTCGAACACGAGATCGAAGGGCACGGGCGGAACCGGTGACTCGCCCAACGCGATGTCGAAATCATCACTCGCATCATCATGATGACCGAACAGAATCACATGCGCGCTGCCCGCCGCATCCGTTACGAACACGCGCAACGAATCCCGCAGCGGGACCTGTCCCTGTCCCGCCGCGGTGATACAAAGAAACAACAGCACAACGCCCGTAAGCGTCCTTCCACGCCTGCCCATCGCTTATCGCAGCACGGTGAAGGTGCGTGAAAGCGCGCGCTCACCCGAACGCAGCACGAAGAAGTAATTCCCGCTGGCCATGCCCGACGCGTCGAAGGTCGCCACATGCCGTCCCGCTTCAAAACTTCCCTGCGCGACCATGCGCACATGCCTGCCCAGCACGTCGTACACGTCCAGCGACACGGTCATGCGCTCGGGTACGGTGAAGGCGATACAGGTGGAAGGATTGAAGGGGTTGGGATAATTCTGATGCAGGGCCAATGCTCCGGGTGTCGGGAAGGATTCCACGTTCACGACCCGCGCTCCTTGTTTGATGATGATAATCGTCGGCACACCCAAAGGCGGGATGGTGACGGTGGTATCGGTCAGCATGTTGGTCAGCGGCCAATCCGTTCCGGCCTGCGGTTTGATGGTCCATCCCTCGGCATAGTTGGCGAGATTGTCGGGCCAGGACAGCACGATGGGCAACGTTTCCATTAATTCACCGGAAACGCGGATGCGGAAGGAATCAATCTGCGCGGCATCGATGTAGGGACGGAAGTCACGGTTGGTTCCCGTTCCCAAACCGGTGGGAAACTCCGTCACGCGGCCTGGCAGGGTGATGAAACGCGCGTCGTAGGGAAAAGGCGGCGGCGGAAGCGGCGGCATCATCGATTCCTGAAACTCCCCGAAAGAGCCATCCCCGTCGATGCCGATGGTGTTGCCCGGATTGACGCCGAGGTACAAGGTGTCCCCGACCTCACCGATGCGCACAAAAATGGGAATCTTGAACGAGACCTGTGCCTGAGCGGCAGTGGCGAGAAGCAGCAGGAGAAAAACGGTAATCGTGCGTCGCATGAATTCCTCGTATGTGAGCGTTTGATGTTCCTGTTATCGTGCGTCTGTCCCGCGCGATGCAGCGCGCGGGACAGACGCTCGGTTGCGTTACGGAGCTTACTTCGACAGCGTCATGCTACGCACGGCGGAGAAACCGTCGGCGCTCAGGCGGTAGAAGTACATGCCGGAAGTGACGGCCGCGCCATTGGCGTCGGTGCCATTCCAGCTGATGCTGTGCGTGCCGGCTTCGGCAACGCCGTTGAACAGCGCGCGCACCTCGTTGCCAAGACTGTTGTACACGCTCACGCGCACAGGCATGGTCTCGGGAACGCTGAAGCTGATCGTGGTCGAGGGGTTGAAGGGATTCGGGTAGTTCTGCTCAAGCGTGAAGGCGGCCGGAGCGGCACCCTGCTTGACCATCACCACATTCACATCCATGGCGTTGTTGTTCTCGTCGGCCACGATCACATTCGCGGCGTCCACATTGCCCATACCGTTCACAGGCAGCGTGAACAGATCGCCGGACTGCACACCGTCGGCGTTGTAGAACAGCACGCGACCCGAACGGCCGGCGAGCACGGTACCGTTGTTCGACGTCGGCGCGGCGCTGATCGCGGCACCACGAACGTCCATCTGCACACCCTTCACCGACACAGGAGCGTCGAGGCGGGCGTTGATGACGTTGTCGTTCACATGCAGGTACAGCGTGGCGCGCGAGGCGGACTTCGTCACGGACGAACCCTTGCCGGCGAACGGAAGGGGCGTGCCATCGGGGAATTCGCCGTCGAGAATCATCTGCTGCAGGAGAGCAACGTCGGTGGCGTCCAGCGTGCCGTTGCCGGCGGGCCAGGGCGACACATCCGAGCGCGTGAAGGCCGAACCTTGCAGAGTGATGCGACCGAGGATATGATCGATGACCTGAAGGAGATCAAGAATGTCGATGAAACCATCGGCATTGGAGTCACCCTTCTGACCGATACCGAGATCCGTGATGCGGATGTTCTGCACACCGGCGCAGCTCGTCACCTGGGCGTTGCCGCCAAGCGAGGTCGAACCGACGATTTCGGCGAGGGACATGGTGGTGGTCGTGTCGAGCGGAGTGTTGGTCGTCGAGTAGGTGAAATAGGCGAGGTCGTGCGGACCGACGCCGGCGTCGATGGAATCCGAAACGCCGAGGATGACGAGGCGGATGGTGTCGATCGCCGCGAAGGTCGAGGGATTCACCGGACCGCGACCGATTTCATACTGGAAGATCCACTTTGCGGGATCCGCAATGCGGGCGCCGCGCTCGACGCTGTTGAGGCGGCTGTTCGAGCCGTTGATGATGCGGAACTGCAGGGCGCGGAGGGCCTTGCCCGCGTAGTTCGAGAGCTGCACGGTGTCGCGCAGACCGGTGAGGGCGTCGCCCACATTCTGGCCAGCCGAACGGAAGCACAGCGTGCCACCCTGCGCATTGCCCGTACCCGTCACGTTGATCGTGGTCGGCGAACCGGCCGCGTTGTGCGTGAACGTGATGGCGGCGCTCTGCGCGCCACCGGCGATCGGAGCAAACTGCACCTGAATGGTCGTGCTCTGACCGGCGTTCAGGTTGATCGGCGTGGTCGGAGTGGTGACGAAGGAGAAATCGGTGCCGGCAAAGGTCGTGCTGATCGCGGTGATATTCAGCGCGGCCGACGTACCGGTGTTGGTGATGGTCAGGGTCTGCGTGGCGGTGTTGCCGGTGTTGACAATACCGAACGCGAGCGGATTCGGGGAGGCGCTGAAATTCACCGCGGCAGGCACGAAGGCGCCCGTCTTGATGATGATCACATCGAACGGAGCGCCGGTGCTCGGAGCGGGCACAACCACGGAGGTCGCGGTGGTCATGTCCGTCGTGGCAAAGGCAGAACCGCTGCGCGGCTTGATGATCCAGGAGGTGCCGTTGGTCGCGAGACCGGCGGGCCAGCTGATCGTGGCGCCGTTGACGTCGCAGTAATCACCCTGAATGCGGACCATGAAGGAGTCCACCCGCGTCGAGTTGAAAGAGGCGCGGTAATCCTTGTACACACCGCCACCGAGACCGTTCGGGATACCGGTCGTGCGGCCGGGGACGGTCACGATACGGCAGTCGAAATCGAAAGGCGCGGGGGGCGCGGGGGGCGCGGGGGCTTCCTGATAGGCGCCGAGACCGGCGTCCGTATCGAGACCCACGCTGTTGTCGAGATTCGGACCGGCGCCGTCGCCGTTCACGCCGATGAAGAGATTCTGCGTATTCGGACCCGCGGTAACGGTGATCTGCTTGCTGAAGCTGACGCTCTGCGCAAACACACTCGGCGCCGCAAGCAACAGCATGACGATCAGTGTGAGAAATTTCGTTTTCATTGCTTCTGTACTCCGTTGATATCTGATTTTTGTTATTACAGCTCGGGAAATCAGTTGCGGGTCACGATGATGTCCACGGGGAAGGTCGTGGAGCTGACGTACACCCAGTATCCGCGACCAGGCACCATGCGGTTCACGGTCTCGTACGACGTACCGTTGTAACCCCACACGTCGCCAGCGAGAATCTTGCCGGCGGGAACGGTCACAACATCGGCGTCACCGTCGAGCGGCAGGGTCTTGTCCTCGACATAGCCGTTCACACCACCGATCAGCACCCAGCCATTCTGGTTGACGGTGATCTTGTAGCTGTCGACGCTGGTGCCCACCACGGCCGTCGTGCGGCTCGCGGGGAAGTAGGCCCAGTAACCCGGACCGGCGCTGACCACGCCCGCACCGCTGATGGAGTTGTACGAGGAACCGTTGTACGCGTACACGGTGGAACCGAGCGTGCCCGGGAACACGGTGTTGACGGAGGAATCGGAAGCAACGAAGCGCGGCACGGACACGATGTTCCAGCCGGCGTTCATCAGATTGTATGTACCATTGCTCGGAATGTTGTACGGCGTGTTCTGCGGGTCGAAGTTCGTCCAACCGGCAGTCCACTGCGACGACATCGCAACGGAGGGATCGAAGGCACCACGATACGAAGTCGAGGTGAAGTAGCCCGGAGCAAGTGTGTTGAGCAACGTGAAGTCCGTGCCCGCCGTGGCAAGTTCGGTACCCACGCCCGGACGCGGATCGGGATTGGTCAGGGACGACATGTTCACGAGCGCGAGCGAACTCGGCTGACGCGAGGTGAACGCCGTTCCGCCCCAGCTGTTGCCGTTGCGATTCAGCCAGGTGCCGACATCCGCTTTCACCACACCCGTACCCGAAGTCTCGACGGAATCGACGGAACCGACGTAGGAAGCGAAGCTGGTGTTGCGCACACGGATCAGCTCGTTCGTGTACGTGGGATGGTCGATCGACTGATAGGTCTCAAGATCACGGAAGGACATGGTGCGCTCGTAGCCCACCACGGCGCTGTTGAACAGGTTCTGCTGCGTACCGCGGCGGAACATCAACGCGTAGTCGAAACGCTCGCCCGCGGGCACGGTCGTGCCGTCGGTGCGCTTCGGACCAATGAGGGTCATGTTCGAGAAAATGGGATTCGTGCGCGGGTTCGAGGCGTACTGCGCGGCGTTGCCGGCATTGTCGGTCTCGATGGCACGCGAGTTGTCCGTCGGATCCCACCAATCCGGATCCTTCGTGCCCAAACCGAACTGCACCTTGCCCTGGAAACCGAAATCGGTATCGAAACCGTCGTCGGTCTCGCCCACGGTCACGAGGTACTTGCAGTTGACCGTGCCGCCGAACCACTCGAAGCCGTCATCGAAAGAATAGCTGACCTGCACGTATTCAATGGTGGTACCGTTGCCGACGCCGCCCATGGTCAAACCGTTGGTCTCGTTGTTGAGCTGGAAGCGATAGCCCGGATACTCGATGCGCACGTAGCGGATGATACCGCTGTTGTCGTTGGGATTCGGACCGCCATAGGAACCCGGCACGATGCCGCCTTCGATGAGCGGATTGACCTGATTGGTCGGGGCGTTGCCGAGCACCACCACGCCACCCCAGTCACCCGGCTTGCGGGAACCGACGGGACGAGCGCTGGTCATGACGATCGGCTCGGAAGCCGTACCGTTGGCGATGATAGTTCCACCGCGGGAAATCGTCAGCACCGCTGCCGAGTCGCCCAGAATGGTGGTACCCGACTCGATGGTCAGGGTTTTGGTGGAGTCAACGAAATAAATACCGGTGAGAATGTACACGGTATCGCGATCCAGCAACACGTTGCTGGTCTGATGGTACACGGTACGACCCGAACCAACGCCCGGGCCGATCACCTTCGTCGGCTTCTGCGCAAACGCGTCCTGTGCGACGAGCAGCAGAGCGATAGCGAGGACAGTGAACAAATGACGTTTCATGATTTCTCCATGAATGACAGAACTGTTTCAGTCTGGATCGATGTGCGGGACGATGTACCTCCTTGTCCATCGCGCGCACATGGTGGGCAGTTTGCCCGTTGCCACATCCGCATTGACCTGTGGAGTCCATCATTCCGGAGAAATCCGGCCAAACACACACCACAGAGATCACCAGGTTTTCACGAAGCTGTGCCGATGCGTCAACACCGGGCGCCACATAACGGAGTGGCGCATCCGACTTCAGCGTGCGGGAGTACCGCGTTTCATCACAACGTCCAATCTAGTCCCGCTGTGTTCGCACGCGGTCAACGCTGTGTTAATTCTCGATTGCCGCTTCAACACCATTTTATAACCCGATGGTGACAGGACGTCAATGTTAGAAAGCGTACGAAAGCTTGAACGAATACACCGATCCGTTGCGAATCACGCGATACGGATCCTTGCTCCGCGTCTCGTACACCTGGTCCTCGGGAGTGATGTCGTGCGCGGTGAATTTGACTTCCAAGGCCTCTGTCACCGATTGTGTCACGGTGATGTCGGTCACGCCGCGCTCGACCTCGTACACATCCGATTCGCGCACATCACCCACCGCGTTGAGACGACTGCCGAAGGCGTTGTACTGCACATTGATCGAGGTGCCGAGCGTCGGCTCGCGGAAGGTGAGATACAGATTGACCATGTACGGCGACTGCCCCTGCATTTCACGATACTCGGTGCGAAACTCGTCCACATACACGCCGCCGCCCATGTCCACCTTGTACCCCTGCTGATACTCGATTTCCGAAAATACGCGCGTGTAATTCCCACCGAGCACGAAGTTCTCCCCGTAGTCACCCAGAAGACGGAGCGACGAGCGCAACTCAAACTCCCATCCACTGTTGATGCCGTTGGGAGAGTTGAACCAGGTGCGCTCGGGATTGGAGGAAGGCAGAATGCGCATCTCGATGGGATCGGTGATTTCCTTGCGGAACCAACTCACCGCCAGCACTTCTCCCAATCCAGGGAACAGCTCGGCGCGCACATCGTAGTTCTTCGACAACGCCCTGCGCAGCAGCGGATTGCCGAAGGTGCCTTCGTAAATGCTGTAGTCGTAAAAATAGAACGAAGCGAGTTCACGGAATTCCGGCCGGTTCACCGAATGACTGTACGCGAGTCGAATGTTGATATCCTCCGTCGCCTGCCAGGTGAAGTTCGCCGACGGCAACACGTCCACATTGCGCACCTCGGCGCGATATTCCTCGTTCGTGGCGAACGGACTCAGTGTATACACGAGCTGCTCGGAATTTTCCACACGCGCTCCACCGGTGATACGGAAACGCTGATCGAGCACGCTGAACGGCAAATCCACCATGGCGTAGTAGGCGATGTTCGTGTGCTCGCCCCAGTACGTGTCGCGCGCGTTGGAGAGCACCGACATCACGAACATGTCGCGTCCGTAATTCGACGGCACGAAAATGCTGTCCATGGGCAGCAGCAGCAAATCGAAGCGCCGGCTGCCGCGCTCGAGTTCGGTAAGGAAAAATTTGATGTCGTAATAGCGCTCGCGCTTTTCGAACAATCCACCCACTTTGAATTTGCTCGACTGCCCCAGCGGCAGCGTGAAGTCGCCGCCCAGCGTGCGGGAGTATTCATCGAGATTCGACCACGAGCGATCCGCCACCGACAGAGCCCACACGTCTTGATCCACTTCCTGGAAAATCGACTGCTTGCGATCCGGTTCGTCGGCAATGCTCTGCGAATACGCCGCGCGCCATTCCACCGTCGCCCCGCCGAGCGATGCCAAGCGATGTTCGCCCGAGAGCTGCGAGACCAACACCGCGCGTTGATCCCATTCGGTGATGCGAATGTCCGAAGGAAGAAGATTGTCGCCGCGCACGTCCAACTTCGTCAACTTGTCCTCGGCGGACTGATTGTAACTGTTCTTCCAGCTCAACTTGTGATTCCCGCCCAACTTCGCGCTGAGATTCAGCAAGCCGCCCCAGAGCACGCTGTACTTGTCGCGCACACCGGGACCGGAGATGATCACAGTACCGCCTTCGATGTTCGAGTACTGCGTCTCGTCGCGGCTGTAGCCGTTGCGATAGGTCAATGCGCCGATAGCACCAATCTGATTTTCGCCCACGAACATGCGGTCGCCGAAGGACAGATCGAATGCGCCATTCCACGGGGCTTTGCCGGTCTGCTGCTTCCAGGAATTCGGCAGGGTCTTCCCGATCTCGTATTGATTCAGCGTCATGTCGGGAATATTGCGGATGCCATCGTCCACGCCGAGCCAATCGCGGCCGCCGCCCTGCGACTTCAACGCGTCCTTCCCGGTGATGTCGGTATTGTACGAAGTGGAGATGCCGAGTTTGAGCATCGGCTGATCTGGAAAATCCAGCGTGTTCATGCGCACGAGTCCGCCGGTGAAATCGCCGGGCAAATCCGGCGTGGCGGTTTTCGTGACCACGGTGTTTTCCACCATGTTGGCGGGAATGAGGTCGAAAGCGAAGCTCTTCTTGTCCACATCCGTATCGGTGCTCGTCACCGTCACGCCGTTGAGCTGTGTGGCGTTGTAGCGGTCGGTCACACCGCGCACGTACACGAATTTGTCATTGTAAATGGTGACGCCGGTCACGCGCTTGAGCGCGTCGCTGGTGGTGGCCGCGGGCGAGAGCTTCACCTGCTCGGCGCTGAAGCCGTCGCCGATGGTGGACTCGGCCTTGCGCGCCGCCAAGAGCGCGCTCTCGGTGGAAAGCTCGCGGTCGGCCGACACCTCCACCGCCTCGGTGGTGTACACGTCCGGTTTCAATGCCACATCCACTTTCCGATTCTCTTGCGCAGTGATGGTGACGCCGGTCACCGCCTTGGCGGCGTAGCCCACATAGGAGACACGCAGCGTGACCGTACCTGCATCAAGGCCGCGAATGCTGTACTTGCCGTCGAGGTCGGTGGACGAGCCCAACGACGTTCCAGCCACCAGCACGCTGGCGCCCACCAGCGGCTCGCCGGTGTCCGCGTCGCGAATGGTGCCGTAGAGTCCGCCCTTCTGCGCGAGGAGCGGCGCGTTCAAGCACAGAAACAGTGTGGAGAGGAAAAGGAAAATACGCTTCATGATTTCACGGGATATTGTGATCGTAGTGCCGCGCGGCTTGCGCGCTACTGTCATCGAACCACGTACCCGGCGGGAGCGAAGCAAGGAAACAAACACACGCGCCCATGCGAGGCACAGGCGCGTGCGCGCAGATCAGCGTCCGTTATGAAAACGGCCAATGATTCCGTCCTTGTTGAATACATCGATCACCAGGTTGTTGTCGTGGTCCGTCAAAACCACGTCCCGATACTTCGGACGCACGCATCCTCCACATCGAAGACGTATCTCAATGTAGCATCGCCACTGTTAGCGCTGTGTTTGGCTGTTGTGAAAATTGCGTACCGCCGACCGCTCGTTTTTCACAGCACCGTTTTCCGGCGCTGGGACCCGCTGCACATGCTTCAAACAACTTACGCCCGGACGCTTCATCGTGTGGTTGAATCCAAGACATGCAATGTCTATATTTCCCATGCAAACGGCAGGCACTGCCTGCGGAGATCACCAGGTTCTCACTCGTTTGCCCGGGGCGGTGCGTCAACACCGCCCCTCTCTTCACACTCTCCCCTCCGGCAAATACACGTAACGCAAGGGCGCGTAACGCAAGGGTACATACGACGCAAGAGTTCGGTGAGCAGGGTTTCGGAACGTCTGTCGGAAACGTTATCCTCTGTGAAAATCCGTGTGAAATCTGCGTCCTCTGTGCTTCTCCCCCTGTGCCGAACCCGCTCCTACCGGCAAACACGCGCTCTTCTCCCCTTAACGCCGCACCGCCCACGACGTGGGGCCGTGGGCGGTGCGATATTATTCGGAGCATGCTATCCGTTGGTAATCGGTCAGTATGGTCTCCACACGGGATTGATCAACACCGCGGAAATGAGCTTGAGCACCGCGGCGGTGTTCACCTTCACGAAGTACGCGCGTCCGGGACGCAACACGCCGTCCGGCGGGATGAAGTACCCCGAGTCCGGATCGTAGCCGTAGACGGCCAGCAGCGCACCAGCGGGATTCTGGAGAATGTCCGCGATATGCACCGGTCCGCTCGGCACGCCGATCAGCGCCCAGCCGCCGAAGGAGCCCGGGAGTGAGACCTCCAGGATCGGCGAGAATGGTCGGTTCAACACGATGCTGTCCGCTTTCGAGAACTTGAGCCAATACCCCTTGCCGAATTCCAGCAACGGGGCTTCCACATACCCGGCCTCGGGTAAGTATTCGTAGGCCGGACTCGTGGCATGCGGGAACAGCGAGGCCGCCGTGGCACCGGGCAGCACCAGCGGCAGCGAAATCAGATTCCAGCCCTGCTTGTAGCGGATTTTCACCACACCTTGCTTGATGATGCCGGAGAAATTCACGCCGGTTTGCGTAGAGGTCAATGGAGCAAACATGCGCGAAATCGGTTGGAAATCGTACAGCGGATCGGAGGGAATCACGGTGTAATCCCCCGGTCCCAGTCCGATAAAGGAATACTTGCCGTTCGCGTCGGTGTGCGTCGAGCGATTCTCCGTTCCTTCCAACTTCATCAACACGCCTTCAATGGGCGCGCCCGTTGGATAGGTCACGGAACCGGAGAGGTCGTAGGAAATGGCCGGCGAAATGTTGTAGATCACGTTGATCTGTATACCGGCATTCACCGCGTTGCCGCCGATGGTGATGCGGTCGCTGTACTGCCCCACCGGAAGCTGCGTGCTCAGCATGCGCACCGTGAGCGAGTCATCGTTCAGAACACCGGAGGTCGGATCCACCGACATCCAGATGCCCTGCATCGGCGTGGCATCCCAGTTGAGCTGCGCGCCACCGATGTTCTTGATCTCCACCTTCTGCGATGGCGGCAAGGGACCGTTGGCCGTGGCGTTGAACACGAGCTGCCGCGGGTTCACGTCGAGCAAGGGAACCGGATCCTCGATAACCACATTGCCACTCGATTGCTCCAGAAGACTGGTCGAGGGCGGGCGCACACGCACCACGGCCGTGAGCGTGCTCGGACCGGACACCAGCCAGTCGAACTGCCCCGCCGATGCCGGCGTGCCCGGAGTCAACACTTCGTTGAAGGTGTTGCCACCATCGCGCGAGAGTTCGATGCGCACATTCACCAGACCCTCGGCACTCCAGCGGATCCGCTGCGTCGTGCCGATTTCCCAACGCTCACCTCCCAAAGGCCTGAGAAGCGCAAGCGAAGCGAGCGAGGGCAGCGAACTGGCGTCCGCGAAGTAGCCCGAGGATGCGGAGGGGAACTGCGGCACGCCGTTGAGGCCGTTGCCGCTTTCATCCAATACATCGCCGTCGAAATGATACGAAGCGACAAGCCCAGACAACGGACCATCGAGTTCCATGCGATGGTGGTCGGCGATCTGTTCTTCGCTGCGCGCCACGTTCCAGATGCGCACTTCATCCAGCGAGCCCGCCAATCCATAGCCGCCGCGCGTGTCCGCCGCGCCGAAGAACAACGGTTCGGATACGCTGTTGCTCGGCGTGGAGAACGTACCTCTGCCGGCTTCAACACCATTGAGGAAAATCACCGCGGTGTAGCCGCCGGTCACGCCTTGCTGGTAGCGCGCGGCCACATGCGTCCAAGTGTTCAGCGGCAGGGTGCTGTTGCTCTCCGTGGCCTGACTCCAGTTGCCCGCAGGCATGAAGCGCACGCGACCGTTGGATTTATTCAGTCCAAGCCAGAACTGCCAGTTGTTTTTTAGATTGTTGCCAATGGTGACAAAGGTCTGAAACTGACTGTTGCCTCCTGCCACCGGCCGCACCCAGCATTCCACCGTGTACTGCTGCGGGAAACTGAAGGCGTTGTTCGGCGCCACGGCCAGCCAGTCATTGTCGTTCGGTCCATTGCTCAGTACCAGTGAAATGCGCGGATAATGCGGGGGATCGGGATCGATCAAATAGCTCACCGCGCCCACCGTCGAACCATTGACATTGCCGCCGATGGATTGCGCATCGCCGTTCAAACGCCAGCCACCTTTGAGATAGCGGCCGTGCAAGCCGCCGGTCACGCCGTGGGGAATGCGGTACAGCAATCCCAGCGCGGTGCTGAAGTTGATGACGGAATTCCAGATGCGCACCTCGTCGATACCGCCGGTCCAGTAATACGCCGGACCATTCGGCGTGCGATCCGCACCGATGCGCAAATCGAAGTACGCATAGCCGAGATAGGTCTGCTGCGTGCTCACGGTGCGATCCACCGCGCCGTTGATATAGAAGACCAGACTGTTCTGCTGTGCGTTGAAGCTCACCGCCACATGCGTCCAGGTGTTTCCGGGAATGCTGGCGTTGCTCTCCCAGAACAAGTTCGGATTCGGATTGAAACGCAGCTTGCCCTGCGGCGTCAGTCCGAACCAGTAGCCGAAACTCAGATCGTTGCCGACGATGGTCATCTGCGAACCCGACGCCGTGGGACGCACCCAGGCGTCGATACTGATCTGACCGCTGGTGATAAGATCGTAATTCAATGCCGTGTTATTCGGCACGCTGACGTAGCCGGAGCCGGTCAGGGAGAGGTAGCTGTTCGAAGCGCTGTACTGTGCCGAAAGGGCAACGGGAAACAGCAGCGCGACAGCAACCACCGCGAAGCGAAGTATGTTCATGGCTGTATCCCGCGCAGGTTCATGATTGGTGTTGACAGGAAGAATTCCCCGTCGGCCCCGGAATCCGGGGCCGACGGAGATGAAGGAATCGACAGTGTTCATCGGAATCAGTTTCCTCGCGTTACTTCAACACAATCATGCTGCGCGTCATCACCGAAGCGCCGTAACGCAGCGTGTAGGTGTAACTGCCGCCGGGCAGCGCGGAAGCGTCGATGCGAATGCTCTGACGGCCTTCGACGCGTGCGACGTCGGCCGAAAGATCGAGCACATCGCGCCCGAGCATATCCTGCACGGTCAGGCGCGGCACGGCGCCCGCCCGCGGTGTGCCGAGGTCGAGTTCCACAACGCTGGTCGGATTGAAGGGATTCGGATAGTTCTGTCCGATCCACATTTCACCCGGCAGCGGCGCGCGCTCCACCCCGACGACCATGGTCATGTTCACCGGCACATCGAGACGCGTCGGATACAGCGGACTGCGCACTTTCAGCAGGCCGTTGTAGGTTCCGGCGGGCAGGAGACGCGTGTTCACGGTCACCTGCACGTCGCCCGAGCCCTCGCCCGTGGAGGGTTCCACGGTGATCCAGTCCACGGTGCTCTCCAGCGACCACGAGGCACGCGTGTCGCCCTGCGTGCTGATGCGCACGGTTTGCGTGGGCGGCTCGTCGCGGTTGTTCACGTTGAAGTTGATGGGATTCGGATTCACGAGGAAGCCGAGCGGCGAGAGATCGAAGGACAGCACGATGGTGAACTGCCCCGTGGCGAACTGCGATTGCACCGAGCTCTTGCCCGCCATGTCCTCGCCGTCCACAGTGAGCTTGGTGATGCGTCCGGGCAATTCCTCGGGCCAGGACAGCGTGACGCCGTTCTGGTTGAGGCCCGCCTGATACGCGATGGTGTAGGTCATGGAAAAGGTATTCCCGGAACCTGACGGCGCACGGAAATCCTTGAACGATCCGGTGCCGAGCTGCGAGCCACCGGGCGTACTCGCCACGCGGGCATCGAAAATTTCCTGCGGCGGTGCGGGAGGGAGTTCCGCTTCGCCGAGATGCATGTCGAGGCCGTTGGTCGCACCCTCGTAGGTGCCGAGCGCGAGCGTCTGCTCGCGTCCCGCACTGTTCGCCACGAGGAATTCCAACTGCACGCCACGCAGCTCCTGCGCGCCCGCCGGAATGGCGAGCGCGAGGAGTGCGATGATTGTTGCGACGGTGTATTTCATGATGGTCGTCCTCCTACTTGACGATGGTGAGGGTACGTGAAACGACACCGTCGGCGGTTTCCAGACGGTACATGTACATGCCGGCGGGCACCGCGTCGCCATGCTCGTCGCGTCCGTTCCACGACACGAGTCGGGAACCGGCGGACTGATGCGAGGAAACGAGTGTGCGGAGTTCACGACCCAGGACGTCGTAAATCGCCAGGCGCACTTGCGTGTCGCGCGCGAGCGTGTACGGAATCCACGTTTCGCTCGCCACGCGGAAGGGATTCGGATAGTTGATGCCCAGCACCTCTTCGCCCGCGATGGGACGCACGGTGGCCTTGAGCAGCAACTCCTTCTCGCCCGCCACGTCCAGCGTCAGACGCTCACCGGCCAGACCGGTGAAGGTCGCCAGCAAGGTGCCGTCCGTCGACCACAGCTCGAGGGAGGCGCGCGGCATGTCGCCCGGCACGGCGATGGTCACCGTTCCGGCAGCACGGATGCGCACTGTGTTTGTGCCCTCGAACACGTACAGCGATTGCTCGCCGGTACGCGCGTCGAGAACGTTGTCGGGCGGCAACTGCGGGAGCATGAGCGCGTCACGCTCGGCGCTCTCCAGCGCGGTGCCCGTGATGTACAGCGAACGGCTGCCCTGCTCGTCCGACACGGTGATCATGCCGGCGATGTCGAGCTTGTCCACAACCTTGCTGTACGCGGTGGTGGAGGAACCGCCGGTGAACGGCGTGGTCTGCATGCGCAGCTTCGCGCCCGGATCGACCCGCACCCAGTACCCCTTGCCCGGTTCGATGTTCGTGGGCACCACGTAGCCGGAGGCGGGATTCCATCCGAAAATGGACTTCATGCTGCCGGCCGGAGTCTGCTGTATGCTTGCCACGGGGAGAATCTTGCTCAGGGCGCCGATCATATTCCAGCCGTAGCCGAAGGGCTGACCGATGCCGTTGAGTCCCGTCCATTCGAAGTCGTAACGGTTGAGACCGATCAGAATACCTTCGAGTCCGGCACTCTTCACCCAGTAGCCGCGGCCGAATTCCATGTTGAGAATGGGTTCGTACGCGCCCGCCGTGGTGTTGAACTGATACATCACCAAGCCGGGATTGCTGAACATCGAACTCAGATTCGGATCCTTCATGTCCAGCGGCAGCGACACCATCTGCCAGTCGGCCGGGATCTTCCATGCGAAGCGCACGGGATCGCCCGTTCCGGTGGGCAGCGGTATCGGAATGCGCACCTTGGTGGTGTCGTTGTCCTGATCGTCGTCCTCGTTGTCGTTGACAATGTCGATGTCGCGATCACGGCCGGGCTGCGAGTCGTCGAAGCACAGCCACACGATCAGCACGGAGTCGAGCTGATTCATTTCACGCAAACGCATCGGCTTCACCGAACCATCGCCCATTTTCTCGTTGAAATTGAGGAAGTACGGGTTGTAGTACGGGAAGGGCTTGCCGGTGGAACGCTCGCGCAGGTCGAGTGTCAACTTAACGCAGGGCCAATCCCTGGAGTCGACGTCCTTGGTGATGACCACCACGTCGTTCTCCTTCGTCGGCTTCGGGCAACTCGGCTCTTTCACCTCGATGGTGAAAATGTACGTGCCCTCGTCGGTGAAGGTGTAGCTCGATGTCGTCCGCATGTCGATGCTGCCCGCCACACCCTGAATGCGCAAGGTGAACGAGGCGTTGGGCGACACGGGCGGAGCGGGCCAACTCATGCGCACCGGATTCGTGGGTCCGGTTTGCACACGGCCCTGATAGATGTGCGAAGGTTTGACCGCGCGCCAATCGGTGGTGCTGCCCTGCGAACCCGCGATATTAATGAAGCGGATATCGAAGGCCGAGGGCGGCGGGAAGGGCGGCAAATCGGTCTGTCCGGCTTCGAGGCCGTCACCCGCGCCCGCCTGCATGGCGTAGTCGAGCGTCACCTGCGTCTGCCGCGCATTGATGAAGTCCAGCGAATGCCGCCACGCCGTCATGGGCTCGGGTTGGCAGGGCTTCGGACGGAAGTACGCGATGATGCGCTTGCTGCGCCACAACGTCACGTTCAGCGGATTCGTGGTCGTCGTGGTGTCGCCACCCCAACCCACGAACATGTAGCCCGTCGGCGCCGTGGCCGTGGCCACCACCGTCGAACCGATCGGACCGCTCTTGCGCTCGTCGTGCGGACCACCGGGTCCCTGTGGATTGATGATCACGAGTTCCGCATTCTTCGGATCGATGGGTTCGAGAATCGGGAAAATGTTGTACGTGCCCGGCGCGGTGTTCGGACCGATGTTGATGTCCACCGGATTTCCGGGCAGTGTGCCGAGATCGCCACCGAAGCCCAGGAAGCTGAAGCCCGGCGGGACCTGATAGCGCATCTTGAACGCCAGCGGCTTGGCTTTGTCCACGCCACCGCGGAAAAGATCCACTGTCGGATGTGGTTCGAGAATGATCTCGCCCGGGAAGGGCTTGAGGAAGTGATACTTCACACAGTTGAAGCACGGCACCGCGATGGGCGGATAGGAATTCGCGCGCTCGACCAGGATTTCATATTCGCCGAAGGCGAAATGCCCGCCCGTGCGATCCACCAGATCGTAGCTGATCGACTGGCTGATCTCCGGCTCCACCTTGATCAGGTACTCGCCGTCGGTGTTGAGCGAGAGAATGTACTCGTCGCCCGACTTGTAGCCGTTGATATGCGTGGCGCTACCGGCGCGCTGCGCTCGGAACTTCGGCACGAAATTCGACCCCGGCTTGACGCGCAACGCCAGACGCAGGTATTCGCCGAAAAATGTCCCCGAGAGATTGATCGCCGTCACGCGGTAATAATCGCCCTTCGGAATGAACCACGAGAACTCGCCCGCGATGCCCGTGATCACCGTCGCGCCCTTGACGCGATACGGCTCCATGCCCGGACCCGACGAGGTCAGGACTTTCGGACTGCTGATGCTGTTCGGCTCGTTGGGATCCTGGCAATACACCGTGTCGGCCGGCGTGGCCGGACGCGTGGTCACCGAGGCCACCTGCGACGGCGTGCCGCGGTTGGTGTTGAAGTATCCGACAACGCGGAACTTGTATTCACGATTCGACTGAATGGCGTTGGTGCCCGTGCCGCTCACCCCCGGAATCGAATACACGATGACGCCGGTCCACTGATTGATGGGCACATTGAACGGACCCAGCGGCATGTGCGAGCCGGCCTGCAAGCGCTGCCAGTTGCCGGCGGCCACTTCCACTTCGACATAGGTTTGCGTCTCGTTCATGTTGTATTTGTTGCGCCATTTCACCGCGACGCCCGGATTGGGGCTCGCGCTCGATCCCGCCGGAGCGAGATGCGCGGTGACCGTCGTGTTCACAGTGAAAATGTCCGGCGGACTGCTCGTGTACACCACGCGCACATCCGTCACCGGATTGGCGAAGGTGGACGTCACCGCGTAGCTCGGCAGTTCGTTGGCGTACCAATCCACATTCGTGGTGGCGCCGCTGGCCCGCTTCACTTCGAAATAGTCGAAGTAGTACATCGTGCCGCTGACATTGCGCGACGCCGGCACGACCAGCCGGTAGCAGTAGTCGAAATCCATTGGTACCGCTATGGGCGCGGTCAGATTCTGCGTGCGGATGTCGTCGCAGTTGCGGAAGGTCAACGGCGCGCCCGAAGGCGTGCTGGTGAACAATCGCGTTTTCACCGCCTCGCCCACCGGAATCACTCCGGTGTGCACGGGCGTGGCGAGCGAGTTGCCGTAGATGTAGTTCTCCACCATGATGCCATCCCAGCCGCGCATGTTGAAGCCGGGGCGACCGTATGCGGGCCGCGTGGTCTGGCAGTTGATGTTCGCGATGCCGCGATAGGAATCCGAACAGTTGTCGTTGCGATACTCGTCCGGCGCGCCCCAGAGATGCCCCATTTCATGGGCGATCACATTGCGGCGCGGCTTGGAGAAGGGATCGAGTTCGCATTGCCAGTACTGCGTGTCGAGTGCGAAGTACACGCCTTCGAGTTCCGTTCCACCCCAGATGATTCCCACTGCGTGCGGCCAGATGGCCTCGCTGCCTGAGGGCTTGTAGGCGATGAAGCCGCACACGGCATCGTCGGAACCGAAGGCGGCGCGGATTTTCTGATTGTACCACCAGCAGTACTCCAGGCCCGCGTCGGCCCAGTCCCATGCGGGTGGCTTGTTCGAACCGCTCGGAGTGTAAAATTTCTTGACAATCTCGGGAATGAAGGAGTTTTCACCCGTCGTTGTGGGCTCGCCCGTCACCTGCGCGTTGGTGTTGTACGGCGAGTACAAACGCCAGTACGTGGTGAGCGTGCGGCCGTACTTGGCGGTGAAGCCTGCCCAGTAGTTGATGGCGGCGACATAGAAATTGCGGTAACGATCATAAATCGTCCCGTCCCAGTTCCATGTGCCGGTACCGCTCTTGCTCTCGACGAAGAAGCTGGTATGCACCACATAGCCGCGAATTTTCGAGGCGTGCATGATCTGAGGATCACCCACTTCCACCGAGGGTATACCCTTGTGCAATTCGCGCGGCGAGGGTTCGTCGGTGGTGGGGAAACGCATGCAATCGTGCGCCGGCATGAAGGGCGCGCGCGCGGCCATTTCCTCCTCGGACTTGCGGATATGCTCGCGCTCATCCTCGGTGAGCGGACGCTTGATGAAATCCAGATAGTCCAGCAGCGCCTGATCGGCATCGCTGAGCGCCGCCATGGTGTGGTTCGCCACCTGCGTGTTGAACTCCGCGCTGTTGTACGACACCGACTCGACGCCAATGGTGCCGAGTGCCGTCGCCAGCTGCGTGCTTTGCACGCCGCTCTTGGCCTCGGGCGGAACCCAGGCCATCATGATCTGTGGTGATGTGAAAATTGACACGAGAGCGCCCTTGCGGACGAGTTCATCACGAAGCTGCACGGCCTCGTCGATGGTATTGCACGAGGTGCGAATTACCGCGAGATGCTGATTGTGTGCCTCAAGCCCGAACGCCGCGGCGTCCGGTGGGACGTACCCCGGCTGCTGCGCCTGCCCGAAGGCCGCGCCATGCAAGTCCAGGAACGACAGCATCACCACCACAGTGTGGATGCAACGTTTCATACCATTTCCTTTGTGCTGGTGAACGTGAAATTGCGATTGATTGACTCGAATCGTCGCGTCGCGGATAGTCCGCACGGCTAAGGTGCTTCGTTCACAGCGCGATGTCATTCCATACCCGGAATGATGGTACACAGCTGGCTGAGAAATTGATTGTTGCACAGCAAGTATACTCAAGCCCGCAATGAGTGTCAATGCATGGGCTCAAAAAAAATCATTTTCCTTTTTTTGCGGTCGTTGTCTTGTGGAGAAACCATTCGAGGAGAGAGTAATGAGGAGATGAGGGTAAGGAGGAATTGGAAGCACGCGCGTGAACCCGGAGCGCTGCGCGAACACCGAGTACCCTGAGGGCTTCGCCAACACTGAGTACACAGAGGAGATCTCAGGCCTGCGACCCTGCGCCGTTGTGTTGAACCGATTACCGCCGCCGGCGTCCCTGCGCCCTTGCTTTGACCCGATTGCGGCGGGGCGCACGGATTTCAAGCGTGATGCGCCTTCAACAATTCCTCTCCGCTCTCTCCGCTCTCTTTCATCTCTTCAAATGTATCACGCACTCAGCCAGTCGCCAGGATTCGAGCGGTCAGCGACCTCAACCCATCCTCTGCGCCCTCGGCGCCCTCCGCGCTCTCTTTATATGTATTCCGCTCGATCTCTTCAAGCAGCGCATTCGGCGAATACCACGCGAAATAGTACCTTGAGACTATCCCAGCACAAGGGAAACGCCATGAGTTTCACCGCATCCTGTTCCAAGATTCTTCAGCAGCAACGACCGCCGGTCGACACCGTTCTCGTCGCATCCACGGCGCTCATCGCCGAATTGCAGCGCGACGCGCTCGCGCGCTCGGGCACGGCCTGGCTCGGACTGCGCCGCGGCACGCCGCTCTCCCTGGCACGCGAGCTGCTCGCCGTCGACCTGCTGCAATCCGGCGAACGCAGCGAGTCCTTCGCGCCATCCTTCGTCGCGGCCGCATGTATCGACCGCCTGCGTCCACCCGGCGCCTTCGCCGCGTTGGCCACCCAACCGGGCATGCAACGCTGTTTCGAACGCGCGATCCGCGATCTCGAACAGGCGGGTGTGCTGCCCGGGCAACTCCTGCCCGAGCCCGAATCGGAGCATCCGCGCCTGCGCGATGTGCACGCGGTGTGGGAACAGGTGCATGCCGAGTCCCGGAAGCGCGGCATGCTGCCTCCCGCCCTGCTGCTGCGACGCGCCATCGAGCAAGCCCGGGACTTGCCCGACACCGCCCGACCGCGACTGCTGATCGCTCGGGAGGAATTCGATGCGCTCCCGCCACTCGAACGCGCCTTTCTCGACGCCCTGGCTCCGGACGCGCTCACCGTCATCGATAACGGGGCCACGGCGCCGACACGCGTGGAATTCCGTCCCGCATTGACCCCCGAACACGAGGCCCGCGCGGCGCTGCGCGATATCCTGCATCGCCGTGTCCCGCTCGACCAGGCGGAAATCGTGTACTGCGACAGCTATCAACGCGCGTTGATCTGGGAACTGTGTCAGGAATTCGACCTTCCCGTCACCTTTGCCGAAGGCATTCCTCTACATTACAGCAAAGCCGCTCGCACCGTGCTGCGCTTCCTGCAATGGATCGAACGGGGCGACGCGCATTACCTCGTCCGCCTGCTGTACGAAGGCATTCCCGACTTCGAACCCTTCTCCGTCAATGGCGTGTCGGCCAACCGCCTGCCCGCCGCCGACCTGCTCCGCCGGGCGACAATCGGTCCCGATCCGTCGCGCACTGTCGAACGTGTCGACCGCTATCTCGCGCGTGGCGAAGGCGCAGGCAATCCCGCCTGGCCCGCCTGCCGCGAATTCATCGCCGCGCTCGCCGCCCTGCTCCCCGAGCGCCGCGACGATGGCTTCCTCTCGTTGCACACGCTCGTGGAAAACACCGCAACGCTACTGCGCGATCTCTGCCGCCCCGCCTTCCCCGGCGAGCCGCAGGCAGTGGCGCAGTTGCAGGACTTGCTCCACAACCTCGCGCGCGGACCCGAGCTGCTCGGCGAACCCGCCGCCATTCTCGCCATGCTCACCGACAGCATTGGCGCCGCGTCCATGCCGGTGGTGCTCAAGGAAGTCGGGGGCGTGGCCGAGCAAAGCAGCTCTCCCCTGCCCGGACATCTGTACGTGTGCGACCTCCGGCACGCGGGCTGGTCGGGACGCGAACAGGTGTACGTGCTGGGCATGGATGTTGACAGCATGCCGGGCAAGGCCGAGATCAATCCCGTGCTGCTCGACGAGGACCGCGCGGAACTCGCACGTCGGCTCGCTGTCGCGCTGCCGGATGCGCATGCGCGCGTGCGGCGGCGCAGCGAGGATTTCCGCGCCTTGCTGCGGCGCGTGCGCGGCACACTCACCGTCTCCTGGGCGCGCATGGAAGCCGACAAACTTCATCCCCTCGCTCCGTCGCGCGAAGTGCTCGCCCTGTTCCGCGGCGTGCGCGAGCAACCCGACGCCGACTACTCCGACCTCGAACGCGCGCTGCCCCGCGCCGAAGGCGATGTGCCTGCGGAATGGCCGCTGTCCTTGTCCGAATATTTTCTCCTGCGCGGCGCCCCGCTGCCGCGCGCGGAGGCCATGGCCGCGTTGCTCGCCCACTTCCCGCTGCAACACGCGGGACAGGAGGCCATCGCGGCGCGCGCGTCGCGGAACTTCACCGCCTTCGATGGGTTCGTGGGGCCGCACATGGGCGAAGACGATCGCAGCTTCGCGCTGTCGCCTTCCACGCTGGAGAGCTTCTCGCGCTGCCCGTACAAAGCGTTTCTGCAAAAGCTCCTCCGCGTGCAGCCGCCTCCCTCCTCCGAATTCGACGCCACGCAATGGATGAATCCCGCCGACCTCGGCAGTTGCGCGCACGCGGTGTTTCAGCACTTCATCCTGCGTCGCTCCGCCACGCATTGGCCGGTGGAGCAGTGGGAGTCCGAAGCCCACGCGGTCATCGAGGATGTGCTGCACGATTACATCGACGAGCATCCAGCGCCGAATGAAAGCGCGCTGCGAGTCGCGCGCGGCAAATTACGGAGTATCGCCTCCATTTTCCTGCGCCACGAACGGCAACAGCCCAAGCTGCGCATCCTCGGCGTGGAATTGCGCATCGATGGCGACGAGCTGCCACAGCCACCGCTGCGGCGTCCGCAGCAGCAGCCGCGCTTCCCCACTCCCGAGGGCACACTGCTGCTCCGCGGCCGTGTGGATCGCGTGGACATGAATGCGGAGGGAAACATTCGCATTGTCGATTACAAAACCGGCTCCATGAAATCCAACAAGGCGCGCGTGCTGAAAGACGGACTGCCGCTGCAACCCGGCCTCTACGCCGCCGCCCTGCGCGCCATGCTGCCCGGCAGCGAGGCGCACGATCTGCGCTTCAGCTACCTCCACATCTCCGACAAGGAGCAAGGCGTCGAAGTGCCGCACAGCGTTGACGATCCGGGCCTCGCCGAAACCGTCGGCCACCTGCTGCGCGCCTGGCGCGACGGCGTGTTCCCCCATGCCATCGACGCCGGCGCTTGCGGCTATTGCGAATTCCGAGAACTCTGCGGTCCGCCGCGGCGCGTCTGCGAGGAGAGTTTGGAAAAATTGGACAATGCGGACAACAACATGCTTGACGCATGGAGGGAATTGCAGCATGGAGAATAACAGGGATCTCGACGCCATCGCGCGCGAGCGCATACGCACCGATGTCCGCGCCACCCTCTTCGTCGAGGCCGCAGCGGGCAGCGGCAAAACCACCGCGCTCACCGAACGCATGCTCTCGCTGCTGAGCGATGGCATCACGGACGTGCATGGCATCGCCGCCGTCACCTTCACGCGCAAGGCAACATTGGAATTGCGTCTGCGCATGCAAAACCGCCTCGAACGCGCAGCGCGCAGCGCCGACAACGAAGCGACGCGCGCACGCCTGCGGCTGGCGGTGGACAATATCGATGCGCTGTTCATTGAAACCATTCATGCCTTCTGCTCCGCCATGCTGCGCGAATACCCCGTGCAGACGGGTGTCGCACCGGACTTCCTCCTGTTGGAGGATGCCGATGCCGACGCCCTGCGCGCCGAGGCCTGGACGCGATTCACCGCCACACTGGATATTGAACATCCTGAACTGCTCGCCACCTTGGAGGAGCTGGAACTGCCCGTCGAGGATCTCCGCGCGAATTGCATGACGCTCTTCGACTACCCGGAGGTGGATTTCCCGCCGGGCAGCGCAACCGCGCCGGATCTCACCGCGGCTATCGACGCAATCCGCACATTGGTCGATTCCTCCGCCGCGTATCTCCATCCCGATCCGAAACAGCGCGACGATGCGCAAAAAAATCTGGCGCGAGCCGCGAGCTTGCTGGAAGCGGAGCCCTCGCCGGCGAGGGATCGGCGCATTGTGGCGCTGTTCCGCACCAAGACCTCCCGAAACGTGACGCTCAAGCGCTGGACGGATGCCAACGTGGCGTTAGAGTTCCGCGATCATCTGCTCAGCGAAGTGAACGAGACGCACGTGCAGCCCGCTATCGAGGCCTTGCGTCAATACGACTACGCGCGGCTTCTGCCTCTGATCATCGAAGCACGAAAGCGCTACGCCGAGGAGAAGCAGCGGCGCAATGCGCTGGACAATGCCGATCTGCTCCTGCGCGCGCGCAATCTGCTGCGCGACCACCGCGACGTACGCGACGCGCTCGCAAGCCGTTGGCGCCATGTGCTGGTGGATGAGTTCCAGGACACCGACCCGTTGCAAGCGGAAATTCTGCTCTATCTCTGTGGCGATGTGGACGACGGCGCCTCGTGGCGGGAAGCGCGCCTCCGCCCCGGAGCGCTTTTCGTCGTGGGCGATCCCAAGCAGGCCATTTATCGCTTCCGCCGCGCCGATATCAGCGTGTACAACGAGCTGCGCGCCATCATGCTGCGCTCGGGAGGCGAGGTGCTGCGGCTCACGCG
Source organism: Bacteroidota bacterium (assembly GCA_035914695.1). Taxonomy (GTDB): domain Bacteria; phylum Bacteroidota; class Ignavibacteria; order SZUA-365; family SZUA-365; genus JAOSJT01. Next base: position 39,270 of record JAMIQH010000153.1, on the reverse strand, counting down.
CAACTTCCGTTCGCTGCCGTCCATCTGCGATGCGGTGAACCGCGTCTTCGCTCCGCTCTTCCCCGCGCCCGGCAGCGACATGCAACCCGCCTACGAAGCGCTGCTGCCCGAGCGCGAGGAAGCGGGCGCGCTCGCGGGCGTGTACGTGCTTCCCGCCGAGGCCTCCGCACCCGATGCCAATGCCGCTCTCGCCGCCTGGCTGCGCGAAGCCGTGAATGCGGGCATGCGCATCGCCGAAACCGCAGCGGCCGGCGCGCCCATCGAACGCCCCCTGCGCTACGGCGACGTACTCATACTCGGACGCACGATCAAGCAATTGCAGGACGTGGCACGCGCACTCGACGCCGCCGACATCCCCTACAGCACAGCGGGCGGACTCCCCATGCTGGACAGCGAGGAAGTCGACCTTCTCCTGCTGCTCCTGCGCGTGCTCGGCGATCCCGAGGACGAGGTGGCGATGGTGGCCTTCCTCCGCAGCGCCTGGTGCGGCGTGGACGATGCCGCGCTGCTGCGTTGGCGGCAATCGGGCGGGCGCTTCAAGCTCACCGCGGCGTTCAAACCAGGCATGGACCCGCGCCTGCGTCAGGCCCTGGATTTCATCAAAAGCTCCATGCGACTCGTGCGCTCCATGCCTCCCGGCACCGTGGCCTCGACCATGGTGGATAGCTGGGCCATGCCGCCCTGGTTGCTGGCGCGGGATCGCGGCGACGCGCGCGCGGGCGGCTTCGCTACGCTGCTCGGTTTTTTGCGCCGGGCCTCGGCACGCGGCATGGCCCTGTACGACATCATGCGCACCCTCGAGCGCATGCGGCAGACGTCGAAACTCTCGGTGCAACTGCGGGAGGAAACACAGGCCGTGCGGCTCATGACCATGCACGGCGCCAAAGGCCTCGAGGCGCCGCTCGTCGTCCTCTGCGACATGGCTCCCCCGAAAGCGCGCGAGCCAGCCATCATTGTCCGCCGCGGCGATGTCGGGACGGGCTACTGCGCCATTGTGAAAAGCACAGGCAATCCCTACGCGGGCAGCATCATCGCGATACCCGGCGAGTGGCAAGCACTCGTGGACAGCGAGTCGCGGTATCTCAAAGCCGAACGTGAGCGCCTGCGTTATGTCGCGGCCACGCGCGCCGGGAATTCGCTGCTGCTGCTCGGGCATGACAAGGGCGCGAGCAATTTCACACACGACGAAGTCGCGCTCTTCGCCGCCCGTCCGCTGCCCCGCGCCGTTGAAGCCGCCACAACCAATACCACCGCGGATGGCGCGATCACCCCTGCGAGCGGCGCGGCGCTGCCCGACACGCCCGACGACATGCTCCGCATGTTGGAGCGGCATCGCGAGGATGCGCTGCGTCCCTCCTGGCAGCGCTTGCGCGCAAGTGTTATGGCAAAAGGACCGGATGCGCCGCGCAGCGCCACGCGCGGCAGGGGCGCCCGCTGGGGCACCGCCGTGCATCGCATGATGCAGTTGCTGGCCACCGATCCCGCGCTCGAACCCGCGAGCATCGCCGTGGCGCTGCTCGCCGGCGAGGGCATTGGAGAAGAGGAAGCACCCGCGTTGCTGGAGCTTGTGCGCGTCGCGCGCGCGCATCCGCTGTGGCAGCGCATCATGGCGGCGGAGCAGCGGCACTGCGAAATCCCCTTCGCGCAGCCGTGGCCGGACGAGGCGTTACCCGGCGTGCTGCGCGGCGACATCGACCTCGTCTTCCGCGACGAGCGCGGCTGGACCATCGTGGACTACAAAACCGATGCCGCCGGCGAGGCCCTCGACGCCTACGCCGCGCATTACGCCCCGCAGGTGCGCCTCTACGCGCGTGCCTGGCGCGACCTCAGCGGACAGCCCGCGCGCACCCTGCTCTGGTTCCTCACCGACAACACCGTCGTGGATGTGACCGAACAAACCGATACCGTTACCGGATGAATGATGCGCGAATTACTGCATTTCATCTGTGATAATCCGTGAATAATCTGTGAAATCCGTGGTTTTCCCCCTCAGCACAGAACAACCAATCCAGTTCCAACATTGAACATCGAGCCCCCATGCGCCCGATCATCACCGCCCTCCTGGGCATACTCCTCCTCTCCACCACCGCAAGCCATGCACAGGACTTCTACCGGCAGCAACTCGGATTCACCCGGGTAAAATACGCGCACGATCACAAGGACACCTCCCTGCGCCGCGCTTTTCGCGAGCGCGGACTCGTTTTTCCGCCCCGCGCCATCTATCTGCGCGTGTTCAAGGACGAGCGCAGCGTGGAACTCTGGGTACGATCGGCCGACACCATGGCCTTGTTCCGCGACTACGACTTCTGCGGTTACTCCGGCACCCTCGGACCGAAGCGCGCGCAGGGCGACATGCAAGTGCCGGAGGGCTTCTACAACATCACGCGTTTCAATCCCACGAGCAGTTACCTGCTTTCGCTCGGACTCGATTATCCCAATGCCGCCGACCGCATACACACGCGCGGCGGCAATCCCGGCGGTGACATTTACATGCACGGACGCTGCGTCAGCATCGGCTGCATCTCCGTGGAGGACGACGCCATCCGCGAAATCTACCTGCTCGCCGCGCGCGCCCGCGCCGCCGGCCAGCGACGCATACCCGTGCACATTTTTCCCCTACGCATGACCGAAGCCCGTTTCGCCGGTCTGCTCAACACCGTCCTCGATCAGCCCACCCTCGCCGATTTCTGGACACAGCTCAAAGCCGGCTACGACAGCTTCGAACGCACCCACCGCATCCCCACCCTCCGCATCGACCCCGCCGGCCGCTACCAGCTCGACCGTCGGCAGCGGTAGCAGCGGCATGCCGGAAACCTGCCTGTACGAATACAATGCGGCGCTCCGACTCGACCTTGGAGGCAGAGCGCTAGGTCGCATAACGCAAGGGCGCATAACGCAAGGGCGCATAACGCAGAGGCGCAAGGATGCATAAGACGCTACATCGTCGACAGCGTGCGTGCGATCTCTCCCCCGAGCGTTATCCATTCACTCCGAACCTCGCCGCCTTGCACGATCCATCTGTGCTAATCTGTGTGATATCTGTGCTATCTGTGGTTTTGAAACTATATCTTGATACTCTGCTTGCACCCCTGCAGCCGAAGCGATATATTGCGCACAATATTACCCGATTCGCCAATAGTATGCGGACAAGCGGAAGTGAGACAAGGCGCGGAGCTGCGACAGTGGGAACTCTTCACCCCGGCAACCTGCTGCGCGTAGGCGTACACCCAGCGTCCGTTGATGGATCAATCCCGTGCGAGATGAGGGAGTTCTGATTTCATAGAAAAACCGGGTACCTTTGGTACCCACGTCCCGAGGAGAAAACCACGTGACCAGCAGCCAACAACGAGCCGAATTGCAACGCCGGATCTGGCAAATCGCCAACGATGTCCGCGGTGCGGTGGATGGCTGGGATTTCAAGCAATACGTGCTCGGTGCGCTGTTCTATCGCTTCATCAGCGAAAACTTCGCGGAGTATTTCGAATGCGGTGACGAAAACATCCGCTATGCTCAGATGGCCGACAATGTCATCACGCCGGAGATCAAAGATGATGCCATCAAGACCAAGGGCTATTTCATCTATCCCAGCCAGCACTTTGCCAGAGTGGCTGCCAACGCCAACAGCAACGAACGCTTGAACACCGACCTGGCAACGATTTTCGCCGCCATCGAAGCTTCCGCCAACGGCTACCCGTCGGAGCAGGACATCAAAGGCCTGTTCGCCGACTTCGATACCACCAGCAACCGCCTGGGCAATACCGTCAAGGACAAGAACACCCGCCTGGCCGCCGTGCTCAAAGGCGTGGCCGAACTGGACTTCGGCGACTTCGGGTCGAGCCACATCGATCTGTTCGGCGACGCCTACGAGTTCCTCATCTCCAACTATGCCGCCAACGCGGGCAAATCGGGCGGCGAATTCTTCACGCCGCAGCATGTGTCCAAGCTGATCGCACGACTCGCCATGCACACGCAAAGCGGTGTCAACAAGATTTACGACCCCGCCTGCGGCTCGGGCTCCTTGCTGCTGCAGGCCAAAAAGCATTTTGACGACCATCTGATTGATGACGGCTTCTTCGGGCAAGAAATCAACCACACCACCTACAACCTGGCGCGGATGAACATGTTCTTGCACAACATCAACTACGACAAATTCAACATCCAGTTGGGCAACACGCTGACGGAGCCGCATTTCGCCGAGGACAAACCCTTCGACGCCATCGTGTCCAATCCGCCCTACTCGGTGAAGTGGATAGGCAGCGACGACCCGACGCTGATCAACGACGAACGCTTCGCCCCGGCGGGTGTGCTCGCGCCCAAATCCAAAGCCGATTTCGCCTTCGTGCTGCATGCGCTCCACTATCTTTCCGGCAAAGGCCGCGCGGCCATCGTCTGCTTCCCCGGCATTTTCTACCGTGGAGGCGCCGAGCAGAAAATCCGCCAATATCTGATCGACAACAACTACATCGAAACGGTGATTTCCCTGGCGTCCAATCTGTTTTATGGCACCACCATCGCAGTGAATATCCTTGTGCTGTCCAAACATAAAAGCGACACCACCACGCAGTTCATCGACGCCAGCGGTCTGTTCAAGAAGGAAACCAACAATAATGTGCTGCTGGACGAGCACATCGAACGCATCCTCGCCGTGTTCGACAGCAAGGCGAACGTGGATCACTTTGCTCAATCCATTCCTTTCGAGGCCATCGCCGCCAACGACTACAATCTGTCGGTGAGCAGCTATGTGGAGGCCCGGGATACCCGTGAGACCGTGGACATTGCCCAACTGAATGCCGAACTGAAAACCACCGTCGCCAACATCGACAAGCTGCGCGCGGAAATCGACGCCATCGTAGCCGAGATTGAAGGAGCGTCCACATGATTCCGGAAAACAAGCTCAACATCACGGAGCAGATCGCGCTGGCCAAGGCCGAGGAAAGAATCAGCAAGCAAAAAGCCAGACAGCTTTTCGACTCGGGCGACATCCACAAGGTGGACGTGGGTACATTTTCCGGGCTGGCGTTCATCCATGCCTATCTTTTTGGCGAGATTTACCACTTCGCCGGAATTGTCCGCGACGTGAATATCTCCAAAGGTGATTTCCGCTTCGCCCCGGTCATGTATCTGCACGCTTCGCTCAAACATATCGACGCCATGCCGCAAGGCAACTTCGAGCAAATCGTGGAAAAATATGTGGAAATGAATGTCGCCCATCCTTTCCGCGAAGGCAACGGACGGGCCACCCGCATCTGGCTGGATTGCATGCTGAAAAAGGAACTCAGGCAGGTGGTGGACTGGAATCACGTCGATAAAGAGGAATATCTTTCCGCCATGCGGCGCAGTCCGGTGAAAGACCTGGAAATCAAATTCCTGCTCAAGCAAGCCCTCACCGACCGCATCCACGACCGCGCCCTGTTCATGAAAGGCATCGACGTGAGTTATTTCTACGAAGGCTACAGCGAATTCAAGACCGAGGAGTTGTAACCGTGAGTCAACTTCCTTTTCTGGCGAAGCTGTTGGACGGGGTCGAGGTTCAATGGAAGCCACTCGGTGAGATGCTTGTTCGAACCAAAGGCACAAAAATCACCGCAGGTCAGATGAAAGAGCTTCATAAAGATGGCGCTCCGGTAAAAATCTTCGCGGGGGGTAAAACCGTCGCCTTTGTTGATTTCGACGACATACCAGCCAAGGATATAAATTGCGAAGCTTCGATTATTGTTAAATCTCGTGGCGTAATTGAATTTGAATATTGCGACATACCGTTCTCACACAAGAATGAAATGTGGTCGTACCATTCAAGCAACGAGGCTATCCATATCAAGTATGTTTACCATTTTCTAAAACTGTACGAACCCCATTTCCAGAGTATTGGCGGCAAGATGCAAATGCCGCAAATTGCAATCCCTGATACCGAAAAGTTTGGAATCCCCATCCCCTGCCCCGAGAACCCCAAAAAATCCCTCGAAATCCAGGCCGAAATCGTCCGCATTCTTGACGCCTTTACCGAGCTGACCGCCGAGCTGACCGCCGAGCTGACCGCCGAGCTGACCGCTCGTAAAAAACAATACAATTACTATCGCGACCGGTTGTTGAGTTTTGAATTAGGAGATGTAGCCTGGAAAACGCTGGGGGATGTTACAAAAAAATGGCATTCAGGCGGAACCCCTACAGCCGGAGAGCCGAAGTACTATGAAGGAGGCGATATTCCATGGCTAAGAACACAAGAGGTCAAGTTTTCCGATATCGAGAGAACTGAAGTAAAAATAACTCAGGCAGCCCTGGAGCAGTCGGCAGCAAAGTGGATTCCTGCGAATTGCGTAATAATTGCGATCTCTGGCGCCACGGCAGGCAGGTCAGCGATCAATAAAATTCCTTTAACAACCAATCAGCACTGTGGCTGCCTGGAAGTAGACAGCGCCAAGGCGTTATCTCGCTATGTTTTTCATTGGGTGAGTTTTAATTATGAAAACATTAAGTCACTAGGACAGGGTCCCAGAGGCGACCTCAACTCAAGCATCATAAAGAGCTTCAAGCTCCCGATTCCATATGCCTATGACCCTCAGAAATCCCTCGCCGAACAAGCCCGCATCGTCGCCATACTCGACACGTTCGACGCTCTGACCAACTCCCTCACCGAGGGCTTGCCCCGCGAAATCGCACTGCGCAAAAAGCAATACGAGTATTACCGCGATATGCTGTTCAACTTCCCAAAACCTGAAGAGGAGACGACATAACATGGGCAAGACGCTACCGGAAATCGCACAACAGCTAAAAGATGCCAACAAGAAAGTGCAGATAATCTACGCCTTCAATGGCGTGGGAAAAACTCGTCTCTCACGAGAGTTCAAGCGACTGATAGCCTCCAAAGCCGATAGTGGAGAAGGCGATGAAGCAGCCGATCTTCCCCAGTCGTCACGCAACATCATCCTCTATTACAACGCATTTACCGAAGACTTGTTCTACTGGGATAACGACTTGGAGCAAGACATCGAGCCAAAATTAAAAATCCAACCGAATTCATTCACTGACTGGATTTTGCGTGTACGCGGCGAAATAGATATCGTTAACACATTTCAGCGTTATACAAACGACAAACTATCTGCACGATTTCAAGAGAAAGATGTAGTTGTAGGTACGAAGAGGACAGGTGAAAAAACCTACCCGGAAGTAATTTTCTCTCTTGACACTGGCACTGAACGAACAGGCAATTTAAAAGTATCTAAAAGCGAGGAGAGGAGTTTTATATGGAGCATTTTTTTTACACTTATTCAAGAGGTGGTGTCTGTTCTTGAGGAATCCGACAAGAATGAACACGGAAGCAACGACTTTGATCTTCTAGAATACGTGTTTATTGACGACCCCGTTAGTTCGCTCGACGACAATCATTTAATTGACCTAGCCATCGACCTGGCGACGCTGGTTAAGTCGAGCAATTCCAAGCTTAATTTTGTAATCACAACACACAGCCCGCTTTTTTACAATATCCTCTGCAACGAGTTTAGCAACCCGGCCTACAAAACACAGAAGGATGGCACACGGACGAAGACATATAGCCCAAAAAAAGCTTTTCAGAAATATCGATTAGAAAAAAATGAAGACGGTCTGTTTAATCTGGCAACACAGCCAACCGACTCGCCATTCTCGTACCACCTGTTTCTCTTATCCGAACTCCAAGTTGCACTTAATAATGGGCAAATCAGGAAGTACCATTTTAATTTCACACGAAACATTTTGGAGAAGATGGCTACGTTCCTAGGCTACAACAACTGGTCGGCTCTTCTTCCACAAACCAGCAATGGGAACCCTGACCCATTTGGAAACAGACTCCTAAACCTATCCAGTCACTCAGCCCATGCAGGCGAAGAAATGGCTGAAATCGAGGACAATGACAAAGCTAGACTAAGCGAATTGGTAGACCATTTGATCAAGACCTATCATTTCAGGCAACCGGAAGTAATAACTGGATGATTACGCCATACTCCCGCAATTTGAGTCAATGTGCATTGACGATCATTCCTACCCAGAAACATGGATATTTGAGACAATCTGAAGCAAGACGAGAGTGAAATAGTTCATGTCACCAATCAGTTGAATCTAGCAACTACCAGTACCACACCTATGGGGAAACAATCCCTGGATACTCAAAATTGAGGGATCGAACTATGCCCCGACCAAATATCACATTACGCGATCAAAGCACCGAATTCCTGCTCCACACCGCGCCCAACGGCGCAGTCAAAGTCGAAGTCCTGCTCAGCAATGAGAGCATCTGGCTGACCCAAAAGCGCATGGCGGAGTTGTTTGGTGTGGGCGTCCCGGCCATTTCCAGGCATCTGAAGAACATCTTCGACAGTGGCGAATTGGTGGAAGAAGTGGTTGTTTCCATTTTGGAAACAAGCACTGAGCACGGCGCCGTGGTAGGCCTCACCCAGACCCAGCAGGTCAAGTACTACAACCTGGACGCGGTGATCCCGTTGGATTACGGCTCAATCCGCCGAATGCCGACTGCATGAAACGCCGCTGACTGAGGTGAAACGTTCAACAGGCAGCAACGCATCGAAGCCGATTTGGACCGGACTCTAAAAACGAGCTGCAAAGCAAGGACCCCGAAGAATGAGCGACTACAAGGCCATTGCCGAATCGAAACACTTCATTGTCCTGGACAAATACGTCAGGGAATGGAAAGCCAACGAGCGTTACCAGAGCGAATCGGATCTGGAGCGGGAGTTCATTCAGGACTTGAAGAATCAGGGCTACGAATACGCGCCCGACCTCAACACGCCGGAAAAGTTGCTGGCCAATGTGCGCAACGCGTTGCAGACGCTGAACAAGATGCAATTCTCCGACGGCGAGTGGCTGCGCTTTGTGGAAACCTGGCTGGACAAGCCCAGTGATGGCATCGTGGAAAAAACCCGCAAGATTCACGACGATTACATTCACGACTTTGTCTTTGACGATGGCCATATACAGAACATCTATCTGCTGGACAAGAAGAACATTGCCCGAAACCGGCTGCAGGTGATCAAGCAGTTCGAGCAGACGGGCAGCCACGCCAATCGCTACGACGTGACGATTCTTGTCAACGGTCTGCCTCTTGTGCAGGTGGAACTGAAAAAACGCGGCGTGGCGATTCGTGAGGCCTTCAATCAGGTGCATCGCTACAGCAAGGAGAGCTTCAACAGCGAGCATTCCCTGTTCAAGTATCTGCAACTGTTCGTGATCTCCAACGGCACCGACAGTCGGTATTTCGCCAACACCACGCAGCGCGGCAAGAACAGCTTCGACTTCACCATGAATTGGGCGAAATCGGATAACTCGCTGATCAAGGACCTGAAGGACTTCACCGCCACCTTTTTCCAGAAAAGGACGCTGCTCAGCGTACTGCTGCACTATTCGGTATTCGATGTCAGCAACACCCTGTTGGTCATGCGTCCCTATCAGATTGCCGCCACCGAGCGCATTCTGTGGAAAATCAACAGCGCATGGCAGACGAAAAACTGGAGCAAAACGGAAAGCGGCGGTTATATCTGGCACACCACCGGTTCGGGCAAAACCCTGACCAGCTTCAAGGCGGCGCGTGTGGCCACCGAGCTGGACTTCATCGACAAAGTGTTTTTCGTGGTCGACCGCAAGGATCTTGATTACCAAACCATGAAGGAATACCAGCGATTCTCACCGGACAGCGTCAATGGTTCGGACAGCACCGCCGGTCTCAAGCGCAATCTGGACAAGGACGACAACAAGATCATCGTCACCACCATCCAGAAGCTCAACAACCTGATGAAGAGCGAAGGCGATCTGCCCATTTACGGCAAGCAGGTGGTGTTCATTTTTGATGAATGTCACCGCAGCCAGTTTGGCGAAGCGCAGAGAAACCTCAAAAAGAAGTTCAAGAAGTTCTATCAGTTCGGCTTCACCGGTACACCCATTTTCCCGCAGAACGCGTTGGGCGCCGAAACCACAGCCAGCGTGTTTGGCAACGAACTTCATTCCTACGTGATCACCGACGCCATACGCGATGAGAAGGTGCTGAAGTTCAAGGTGGACTACAACGATGTACGTCCACAGTTCAAGGCGATTGAGAGCGAGTCCAACGAGAAAACGCTCAGCGCGGCGGAAAACAAGCAGGCGCTGTTGCACCCCGACCGCATACGCGAAATCACACAGTACATCCTGAAACACTATCGACAGAAAACACGCCGCCTCCAGGCTGGTAATCAAGGGTTCAATGCCATGTTCGCGGTCAGCAGCGTCGACGCCGCCAAGCTGTACTACGAGTCCTTCCGGGAATTGCAGAAGGGCAGCGACAAGCCGTTGAAGGTAGCCACCATCTTCTCGTTTGCCGCGAACGAGGAACAGGATGCTGTCGGCGACATACAGGACGAAAGTTTCGAAGTCTCCGCCATGGACAGCAGCGCCAAGGAGTTCTTGAGCGCGGCCATAGCGGATTACAACACGCTGTTCAAAACCAATTTCAGCGTGGACAGCAACGGCTTCCAGAATTACTACCGTGATCTCGCCAAGCAGGTGAAGGCCAAGGAAATCGACCTGCTGATCGTGGTGGGCATGTTCCTGACCGGCTTTGATGCGCCGGCGCTGAACACCTTGTTCGTCGACAAAAACCTGCGTTACCACGGCCTTCTGCAGGCATATTCGCGCACCAACCGCATTTTTGACGCCACGAAAACCTTTGGCAACATCGTCACCTTCCGTGACCTCGAGCAAGCCACCATCGACGCCATCACATTGTTTGGCGACAGGAACACAAAGAACGTGGTGCTGGAGAAGAGCTACAAGGAATACATGGACGGCTTTACCGATGTACTGACCGGTGAAGCGCGGCGCGGTTATATGGATGTGGTGCGGGAGTTGGAGCAGCGCTTTCCCGATCCCACCGCCATCGAGAAGGAAGCGGACAAGAAGGCGTTTGTGAAGCTCTTCGGAGAATATTTACGCATCGAGAATGTGCTACAGCATTTCGATGAATTTGCCAGTCTGAAAGCACTTCAAAGCGTTGACATGAACGACCCTGCGGCGGTGGAGGCATTCAAGACGCAGCATTATCTGAGCGATGAAGACCTTGCCGAACTGCAGGCGATAACGATACCGTCGGAACGAATCATCCAGGATTACCGCTCCACCTACAACGACGTGCGCGAATGGCTGCGCCGCCAGAAATCCTCCGATGACAAGGATACATCCAGCATCGACTGGGATGACGTGGTATTCGAGGTCGACCTCCTGAAGTCTCAGGAAATCAATCTCGACTACATATTGGAACTGATCTTCGAGCACAACAAGAACATCAGGACCAAGTCGGGGCTGGTTGACGAAGTACGACGCGTCATTCGCGCCAGTCTTGGCAACCGAGCCAAGGAAAGCCTGCTCGTCGATTTCATCAACCAGACCGATCTCGATAACATTGGCGACAAGGCCAGTGTGATTGATGCCTTTTTCACCTTTGCCCGGGCCGAACAGCAGCGGGAAGCGCAAGAGTTGATCACCGCCGAGAACCTGAATGCGGAAGCTGCCAGGCGCTATATCACCGCCTCATTAAAACGCGAATTCGCGAGCGACAGCGGCACCGAACTCAACGCCATCCTGCCCCGCATGAGCCCGCTGAACCCGCAATACTTGATCACGAAGCAGACCGTCTTCCAGAAAATCACCGCATTCGTGGAGAAATTCAAAGGTGTGGGCGGAGCGGTGTAAAGCATCATTCGCCCAAAAACGAACCCAACAGAGAGACAGGTATTCGCTCCGCTCCCCGCACCCTTCCACGATCCATCTGTGCTAATCTGTGTGATATCTGTGCTATCTGTGGTTTTGAAACTACATTGTTCGCACTGTGGTTTTGAAACTACATTGTTCGCACCCTGGTTTTGAAACGTTGTCGTTCACACGCATACTGCGCTCTGTAGCACAGCATTCCAATTCAGAGAGGCCCCCATGCCAACTCCAAAAACCCAACCCACCGGCGCGAGTGTCGAGGAGTACCTCGCGGCAAGAGGCACCGCCGGGCAAATCGAGGATTGCAGAACCATCATGACGATATGCGAGCGTGTGACGGGACAACAGCCGCACATGTGGGGACCGAGCATCGTGGGCTTCGGCTCCTACACCTACAGATATGCGAGCGGACACTCGGGCGAGGCGCCACTCGCGGCTTTCGCCATCCGCGGCAGGGAACTCGTGGTCTACCTCGGCGTGGACGATCCCGGACAAGCGGAACTCCTGTCCACGCTCGGAAAGCACAAGATGAGCAAGTCCTGCCTCTACTTCAAGCGCCTCGCAGACATCGACGTCCATGTCCTCGAAGCGCTCATCTCTCTGGCGGCCACAGAGGCGCTGCGGCGCTATGGCTCGACCTCGGTGGCGTAACACAAGGACACTTCGTGGCTTCTTCATCGGATCATCGTGGATTTCCACGATCCATCTGTGCTAATCTGTGTGATATCTGTGCTATCTGTGGTTTTGAAACTATGTCTTGATGCTCTGTTTGCTCCCCTGCAAAGGAAGCGATATATTGCGCACAATATTACCCGATTCGCCAATAGTATGCGGACAAGTACCCGTGGACCAATGCACCGCATCGCAATCGGGCCAGGGTGATGACAGCGGGAAAGCAACACGCCATCCAACAGCCGCCCAAGGCGATCGGGACCGCCAGGTTCAAACGTCCCCCCATCATGGAGAAAGCAGCCGATGTCAGACCAGGATACCGTGGAACAGCAATTCGGAAGCAGTGTGTCGTATTGCGACTACATTCTCGCTCAGCAACTTGAGGCATTGCGGCCTGCTCGCATCGTCGATTTTGGCGCCGGAGGCGGGAAAAACGGGAGAATAGCACGGGAGCTGCTTCAAAGCGACGTCCGTCTCGTGGCCGTGGAGGGCTCGGAAAACACAGCCAACATGCTCCGCAATGAAGGCCCGTATGATGAAGTGCACCATGCGCTGCTTCAGGACTGGGTGCGCAAGAACGCGCAGATGTATGATGTGGCAATCTTCGGCGACGTTCTGGAACATTTGAAGCCCTCCGATATCCACGCGGTAATACAGCAGTGTCATCGCACCTTCAAACACATCATTATCATTTGTCCACTTCATGATATTTTCCAGGAGGAAACCTACGGCAATCCGCTGGAAATTCATCAAACCTATATCACGAGCAACTTTTTCGATCGATACAACTGGGGCGAGAAACACATCATAAAGGGTAGCTACTGGACCATTATGTATGTGCACATTGATACCGCACCCAAACCCGCGGAGTCCACGCTGAGAACACTCTCAGGCATCATCTTTCATGCGAGCATGGTGGTGTTGCAACCCCTTGGCCTGGCCCGGCCGCTTGTGAATATCCTCAAGCGCTATTTCCTGAAATACAAGAAAGTGTTGCGCGGTTGATCGCGCGGGAACAACGCGAAGACGCAAGGGTGCATAAGACGCTGGATTGTCGACAACGAGCGTGCGATTTCTCCCCGGCTGTTATGTATCGCTCCGATCCCCGCAGCCTTCCACGATCCATCCGTGCTAATCTGTGTGAAATCTGTGCAATCTGTGGTTTTAAAACCCTGCCGTTCGCACTGTGATATTCACACGGATGGACTCACACAGTGATCAAGGCAAATGCCCCTGCAAATGCGCATGATCCGGCGTCAGTACTCCCCTGTGCGCGATCAATGCGCGGCGCAGCTCGGGTGGCAATACGATATCGTCAAGTGTGTGGCTGAAGTCCGCGCGCGCAAGGGCGGGGATGAAGGGCTCGAGCGACATGCCAAAGGCGATGGACGCCTCGCGCGGCAGTTCGGTGGGCAATTTGTCCACGGCGAGTATCACCGGACCACGCTCCCCTTCCCAACCGTCCGTCACCACGCCCGTCAGCGGATCGTGCACGTACACCGGATTGTCGGAGGTGGTGCCCTTCACGGTGAGCTGCACCGAGCCGTCGATATCGCAACTGATGTCGCCGATGGCGCGCAGCCGCGGCGTGCCCTGCGCCCACAGCGCGCGCGCCGTGTCCAGCGAAAGCAAGCGCGGAAAGTGCTCGTCCCAGTAAATGCCGTTGATGAGTACGCTGAGATGCGGAAGATAGGCGTCGAACACCCCGCGATAGCGCTCGGGATGCGTGTAGTACTCCTGCAGATCGAACGCGGCTGAGTCGTCGATGCGTGCGACCAAATCCTCCTCGCGGAACTCCACACTGTACACCACGCGATCGGAAAAACGTCCGCCCCGCATGAACGCCTCGAGATCGCCGGCGGCGATATGCTCGACGGGCAGCAACTCGTACAGCGACTGCGCGCCTTTCGACACATTGCCATAGCCGGTGAAGCCGGTGACGAAAGGCACCAGCGCGGAAGGCAGTCCATCGCGGCGTATCACTTCGCCCACCTCGCGTATACCCTGCTCCGCGTGCTCCAGCAAACCATACTCCGATGCGTAGCGAATGCGCGAGAACGGCGAAGCGATGCCCTGCGCGTCGAGACGCTTGCCCAGGGCCCACAGCGTGTCGATCATGCCGGCCAGACCGGCGAAGTTGCCGAAAAAGACCAGACGGCGATTCCGTTCGTCGCGGATGAGTTCGTAATCGAGCAGTGTCTGCCGGTGCTCAAGCATGGAGCGCAACATGCCCATGTTGTAGGGCTGCGCTTTGATGGTGTGGGAAAAAAACAGATAGGCCTTGTCGTCCAGCATGTAACGGGGATGAATCTCCTTGACGCCGATAATGATGTTGGCGTCGGAGAGATCCTCCGTCAATTCGGCTCCCGCCGCGCGAAATTCCTCGTCGCTGAAAATGCGATGCGCCATCGGCTCGACGAGTATGCGCAATCCGTGATCCCGATGCAGGCGCGCCACCTGCTCGGGCACGAGCGGGACGCGGCGTTCGGTGTGGTCTTTGGTTTCTTTGCGAATTCCGATGCAATGCAACATGCAGCCTGATGCTCCACTGTACAACCCTGTATACCGCGGGGAATTTACTCTCCCGGTGTTCATCAGGGTAAGGTACAACGGGGCGGCGAGATTGCCAACCGCCGTATCCGATATCAGTGCGCGGCCAGCGCTTCCATACGCTCCGTGGCCTCTTCCGACAACTGCCAAAGACGCGCGGCTAGCGCCTCGTCGCGCGCATGCGCCATGGGACGCACACGCTCCGGTGTGCCCCGCAACTCGAACATTTTACCCGGACCATAATAATCACCGCCGCGTACGCCGGGATCGGTGGCCGCGCGCAACGAGGGCAGCGCGGCGATTTCCACATCGTGCGCGATGAGTTTGCTCATCCACACGAGCGTGGAGGAATGCCGCTGCAGCTCGGTCATGCTCACCCCCGGATGCGCCGCCACGGCGATGCAGCGCGAGGCGCTCGCGGCGAGGCGGCGTTGCAGTTCCAGCGTGAACAGAAGATTCGCCTGCTTGCTGTCGCCGTAGGCCCGCCAGGGACTGTAGCGGCGGCGCGTCCAGTGGATGTCCTCGAGATTGACGCGGCCCATTTTATGCATGCCGCTGCTCACCGTCACCACGCGCGCAGCGTGCGCCGCTTCAAGCGTATCGAGCAATGCCTGTGTCAAGGCGAAATGTCCGAAGTGATTCACGCCCATCTGCAATTCAAAGCCCTGCGCGGTGCGCGTCAGCGGCGGGATCATCACACCGGCATTGTTCAGCAGCACGTCCAGACGCGGATGCCGCGCGCGCACATTCGCTGCCGCATCGCGCACCGAGCGCAGGTCGGCCAGATCCAGAAGTTGCAATTCCAGCGAGGCGTCCGCATGCGCTTCGCGAATGCGCCGCATGGCCGCTTCCCCCTTGCGCTCGTCGCGCACAGCGAGTATGACGTGGGCCCCGCGCCCCGCGAGTTCGCGCGCCGCCACAAAGCCGATGCCCGAACTCGCTCCGGTAACCATGATGATCTTACCCTGTTGATCGGGGATGTCCTGTGTCGTCCACTTCCCTGCTTCCTTCATCGTATCCTCCATTGTGCTTCATGTGCTGTGCCTGGTCGTTGGCGCCACTGTCTGGCGCGCGCCATGTTGCTGTGCAACACGCAAGGCGGGAAGCGAAGTTCCGAACGCAGGCGCGTCTCGCAAGGAAAGGAAGGGGTTGGGAATGCGCGATGCCGCGCGAAGGAGAAGAGCGGGGAACGTGTGGTAAAAAGGATGATCAGATCCGTGTTGCGCCGTCCGCCAGCACGGGCAAGGGAATCCAGCGGTTCTGCGCAGCGGCATCCAGCACCGTGCCCGTCACCAGCTCTCCCTCGATGGCGTCGATGCGCACATTGGCGATGCGGTGTTCGAGACCCGGCTGCCAGGGCACCTGGACGCGGACGTAATTCTCCGCATATCCCTCGGCGTGACTGCCGTCGCCGTGCTCGAACAATACCGAAAGCGTGCGTCCGATTTGCCGCTCCTGATGCAGGCGGCGCTTGCGCATGCTCAACGTGCGCAGCATGGAACTGCGGCGCGCGCGTTCCGCCGGCGGCACCTTGCCAGCGAAGCCCACCGCTTCGGTGCCGGGACGTTCGCTGTAGTTGAACACATGCAGGTAGGTAAAAGGCAGGTCGACGAGAAACTCATACGCCTCGCGAAACAGTTCCTCGGTTTCGCCGGGCATGCCCACAATCACATCCACACCGATACCGGCCTCGGGCAACGCCGCAAGTACGGCCTGCACGCGATCGCGGAACATGCGCGTGTTGTACCGCCGTCGCATCAGGCGCAGCACCGCATCGCTGCCGCTCTGCAGGGGAATGTGAAAATGCGGCACGAGACGCGGCTCCGCCGCCGCCAGCGCGATAATGTCGTCGTTCAGCAAATTCGGTTCGATGGAGCTGATGCGCAGGCGGAAATCCCCGTCAATGGCGAGCAGCGCGCGCAGCAAATCGTACAGGCCGACCTCGCCCCCGGCACCGTAATCCCCCACGTTCACGCCGCTGAGCACAATCTCTCGAAAACCCGCGGCGAGAATATCCCGCGCGTGTCGCACCGAGCGCTCCATGCTCTCGCTGCGGCTGGCGCCGCGCGCCATGGGAATGGTGCAATACGAGCAGTTGTAGTCGCAGCCGTCCTGCACTTTGAGAAAGGCGCGTGTCCGCGCCGCGCCTTCGGCCGAATACGCCACGCCGAAGCTCGCCGCATCGTGCACGTCGCCCACCACCACGCGCACCTGATCCTTGCGCCAGGCGGGATCGGCATGTTCCATGATGTGGAATTTCTCTTCCGCGCCCAGCACCAGATCCACGCCGTCGATGGCCGCGAGTTCGTCGGGACGCAACTGCGCGTAGCAGCCCAACACGATCACGTAGGCGTCGGGCGAGCGGCGCAGGGCCTGCCGCACGGCCTTGCGCGCGTCGCGGTCGGCATTCTCCGTCACCGAACAGGTGTTGATCAGCACCACGTCGGCGTGTTCGGTGAAATCCACCGTGGCGAAGCCCCGCTCGGCGAACTGTCGCTGAAAGGTGGCGGTCTCGGCAAAATTGAGCTTGCAGCCCAGGGTATGGAAAGCGACGCGTTTCATAGCATGGTAAAAAAAGGAAATTTTCGCTGAAATCGAAACCTGCCGCCGGACGGCCTCCGTACATTCGTCACTCCGCCGCGGCGGGTCTCCGAGTTGCACATGACATGGTTTCCTGCACAATGCCCAGCTTTCGTCACCCCGCCGCGGCGGGTCTTCGAGTTGAGCGACGCACCGCGAGATGATGGTTAGGTAAGACGCGATCTCAGGTCGGTGCGGAGTCGAAACCTCATTGTACGATCTGTGTCGATGGGATCGGAAACGTGCGCGACCCTTCCACTCCGCGCCGTATTATTATTGTACCATTCCGAACATACCTGCTCGGCGCTGCGCTCAGCCTGACGATACCCGAAGGCGCCATCGTGGATCACTCATGCCCTGGCTCCGCCTGCTCCTCGCCGCCGAGGCGGTACAGAGCATAGGGTACGGAGAAGAGCATGCTGCCCAGCAGGGAGAACAGAATGAAGCGCCACGACGAGGGATTGCGCGCGCCTGATCGGTGCAGCAGCCAGGCGAAAAGCAGCATCAGCGCGAAGGCTTCGCAAATGAAGACCAGCGCCACGGGATTGCTCAGGGCATCGAACAGCAGTTGCCGATGCAGCGCGGCGTAGTAGAGAAACAGTCCATTGGGCACGACCGCACCGAACACGGCCAATGCGAGCAGGAAGGCGCGCTGTCGCGCGGAATATATGGGGAATCGCATAGTTCTCCTCGATTGATGGTGCCGCGCAATATACAGCCCCTCCACGCCCTCCGTCAATGCCGTCGCGCCCATCCGAGGACGGGCGCGAAGGCATGCGTGTTATTTCCTCGCTACAGCGGCCTCGCTCCAACTGCGCTCGGCGTAGCCGTGCACATGCCGCCGCACATCCGCGGGCCAGGACTCGGTGAACTGCTCGAAGCGCGCGCGGTCGTTGGCGTACAGTGCGCGCAAGGCCTCCTGAAATCCCGGCAGATCGCCCGCCACCGCATTCATGAAGCGGTAGCATGCCTCCTGCGCCGCGCGCCGACGTTCCGTACCGTGCACATCCTTGCGGGCTTCTTCCACCAATTTGCGCAGCGTCACCGAGGCCCCGCCCGGCTGCCGTTCCAGCCACTCCCAGTGACGGGGAAGCAGCGTCACCTCGCGCGGCACCACACCCATTTTCGGACGACCGGGACCTTTGCGCACCCCGCGCTCCACCGGCAGAGGCATATCGCCCTCGCGCATGCGCTTCTCCACCACATGCAGCACCTCGCGCATCGAGCCCCGCAAATCCAGTTCCACGATATACGACGACTCCGCGTCGAACACCAGCACCGAGGCCTCGTCATGCGCGTCCACCCATTCCTTGACCTTGCGCGCAACGGACAACAGATCGCCTTCGGCAATGCAACGCATCCCATCGAAGGCAATACAACGTTCAGCAATCTGTGTATACATGAGCCATGCTCCTTGTGAATGATGTCCAAATATACCCGGATAATATTCAAAAAGCAATATCATCCGGATAATATTCGTGGAGATGATTCGTGTAATACAGTGAAGAAAGGGTAAGGAGGGATTGGGGAACACAGAGGGCCCGGAGCTATCGCGGCTTTGCGTCTCTGCGCCCTTGCGTTGACTCGATTGCGGCGGCGCGCACGATTCGAGCGGAAGGCACCCTCAACCCATCCTCCGCGCTCTTCGAATGTATCACGCACTCAGCAGGCCAGCAGGATTCGAGCGGGAAGCAACCTCAACACTTCCTCTCCGCTCTCTCCGCTCTCTTTCATCTCTTCAAATGTATCACGTACTCGGCCAGCTAGCAGGATTCGAGCGGGAAGCAACCTCAACACTTCCTCCCCGCTCTCTCCGCTCTCTTTCATCTCTTCAAATGTATCACGTACTCAGCCAACTCGCCCCGATCACCGCAGCGCTTTTTTCACCACCGACGTATTCCCCGCGAAATCGCGGGCGCTGACCACCACTTCCTTGCCGTTCGCGGCCTTGTACACCGCGTGCGGCACATACAACTGGCCGCGGCCCTCGTGATACAACAGCGGCACAACCGTGTCGTCGATGCGGGCCACCACTGATCGCATGTCCACACCCGACAGCGAATCCCGCACCGTGATGCGCAGCGCCTCGCTGCTGCGGGGAGCGATGTCCACGGCAATGACCGGACCCGCCTGGTCGCGGCGCACTGCGTACGCTCCGAGAAAACGCGCGACACGCGCCGTGAGTACGCCGGTTAGGGGTTGCCGCGCTTCGCCGTATTTGCGCATGCCCGCGTCCATCGACAGATAGGCCCCTTCGCCCACGTCTTTCGCGAGTATGCTCAACACGGGACGCCCCGCGAGCGGCACATCGGCGGGACCGACACGCCAGGCGAGCAAGGAATCGCCGCCAATATTTTCCAGCGTGCAGAACAGCGAGCGATACACATCACCGGGCGCAAAACTCAGCACGAAGCGCCCGTCTTCCGATCGCAACTGACCGCCAGCGGACGCGCTGATATGCGTACCGCGCACACTGTCGGTCCAAAGAATCTCCTTCGCACCCACGGTGTAGCGCACCTCCACCGTGGCCATACCCGAGAGTCCCTCCCAGGTGGGCAGCACGGCGCGGTAGCGCGACGCGTCGATGGCATGCACGCGTCCCGCTTCGCTGCGCGCGCCCTGCGTGATGCGCACCTCGGGCGCGGAGGCGAAGGTCGTGGCCAGACGCAAATCGTACACGATTTCATCGAAATGAATCTCGCGATGGGCGTACAGACGTCCCGTTGCGCGCGAAGCGCCACCCGGCACGAACAGCGCGTGCTGCTGCTCATACCCCGCATCGTCCACGGTGACGAGACGCAGTTGTTTGTCGCGGTACCGTTTGATATCCACACTGACGCCGGCGCGCGCTTCGGCGGCGGTCCAGCTGCCGACAGCGGCCGCACGCGCATCATCCGCAACTTCGAGGCGCAATGCTTCGCAGCCCTCGGCCGTGAGCAGTTGCGCTTCCAACACACCGTCGCGCATGGTCTGCCGTACACGAAGATCACGCGCCAACTCCACCACCATGCGCGCGCTGCTGCGGTTGCCGGCGAGATCTTCCGCAATGACAGTGACGGTCTTGAGTCCCACGCCGAGCCGCTCGGCCGAGAGCACGCCGGCATCGCGCGATTGCGGCAGGTAGAATTCCAGGAGATTGCCTTCGTCGCGGTACAGCTTGCGAAACTCCCCTTTCATGGCCTGCATCAGCGCATGGTCCCGGTCGATGCGGATGTGAAAACCGAGCGTGTCGGCGAAGCGCATGGCGGTGGATTCGAACACGTCCTTGCCGTCCACCTGCATGCGCAGCCGGTACGGCGTGGGATAGTCGGTGGCGCCGTTCGCGCGATCATGCGCGCGCAGCAGCAGCCCGATGCGTCCGCGCAAGCGCGGAACGGCCTTGACGCTCATCATGCCGCCGGGCGCGCCCACGGGCGTCAACGGCTTGGCGGCCAATGCGCCGTCGATGCTGCTGGCGGCGTCGAGCGGCTGCAGCAGTATGCCGCGCAGTTCCGGCGCGAGCGAGTCCACCGGACGCAGCGCGCGTGCGAGACCGGGATTCACCGGATTGAAGTTGCGGTCGCGGATTTCGAAATGCAGATGCGCCGGTCCCGCTCCAGTATCTCCGGTATAAGCGATAATGTCGCCTTTTTTCACCGGCAGTTCGCCTTCCTTCCACTCCACATTGCCGAAGGAAGCGCCGCGCGCCACCAATGCCTGCTGCCAGGCGAGGAGAATGCTGTCGTTCGGACGATCGAGATGCGCGTAGGTGGTGTAATAGCCGTCGCGATGCCGCAACGCCAGAAACCAGCCGTAGCCGCCGGGCTCGAAGTACATGCTGTGCACCCAGCCGTCGCGCATGGCGAATACCTTGAAGCCGATTCTCCCACCCGTGCTCACATCGAGTCCGGCGTGAAAATGCGTTTTGCGGAATTCGGCGAAATCCGACGTGCGAATGCTGCCCGCGTCCGTGGGCCACATGTAATCGTTCCAATCCGTTTCGGATGAATCGTACACCACAGCGACCTCGCGCGGGGTGTCGGCCTCGGCGGAGGTACCCGGCCGGAGCAACAGCAGCAGTCCGAGCCCCAGCACAGCCAGCAGCGCCACCAACCCCGAACGCAGCGCCACGGGAGAGAGCGTCAACGCCATCACCGCTGCTCCCTCCCACCCACGACAAAACGCGCATGCACGTGATGCATGGACAGGTCGAGCACATCCCCTTCGTGAATCGCCGCCACGCCGTGTGGTGTGCCCGTGAAAATAATATCACCCGGATGCAATTCCACCAATGCGCTGATAAACGCCACGATGCGGGGCACGGAAAAGATCATCAGCGAAGTGTCGCCCACCTGACGACGCTCACCATTCACCGTAAGTGTGAAGTGCAACGCATCGAGTGGGGGGAAGCTGTGCAGCGGATGGAAATCCGAGACGCAAGCGGCGGTGGCGAAACCCTTGGAAATCGTCCACGGCAGTCCTTTATCCCGCAAGGCCTGCTGCGTGTCGCGCGCGGTGAGATCCAGCCCCACTCCCGCTCCGGCCAGATGTGCCAGCGCATCGCTCTCGGCGATATGTCTGCCGCACGAACCCACCAGCAACACGAGTTCTGTTTCATGATGCACATCGACACTGAACGACGGCAGCTCGATGTCCCGCCCTTCGCGAATCAGTGACGCCGCGGGCTTGAGAAACAGCACCGGCTCGGCATTGACCTCGTTCTCAAGTTCCTGAATGTGCTTGATGTAATTCCGGCCAATACAATAAATGGTGCTGACAGGCACGGCCTGTCCCTCGGGCAGCAGGTTCACAGTGGTCATGGGTTCGATTCTCCTTGGCTCATGCTGGTAATATAACGATCACGCCCGATACGGCGTTGCATTTCACTGGGGGCGTTTCTACCTTATGAGACAAGCAGTGGTGTGAGGCACACTCCTCTTTCCCTCGTAACAGCCGTGTGGTAACACGTGAAACGTATGTTGATGGTGCTGCTCCTGCTGGGCAGCGTCGCCCACAGCCAGCAGCAGGATGGCGGCCCCGGTCGCTTCCGCAAAGCGCTGGATGATGATGAGAGCAAATTCACCAATGTCGGAAGTCTGCGGCTGACGGTATCGAATTTCGGTACGCTCGGGCACGGCTTCAATAAATGGCCCGCTCAGCCGAACTGCGAGTATCCCGCGGGATCGGGCATCGAGCATATTTTCGAGGGTGGGTTGTGGATCGGCGCGTTCCGCGGCGGACAGGGTCCGAACGTCACCACGGGCGCCGTGGACGTCAGTTCCGTGCGCGATGTGGCGGCGGGCTTCGAATTCACCAACGCGCAGGGAACACGCACGGGCGAGCGCTCCACGCTGGCGGATTCGCGCTTCTTCAGTCCCGACGCGGTGAGTCATCAGGATTTTGTGGCGGATTTCACCGATTCCAACAAAGTCGTGCCCGGCAGCAGCGTCACCATTCCCGAGCATACCTTCCCGCTCGGCGTGAGCGTGCGTCTCGAAAGCTACGCGTGGAATTTCTCCTTCGCCGAGAATTTCGTCATTCTCAATTACACCATCACCAACAGCAGCCCCGATGTGCTCGACAGCGTGTACGTGGGCGTGTGGCTCGACATGGTGGTGCGCAACACGAATATCAGTCCGCCGCGCGGTTCGGCCTTTTACGCGCGCGGCGGCAATGGCTTCGTGGATTCGCTGCGCATGGCCTACGAATTCGATGTGGACGGCGATCCGGGCTTCACCGACAGTTACATCGGACTGGCCGTGCTGGGCAGTACGCCGTTGCAGTATTTCGGACCCAAGCCCGCGGGCGGCGATTCGCTGGGCGCACGCGTGGTGTACAATCCGTGGCAATTCCGCAACACCACCGATCCCGTGTATTTTTCTCCCGAGAATGACCGCGAGCGCTATGAGAAAATGTCCTCCGGCCTGCCCGCCACCGAGTATCCCACGCTGAAATCGCCGTCCAATCGTTCGACGCTGCTCAGCACCGGTCCGTTTCGCGCCCTGCAACCGGGTGCTTCGGTGAATGTGGTCTTCGCGCTTGTGGCGGCAAAGAAATACGGCAACGATCCCACAGCCGACGACACCGAGGCCTCGCGCGCGAATCTCTACCGCGGACTGCGCTTCGCCCAACAGGCCTACGACGGCGAGGACAAGAATCGCAACAACACGCTCGATCCCGGCGAGGATCTCAACGGCGATGGAGCGCTGACGCGCTATGTGCTGCCCGCGCCTCCCACCGCGCCGCGGGTGCGCATCATTCCCGGCAATCAGCTGGTGGATGTGTACTGGGACAATCGCGCCGAGACTTCCATCGATCCCATTTCCGGGCGGCAGGATTTCGAAGGATATCGCGTGTACCGCAGCAATGCCGGTGCCGATCTGCGTCAGGGCACGGCGCTGTCGGGCAGCTTCGTGCTGGTGGGAGAATACGATCGCCCCGATAATGCCCTGTTTTACAACACGGGCTTCGGCGCTGTGCGTCTGGCCACGCCCATGCGCTTCGAAGGCGATGCCACCGAGTACCGCTACCACCTGCGCGTGCCGAATCAGCTCAACGGCTGGCAATACGTGTATACCGTCACCGCGTTCGACGGCGGTGATCCGGAGAACAATGTGGAAAGTCTGGAAAGCAGCCGCCTGCAGAATGCGCGGCGCGTGCTTCCCGGCAGCACCCCGGATGCGGCGGCGAGCAGCGAGCCCTGCGTGTATCCCAATCCCTATTACACGCAGGCGCAGTGGGATGGCACGGGCGAACGCGAGCGCAAGCTGTACTTCTGCAATCTGCCCGAGCGCGCCGAAATCCGCGTGTACACCATGGCGGGCGACCTTGTGCGCAGCATGCAACACGATGCGGCCACGAGCAACGGCTCCGATATTCAATGGTTTTCACGCTACGCCGACGGCACGCAGGTGATGTCGGGCGGCGAGCATGCCTGGGATTTGATCAGCGACAGCGATCAGGCCATCGCCACAGGATTGTATCTGTTCACCGTGGAAAATCTCGACACGGGTGATATCAAACGAGGAAAATTCCTCATCGTCAAATAAACGAGGAGTTCGTTTCATGAAAATGTTGTCCCGATTCACCGCCCTCTTCCTGCTCACCGTGTTGCTGGGAATTTCCGCCGAGGCGCAAATTCGCAGCGACACGCTGACCATTCAGGAAATCCAATTCGTCCATCCCGACACGCTCGCGGCCGGAAATCAGGCCTCCCCGCGCCTGGGCGACACCATCACCGTCACGGGTGTGGTGTACGCCGCGCCGCGCATCACACCGGGCGGACCCACGCTGTTCGCCCTCAGCAACGCCTTCACTTTCTATATCACCGATCCCGCCGGTGGCGCCTGGAGCGGCATCAACATGCGCGCCTCCGATTCCACCGCCAGCGAAGCCACGCTGGTCACCGCCATCGACACGGGCTATGTGGTGCGTGTCACCGGGGTGGTGACACAGTATTTCAGCACCACACAGTTCGACGTGGGTGTGGTGTCGGGTAAATGGAATGCGGATGTGATGGTGGAAATTCTCGACGATCTCGGCAAGCGTCCCGATCCGACGGAAATCACCCTGCCCGATCTCGTGCAGGGCGGACCGCAGAACGGCATTCCCTCGGCGCAGCAGTGGGAAGGCGCGTATGTGCTGATCAAGGACCTCAAGGTTGGCACCGTTAGCAAGAACAGCTCCACCGGCCGCTACACCTGGACGGTGGTGGACAATCTCGGCAATTCCATCGGCGTGTACGATCAGAGCATTTACTTCCGTGGCGGTTCGCAGGGCTTCGATCCCAACTGGGCGCCGCCCACGCCGGGCACGACCATCACCTCCATCCGCGGCGTGATCACCTCGTCGGGACAGGGCATCGTAATCGCTCCGCTCTATCCGGGCGACATTCAGCTGGGCTCCTTCCCGCCGATCATCGCCAATCTCGGACGCAACGTGGCCATCCCCACCTCCTCGCAGGAAGTGATTGTCAGTTGTGACGTGCAGGACAGCAATCCCGGCGGCACCATCAGCGGCGTCGAACTCATTTACGGCACTGGCGAGACAGAACTCGGCCGCCTCCCGATGAACTACAATCCCGACAGCAAGCTGGCCTCGGGCAGCATCCCCGCGCAGGCCGACGGCAGCATCGTCTGGTACTACATCGAAGCCACGGACAACGACAACGAGATGGCGATTTTCCCGGGCGACATGACCACCGGCAAGCCCTTCTTCATCGTGCGCGACGGCGTGTTGCGCATCCGCGACGTGCAGTACACGCCGTTCCGCAATGGCAACTCCGGCGCCGTCGGCGGGCAGGTGACACTGCGCGGCGTGGTGACCGCAGGCAACGCCGATCTGGGCATGGTGTACATGCAGGACAGCAACGATCCTTGGAGCGGCATCATGCTGCGTGGCGATGAAAGCATCCGCAATCTCGTCATCGGACAGGATGTGACGGTGACCGGCGTTGTGGAAGAGCGCTTCAACGTGACCACCGTGGGTACTGCCACAGCAACGACCGTGCACGGCACCGCCGATCTGCCCACCCCCATCGAGTCGACCACCGGCACGTTCAAGACCGGCGTGGTGAAAGACGGCGATCCGAACGCCGAGCAATGGGAAGGCATGCTGGCGATATTCCGCAATCTCACCGTGACCAGCACCAATGCCGACGCGCCCACGGGCAATTTCGGCGAATTCCTTTTCACCGACGGCTCGGGCGACATGCGCGCCGACGATGCCGGCACCTGGGACAATGTGTACACATTGGATTCCACCGACACCAATCTGATTTACCTGCGTCCGAGCGCCACCATCAGCGCGCTGCGCGGCATAGTGTATTTCTCCTTCAGCAACTGGAAGCTGTTGCCGCGCGACGAGGATGATTTCACCGATGTGGTGACCGCCATCGAGCATGTGCCCGGCATGCCGGCCGCGCTCACCCTTGAGCAGAATTATCCCAATCCCTTCACCGCCGCGCAGGGCACCAGCATCCGCTTCGATCTGCCGCGTCAGTCGGCGGTGACGCTGCGCGTGCACGACATGCTCGGTCGCGTCGTTGCCACGCTTGCCGACGGCACGATGGACGCGGGCACGGTGACGGTGCGTTTCACCGCCCCCACACTGCCCTCGGGCATCTACACCTACACGCTCACCGTGGACGGCACGCCCATGGTGGGACGTATGCTCATCACCCGTTGATTTCACCGGGGGACGGCGGCGCCGAGCCGCCGTCCCCCTTTTTCTATCGAGGCACTATGACACGCGTCGCACTCCTGCTTCTGCCTCTGGCGCTCTTCCTTTCGTCCTGCTGCACCTGCGGCCGCACGGCCGAAGAGCACTGGCCGCCCACGCGCATCACGCTGTCCAACGGAGGAGGCGTATCCGGAATGCAGACCGGGTACACGCTGCATCCCGATGGATTGGTAACCTACTGGGTGGGCAAGGCCGGCATGCGCGAGCGCACCGACACTCTCGGTACCGTGGGAACTGCGCAGCTGCGGGCCGTGCTGCGGCACGTGTACGCGACGCCGCTCTCCACCATCATGGCCACGGAAACGGGCAACATGACCACCATGCTGGAAATCGTGGAAGACGAGGTCGTGTACCGTTTTTCCTGGCCGGGCATTATCGAAGATTCCACACCCGTACCTCCTGAACTTCGTCCGTTGCGCGACGTGATTCTCGGCACGGTAAAGGAACTGCGCAGCTACGAGTAATTCGTTTTTTTCGCGCTATCACGCATCATCGCACAATCGTCGCTGTCCATGAACGCATTGCCACGACTCTCCCTGTTGCTCCTTCTGTTCGCCGCCGCCTGCTCGGAGTCGATCACGGATACACCGCATCCGAATCAAGCACCCGAGACCTGGTTGTCGCTGCATCCCGACGGAGAATTGCGCACCACCACGAGCCGCCAGCACGTGCATTGGTGGGGCGACGATCCGGACGGTTTTGTCGCCGGCTACTACATCAGTTTCGACAATCGGAACTGGACCTTCACCACGCGCAACGACAGCGTCTTCGCTCTCACGCTCTCGGGCAGCGACACGACGTATGCGTTCTGGGTCCGCGCCGTGGACGATCAGGGCAATGGCATGTGGGATGCGGACGGCGCCTTCGGTGCCGAGCCCTATGTTGATGTCAACGGCAACCGACGCTACGACGAGGGCGAAGCATTCACGGATCTCGGCGCGGTGGATCCCACACCGGCGGACATTCGCTATCCGATTCGCAACTCTCCTCCCGTTGTGCGTTTCGTGCAGGGCTCGGACGTGCCCGACAGCACCTTCACCGTGGCCACCTTCGCCTGGCAGGGCAGCGATCTCGATGGCGATGAAACCATCAGCGAATATCTCTACGCGCTCAACGACACCACCAATCCCGGCGCATGGAAGCGTCTGTCGCGTTCGACCACCTTCCTGACCTTGAAAGAAGCCGATGGTTTGCGCGAAGGCAACAATGTCTTCTTCCTCAAAGCCGTGGACATCGCCGGCGCCGAGAGCCGCATCGTGCGCATGCCCGACAGCAGCCGCAGCTGGCATGTACGCAAGCCCAAGGGCGAACTGCTCATCGTGGACGATTACGGCCCCGCCGACGCCTCTTCGGCATTTTACGCGGCGGTGACCGATAGCATGTTCGGCGGCCGTTTCCGCAACGCCGACGTGTATGATATTCGGAGCGGCGCATCCTCCACCACGCGGGGCAAGTTGTTGCCGCCCTACATCAATCCGACCTTCATCGAAACGCTGAAGCTGTTCCGCTACGTCATCTGGTATTGCGACAATCGTCCCACGGTGGATGTGGCGCAATTATCTCTGCCGGAATTCCAGCGCTGGGGCGGCTTCATTCTCTACACCGCCTCCTTCCCCGAAAGTGCCATCGATCCGCGCGGCGGCATCACCGATTACGCGCCCATCGACAGTCTGAGTCCCGCGCCCATCACCTTCGTGCCCGCGGGCACCAAGGCCGAAGCCGATCCGGAGTCGCCGGGCTATCCGCTGCTGACGCGCGACACGCAGGGCACGCCCGTGGCGTTTGTGCGCAACCTCTTCCGGAAAATCAACGCACGCAACCTGTACCGCTTCGAGGCCTCGTCGCGCTGGGAAGGCCAGCCCGTGGTGGCCGTGCGCAGTGGCGACAGCCGCTTCGTGCTGTTCGGCATTCCCCTGCACCGCTTCGAAGGTGCCGGCCCCGTGTTGCGCACCGTGTTCCACAACGAGTTCGGAGTGCGCTGACATGAACAGGCAACGCGTACTTCTCCCCCTGCTGCTGCTCCTCTTCCTCGGCACCGCGACGGCGCAGCAAAAGGCCACCATCACCGGCGTCATCACCGATGCGCGCAGCGGCGAAACACTGGTGGGTGTGAACGTGATGGTAAAAGGAACCTACTACGGCGCCGCCACCGACATCAACGGGAAATTCACCATTCGCGATATGAATCCCGGCGAATACACGCTGGTCATTTCCCTCATCGGCTACAAAAAGGTGCAACAAACAGGTGTGGCGGTACGCGCCGGACAGCGGGTGGAACTGAATTTCAAACTCGAGGAAACCATTCTCGCCCTCGACGAGGAAGTGGTCATTATCGGGCAGAAGCCGCTGCTGGACATCGAGCAAACCTCCAGCTCGCGCACCGTCACCGCCGAGGACATCAAGGTTGCGGTCATTGAGAACGTGAAAGACGTGGTGTCGCAGCAAACCGGCGTGGTGAAGTCCGACGAGGGCATTCATATCCGCGGCGGGCGCACGCATGAAAACGCCTACTTGCTCGACGGCATCTCCGTGCAGGATCCGCTTGCGGGCACGGGCTTCGGCCTGCAACTCAGCGCCGCATCCATTCAGGAACTGGAAGTGATCACCGGCGGCTTCAACGCCGAATACGGACAGGCCACCTCCGGTATCGTGAACGTCACCACGCGCGAGGCCAGCGACCGCTACGCCATCACCTTCGGCTACAAGCGCGACAATCTGGGCTACAACAGGGACGAGCGTTCCAATTGGAACACCGACATCACCGAGGGATCCCTCGGCGGTCCCGAACCGATAAGCACGTATCTGCTGCCAGCGTTCGGCATTGGCATCCCGGGAAAAATCTCCGTGTTCGGTAATTTCTACGCCGGCCTTTCCGATGCATTCACACGGCTCGCGCCGGTGATCCGCAACGGACAGCCCACGGGCGAGTACCGCGAGGTCACAGCGCGTCAATTGTACAGCAGCACCTTCGGCGGCACGCGCTTCGCGCCGCGGCAGGACAACAACTGGTTCTGGCTGGGCAAAGTCACCTGGGCATTTTCACCCACGATGAAGCTGCGTTACTCCTACAATCAGTCCGTGAGCATCAATCAGAATTCGCAGTCGTTGCAGACAAATCTGGAGTATGTGGAACCGAGTCCCGGCTATCAGTACGAATTTCAAAACATTCTCGATCAGGCCAACACCTACACGCACAACACGATATTCCACACGCTGAGTTGGACGCATACGGTGAGCAACAGTTCGTTTTACGAAATCAAGCTCAGCCGTTTCTACACCAACCTCCGCGCCGATGCGAATGGCAAGGACTGGCGCGAGTACAAGGAGCCGAAGGATTTGATCACCTTTCCCGTGGAGTACTACAACCTCGAGCGCGACAGCATCGGGGTGATTCCGGGCGACGGTTTCTGGGACACGGGCAACGGCTTCACCTGGCATGATCATCACGTGGTGAACACCACCATCAAGGCCGATTACACCAGCAGTCTCAGCGAGCGCAGTAAATTCAAGGCGGGCCTGGAGGGCACCTTCGGTGAAATGCAGGTGATCGACATTTACAAACCCTGGCTCGGCGATCTGGGATTGAACAACGACATTTACACCGTGCATCCCGCCTACGGCGCCATGTACGCGCAGAACAACATCAATTTCAGCGGCATGATTCTGAATGTGGGTCTCCGCCTCGATTGGTGGATGCCGGGAAAATTCGTGGACGACGCGGTGAACAATCCCGACGTCGTGACCATCCCCGACGAGTTGCGGCAGTCCTACATGGACAACACCTTCGGGCTCTTTGGCCGCCGCTTCAAGGCGCGCATCAGTCCGCGCCTCGGCATTTCACACCCGATTTCGGACAATCAAACGCTGTTTTTCTCCTACGGGCATTTCAGCAAGCGCCCGCGGCCGCAGTTCGTGTACGCGAAGCTCAATCCCGTGAGCGCGAAATCCACCTTCCAGAAATTCGGCAATCCCGATCTGGATCCCGAGACCACTGTCGCCTACGAACTCGGCCTGCGCAACCAGTTCACCGAAGACGATGTGCTGACGCTCACCGCGTATTACAAGGACATTTTCGATTACGTGAGCACGCGATCGGCCAAGATCAGCAGTGCGCGTTTTTCCGGTGGTTCGTACATCACCTACGTCAATCAGGACTATGCCCGCACCCGCGGCGTGGAGGTGGAATACAAGAAGCGCATCGGGCAGTGGTTCCGCGGCACGGCCAGCATCGCCTATTCCATTGCCACGGGAAAAAGCAGCTCGGCCGACGACGGCGCTCTGGTGCAACGCGGCGATCTCGAGGAAAGCATCGCCGAAACCTATCTCGTGTGGGACCGGCCGCTGCAGGCCTCGCTGTCGGGCAGCGTGTACATTCCCCGCGGCAAGGATCCCCTGGGCATCGGCGTCTTTGAAGATCTGAGCGTGTACCTGCGCCTGTTCTGGCAATCCGGCAAGCGCTACACCCCGCAGTTGTTGCTGGGCTACGATCCGGTGAGCGGACGTCCGATTTACGACCGCGACCGCGACAACATTTACGGCGCGCTGGGCGAGTCGTGGTTCACCGCCGACCTGAACATCGAGCGGCGTTTTCAGCTCGGTGGTGTGGATATGGGAATTTCGCTCGAGGTGATGAATCTCTTCGACAATCTCAATCCCACCATCATCAACCCCGTCACCGGCAAGGCCTATGAATACGGCGATCCCACGCCCACCGGATGGAACGATCCACTGTATCCCGACTTGCAGGCGCCGCTCAATCCCTATCCTTACAATCCCGCGCGCTACCTCTCGCCGCGCACGATTCGCGCAGGAGTATCGGTATCGCTATGACACGCATGACGCTCTTCCGTTCGCGGCTGTTGCCGCTTCTCCTCGTGCTCGCCGCCCTGCCCGTAGCGGCGCAGGCGCAGCTCATGCCCTTGCTGGGCGGACAACGCGCGGGCATCAGTTCGCTGCAATTCCTCAAAATCGGTGCGGGCGCGCGCGCCGTGGGCATGGGCGAGGCCTTCGTGGCCGTGGCGGATGATGCCTCGGCCCTGCAATACAATCCCGCAGGCCTTGTGCAATTCGAGGGCCATCAGGCGATGTTCTCACACACGAGCTGGCTGGTGGAATTGCAGCATGAATTCGTGGGCGTGGTGTATCGGCTTTCGCCCGGCGACGCGATCGGTGTGTCCTTCGTCTCCCTGCACACCGACGATATGGAAGTGACCACCGAAACGCAGCCCTTCGGCACGGGACGCTACTTTTCCTATGGCGATGTGGCGCTGGGGCTGAGTTACGCACGCAAGCTCACCGAGCAATTTTCCTTCGGCGCCACCGTGCGCTATGTGGAGGAGACCATCGACGTGCTGAAAACGCGGGCCGTCATGATCGACCTCGGCACGCATTACCGCACCGGCC
Source organism: Bacteroidota bacterium (assembly GCA_035914695.1). GTDB lineage: Bacteria > Bacteroidota > Ignavibacteria > SZUA-365 > SZUA-365 > JAOSJT01. The sequence goes on along the minus strand of JAMIQH010000153.1, from coordinate 7,119 downwards.
TGGGCAGCACGCGCTTCTCCGTGGCCGTGTCCAACTTCGGCAACAACGTATCGCCTGAAGGCGAAGTGACGCTGCCGCGCATCGGGGTAGTGAAGGATTTCCAGGAATTTTCTCCGCCCACCATGTTCCGCATCGGCTTCGCCTTCGAGCCGCTGCAGGATGAAACGAATCGCATCACCACATCCATTCAGCTCAACCATCCAAACGACAACAGCGAGAATCTCGTCCTCGGCGCCGAGTACGCGTGGAACGAGACCTTCTTTCTGCGCACCGGATACAAACTGAATGTGGACGAGGAAGGCCTCACCGCCGGTGCGGGCATCTGGGCGCCCATTGCCACGGCGCGTGCGGGCGTGGATTACGCCTTCGCGGATTTCGGACGCCTCGGTGGCGTGCATCGCATCACAGTGAGATTGGGACTGTAACATGAACATCATCAGCACGCTCACCCGCGCAGCCCTTGCTTTCGGTGCCGTCATACTTTTCGCGCGCTGCGGCGACACCTTCGACACCGCCAATCTCGGAGCCACCGCTCCACCGGACAGTTTCGGCGATACGAGTTACGTGTTGCAGCAGCCGATCTGGACGGGCTTCAGCGAGCCATCGGATGTGCATGTCGGTTTTGAACCGTTCCTCTATGTGAGCGAACGCGGTGCCGATCGCGTGACCATGCTCGATCTGGCGGGGAGCATTGTGGGATCATCCGCACGCATTCCGCGCCCCACCGCGATAGCGCAGGATTACCGCTTGCAGCTGTTGGTGTGTGGAGAATTCGATACCACGATAGGCGGGAGCACTGTCACCTACGGCGCGGTGTACCGCATCGACATGGTTGCCGCCGGACACAACATTGCCACGGCCGGTGTGCGCCGCGTGTATTTCGACCCGTTGAACACCAACCGCCGCTACACCGGCATTGCGGTGCTGGCGGACAATTCGTACTACGTGGCGCGCACGGGACCGAACAACAGCAGCATCGTCGATCCCGACGACGCCATCATGCTCTTCGGCAGCGACGATCAGCCGCGCCCTCGCGTGGAGTGGCCCACTGTCAGTGTGGACGGCACGGGATTGGCGACGCTCACGCAGCCCAGCTCGCTCGCCACGCTGCCACGGCGCAGCAATGACGTGCTGTTCACGCAGCGCGGCGAGAAATCGCTGTTCCGCATGCAGTGGCTCACGCAACGCACTCTCGGAGACATCACGCAGTGGGAATCGTGGTTCACCCCGGCGCGCGACGGCGCGGTGGACTTTCTCCGCGTGAGCTTGTTCCATCAACCCGAAGATGTGAGCGTGAACGCCACGGGCACCGTCTTCGTGGTGGATGCCGGACGCGACAGTGTCTTCACCTTCAATCCATCGGGCTTCATCACGCAGGCCTTCGGAGGACCCACGGTATTCTCACGCCCCGAGGGCATCGCCTGGTTCGACCGCATCCTCTACGTGGCCGACACCGGCAACAACCGCATCCTGCGTTTCGTGCTCTCCACCGAACTGCGCTAGTAGCACAACACACCGTCGCCAGTTCCGGACCGTGAATCACCGCCACCACACCGGCTCGGCGCTGCCTTGCATTCATGCGCCGGTATCACGCTCGAAGGTGCGATAGCTCCGGCGCGCCCCTGCATCCGCTGACCTGCCCCCTGCCCCACCCTCGTCATCGACCCGCTGTCCCCGTGTCGCACAGCAACAACAACGCAGACACCGCCATCACACAATTCTTTCGCGTCTTGCGCGGTTACATCCTTCGCGGTCTGTTTTTCAAGCGACTTTCGTATATTTATATCATGGAAACGCGAGCGGCATTCCCCATGCCACGCGATCCGCGGCAACCGACCGCCAGGAGCACCACCGACCCGATGAAAGGATCATGCGCTTCAACGACGACAACGTTACCGACACCCAGCGAATCGCACGCGTTTTCCTGTGCCCGACTCCCATTCCCCCGGGCATGAACTCCTCCACCAGCTTTCAGCCGCGGCGCGGAAAGCACTGAACGATGAACGCGGCATTGACCCCTCCTCCGGAAGCGCACAGCGCCTCCGGCCGTGTGCAACACAAGCTGCGTCCAGGCCGCCTGCGCGGTGCGGCGCCGACTCAACACGACTACTACGTTTTCTCACAACAATAATTGCGACACCATGATTGAAAGCCCAGCCATTCACGCCCGCGATGTCGACGCCATGCTCACGCGCTACCACTTCAGCGATGAAACCCGCCGCATTATTCAGGACGAGCATCTGCTCCCTCCTGCGCTGATGCATCGCCTGCATCTGAATTTCCCGCAACACTCGCGCTTTTTCCGCACCGATGACTACTATTTTTCCGGGAAAACCTACTACAACGGTCTTGCAGGTTTTCGGGAAATTGTGGCCGTGCTCGCAAGCAACGGCATCGAACTCGGTGACATCAAGGAGCGCGAATTCTTCATCGAGGTCTATCGCTTCCTCGCCACCAAGCACGTGCTGAATTCCATCGACTGGACCAACTACGAGCAGGATACCATGTATCAGCTCGTATTCCCGCAGCCGGGCATGATTCCGCACGATGACGTGCAGCGCTACCTCGACGCCGCGACGGACGACGATCGCCGCCTCGTGGTCGAGGAATACACGCGCAAGACCAATCCGCACGACGGCAAGCAGATGCTGAACAAGCCGTGGTTTCTCAACGACGACGGCCATCTGGAAATTCTCCAGGGCTGCCAGCACAAGTATCCACCCATCGCCCTGATCTTCGACCGCTTCACGCAGAATTGCTTCGCTTTCTGCACGTACTGCTTCCGTCATGCGCAGGTGCGTGGCGACGAGGATATGTTCGTGCAGGACGACGTTGCGCAGTTGCACCACTACCTGCGCCGCCACAAAGAGATCACCGACATCTTGATCACGGGCGGCGACGGCGGCTTCATTCATTACGACCGCCTCGCCGAGTACGTGCTGCCGCTGCTGTCCGATCCGACGCTGGCGCATGTGCGCACGCTGCGCTTCGGCTCGCGCGCGTTGACCTTCCACCCGGAGCTGTTACTCACCGATGAATTCGAGAACATTCTCGCCCTGTTGCGCCAGTGCGTGGACAGTGGCGTGCAGGTGATCTGGGTGGCGCATCTCTCGACGCCGCGCGACATCCTCAATCCCGGCACCATCGCCGCCATTCGTCGTTTGAAGGCGCACGGCGTGGCGATTAAAAGCCAGAGTCCGATCATGAAGCACATCAGCTTGTTCACCCATCCCGATGGTGCGGTGGACATCGAGCGCTCGGCGCAAAACTGGATCGATCTCGGCAATCTGCTCGGCATGCTCGGCGTGGGTTTCCACTCCATGTATTGCGCGCGTCCCACCGGCGAGCATCATTACTTCACCGCGCCGCTGGCCGACATCCAAAAGATTTTCAGCAAGGTGTACAAGTCGCTCTCCTCGGTCAATCGTCCTTCGCGCTACATCACCATGACCTCGTCCGCGGGCAAGATTTCCCTGCTCGGCACCGCCGAGGTGAATGGCGAAACCGTGTTCGCGCTGAAATTCAACGAAGGCCGCAACATGGACTGGATGGACCGCGTGTATCTCGCGCGCTACGACGAAACGGAGAACACCATCGAGAAGCTGCTGCCGTATCAGGGCGAGAAGCATTTCTACGAGGACGAATGCATTGCCATCGAGCAGCGGCTCGCCGCGGCGCTGCAGCGCGAATTGGACAAGGCGGAAAGCCATGATCAATAAAATCGTTCCTTCGGCCGCGGAGGCCGTGGCCGACGTGTTCGACGGCGCCACGGTGCTCATCAGCGGCTTCGGCGAGGCGGGCAGCCCCATCGAACTGATACACGCGCTGGTGGATCAAGGCGCGCGCGAACTCACCATCGTCAGCAACAATACCGGCAGCGGGCACGTGGGCCTGGCCTCGCTCATCGAGCAGGGCCGCGTGCGGAAAATGATCTGCTCCTTTCCGAAAACCGCCAACTCGGTGGTCTTCCCCGAGCTGTACGAGCGTGGAGAAATCGAACTCGAGCTGGTACCGCAAGGCACCATGGCCGAGCGCATCCGCTGCGGCGGCGCGGGCATTCCCGCCTTTTACACACCCACATCGGTGAACACGCCTCTGGCCGAGGGGAAGGAAACGCGCGACTTCAACGGTGTCACGCATGTGCTCGAGCATGCCATCCGCGCCGATTTCGCCCTGGTGAAATGCCATCGCGCCGATCGTTACGGCAATCTCGTGTACAATAAAACGGCGCGGAATTTCGGACCGGTGATGTGCACCGCCGCGCGCGTCACCATCGCGCAGTCGCGCGAGCTGCTTGATGTCGGAGGTATCGATCCGGAATGCGTGGTCACCCCCGGCATCTTCGTGCAGCGCGTCGTGCATGTCGCGCTTCCGCAGGATGAATCCACTCTCGTCGCCGAAGGCAGGAGGTACCCATGAGCGGCACGGACAATCGCGGTTGGGATATTCGCGAGGTCGCGCGCAACGTGGCCAACGATATTCCCGATGGCTCGTATGTGAATCTCGGCATTGGCATTCCCGAACTCGTCGCCGGTTTCGTACCCGAGGGACGCGAATTGCTTTACCACACCGAGAACGGTCTGCTCGGTATGGGCCCCGTACCGGAAGCCGGCAAGGAGGATCCCGAACTCATCAATGCGGGCAAGAAATGCGTGACCGCCCTGCCCGGCGCCTGCTACTTCCATCACGCGGACAGCTTCATGATGATTCGCGGCGGACATATCGATTACTGCGTGCTCGGCGCGTATCAGGTTTCGCAGGAAGGCGATCTCGCCAACTGGTCCACGGGTGAACCCGGCGCCGTGCCCGCAGTGGGTGGCGCGATGGATCTCGTGGCGGGCGTGCGCAACATCTTCGTCATCACGCAGCATTGCACCAAGTCCGGCGAATCCAAAATCGTGCGCTCCTGCACCTATCCGCTCACCGGGAAAAATGTGGTGACACGCATTTACACCAACTACGCCACACTGGATGTGCGCGATAAAATGCTATACGTGCGCGAACTCGCGCCCGGCGTGGATATGGACTTCCTCCGCAGCGTCACCGCGGCGGACCTGCACATCGACAGCACCCTGTGACCTCGGCAAATACACGGACTATCATCATGACAAGCGACAAAAGCGAAGCGATTTACACCAAGGCCTGCACCGTGCTCCCCGGCGGTGTGAGCCGCAACACCGTCTTCCGCCGTCCCCATCCGCATTATGTGGAAAAGGCGGCGGGTTGCCTGATCACCGATATCGAAGGCGTGACGCGCATCGATTTCGCGAACAACATGGCCGCGCTCATCCACGGACACGCGCATCCCTCCATCGTCGAAGCCGTCACCGAACAACTCCGCCGCGGCAGCGCATTTACCATGGCATCGGAAATAGAAGTCGTGTTTGCGGAATTGCTGCGCGACCGCGTCCCCGGTTTCGAGATGCTGCGCTTCGTGAATTCCGGCACCGAGGCCGTGATGGCCATGATCAAGGCCGCGCGCGCCTTCACCGGCCGACCGAAAATGGCCAAGGCCGAGGGCGCCTATCACGGCACGTATGATTTCGCGGAAGTCAGTCAGGTGGCCAATCCCTCCAACTGGGGCGACATCGACAGCCCCAACAGCGTTCCGCTCGCCCACGGCACCCCGCGTGGCGTGCTGGAGGACGTCATCATTTTTCCCTACAACGACATTGAGCGCACGCTCGCCATTCTCGACCGTCACGCGTCGGAACTCGCCTGCGTGCTCATCGATCCCGTGCCCCATCGCGTGGGACTGGTGCCGGGCAGTGCCGAATTTGTGGAAGCCCTGCATGCTTGGACGCGGCGCAACGGGGCGCTGTTGTGCTTCGACGAGGTGGTGACCTTCCGCGTCGGCTATGGCGGAGCGCAGGAGCGCTACAGTGTGGCGCCCGATCTCACCGCGCTGGGCAAAATCATCGGCGGCGGCTTCCCCGTGGGCGCGCTCGCGGGTCGCGCGGAAGTGATGCAGGTGTTGGATCCCCGGCAACCGAACGTTCCCTTCCCCCACTCCGGGACCTTTTCGGCCAATCCCATCACCATGACGGCGGGCTACACCGCCATGGCGCTATTCGACCGCGATGCCGTGACACGACTCAACGCGCTCACCGCGCAGGCCATCGCGCGCATCGAGGAAGCCGCGCGCGTTGCCGATGTACCGGTTTCCATCACCGGCGCGGGGTCGATGTTCCGCATGCATCTGTCCGAAACTCCACCCGCCACCTATCGCGAGGCCTGGCAACCAAAGGAGACGCAGCAGGTGATCAATGAGTTGCTGGAGTACATGTACACCGAGGAGCACATTCTCATGATCAACACCTTCGCCTGCATGTTCTCCACCGCGCTCGGCGCCGCCGAGGTAGACCGCCTCGCCGACGGCCTGCTCCACGCCTTCCGCACGCTCAAGCCGCGTATCGACACCGTGGCGCGACGCGAAGGAGCGATGTGACCATGAGCGACGTGTATATCTGCGATGCCATACGCACCCCCATCGGCAGGCATGGCGGCGCGCTCGCCATGGTGCGACCCGACGATCTCGCCGCCGGCGTACTGCGCGCGATGCTGGAACGGAACCCCTCCCTCCCTCCCGAGAGCATCGACGACGTGATACTCGGCTGCGCCAATCAGGCCGGCGAAGACAATCGCAACGTTGCACGTATGGCTCTGCTGCTGGCGGGGCTCCCCGACACCGTATCCGGCATGACCGTGAACCGCCTCTGCGGGTCGGGCATGGATGCGGTGGGACGCGCCGCGCAGGCCATTCGCAGCGGCGAAGCCGATGTCGTGCTCGCCGGAGGCGTCGAGAGCATGAGCCGCGCGCCTTTCGTGCTGGGCAAAGCCACCGAGGCCTTCTCACGCGCGGTGAATATGTACGACACCACGCTGGGCTGGCGCTTCGTCAATCCCGCGTTGGACGCGCGCTACGGCACCGACTCGATGATGCAGACGGCGCAGAATCTGGCAAGCGAACTCGGTATTTCGCGTGAGGATCAGGACGCATTCGCTTTGCGCAGCCAGGAAAAGGCCGCGGCCGCGCAAGCCGATGGCAGACTGGCGGAGGAGATTCTTCCCGTCGTCATTCCCCAGATGAAAGGCGAACCCATCGTCATCGATCGCGAC
>JAMIQH010000152.1:0-1635 GCA_035914695.1 Bacteroidota bacterium | reverse complement strand
CCTCCTTTGCGGACTGGCTGTCAACTCGGCGCTTTACATCCTTGACGATTACAACAGGCTGAAGCGTTCCGGGAGGCGTCTTCCGGCGGTGAGGATGTATCTTAAGGCCTTCAACGGGAAGATCATCCCGGTCATTCTTACGATCCTGTCTACCATTGTAGGCCTTCTGCCGTTCCTCCTCACAGGCCGGGATGAGCGGTTTTGGTTCGCGCTGGCAGCGGGAGCCATCGATGCAAGGCCACCCGCACATGCGCCGTCGTGTCGTCCGCAGTCAACGGATACGCCAGTGCCGTCGTCGCCGACACCGCGCGCACATCGAGCGGCGTAATGGTGCGCGGAGCCACCGCCGGATGCGACGTGGGCGGCGTGGGACGGAGAGGCGGGTGGAAGGAGTTCATTCGCCGGGATCCTCAGGACCGAAGGGACTGACGCCGGAATTGCCGCCGATGCTGACCATGCGATCGATCGCCACGCGCGCACGCGCCGCGATATCGTCGGCCACGGTGATGCGATGCTGCATGTACAGCAGCGCATCACGCACCTTCGGCAACGTGGTGACCTTCATGTACGAGCACGACGCGCGATCGTTGGCTGCGATGAAGTGCTTCGTGGGATTCTCACGACGCAGCCGATGCAGAATGCCGATTTCGGTGGCCACGATGAACGTGTCCTGACTGGTTTGCGCCGGCCGCTTGATCATTCCCTCGGTGGAGAGAATGTGCACGTTCTCGGGGTCGATGGCCCCGGCGCTCATCGCCTCAACCATGGGCGTGGCGCAGCCACATTCGGGATGAATGAGGAACTCCGCCCCCGGATGTTGCGCGCGGGTATGCGAAATGTGCTCCGGGTCGATGCCCGCGTGCACATGGCACTCACCCATCCACACGTGAATGTTGTCACGACCTGACTCACGCCGCACGTGCGCCCCGAGGAACATGTCGGGGAGAAAGAGAATTTCACGATCGCGCGGAATGGCGTTTACCACCTCCACCGCGTTCCCCGACGTGCAGCAGTAGTCGCTCTCGGCCTTCACTTCGGCCGTGGTGTTCACGTACGCAACGACCACGGCACCGGGGTGTTCGGCCTTCCACGCGCGCAGTTGCTCGGCATTGATAGTGCCCGCCAGCGAGCAACCGGCAGCCAGGTCGGGGAGCAGCACGGTTTTCTGCGGCGAAAGAATCGCGGCCGTTTCGGCCATGAAATGCACCCCGCAGAACACGATGACATCAGCATCGGTGCGCGCGGCTTCGCGAGACAGTCCCAGCGAGTCCCCAACGTAGTCGGCGACATCCTGCACTTCCGGACGCTCGTAGTTGTGCGCGAGGATCACCGCGTTCTTCGCCTTGGCGAGAGCGCGGATCTCGGCCGCGATGGCGGGATCGTAGTGGGCTTCGAGAATGGTCATCGTTACCAGGTGATGTGGCGACCCTGCCACTTTCGGCGGGTCTTGGGAAAATCGCTCCGGAAGTGCCCTCCCCGCGACTCCTTGCGCAGGAGTGACGCTTCCGCCACCAACGTCGCCGTGGTGTGCAGGTTGCGCTCTTCGGTGGCGCCAGACGTCAACCGTTCCCCGATACGGGACAGCGCGGCCAGACAACGTCGCAGCCCCGAAGCCGTGCGGCTGATACTGGCATG
>JAMIQH010000151.1:0-3289 GCA_035914695.1 Bacteroidota bacterium | reverse complement strand
GCACTCTGCGAGGATGCTGTCTTCGTTCCCGCTCTCCCGAAAACCGCGGCAATGGCCATTCCCCGGAACAACGTGGGGTACACGAATCAGTTGATGCTCATCCCGATTTACATCGACGATCCTGTGGACAAGGACATCAAGAAGATTCAGGTCGAGCTTGACTACAATGTGGACGCGAATCGCAACCGCTTGTCCTTCGATGTGCTCGAATTCCTGGACATCAGCACGGCGAATTCGCTTGCGAACGGCTGGACCATCGTGGATCAGGGCCGCAATCCGGAAAACGACCAGTTGCATTTCACCATCGAAAGTCCGGTATCCCTGACCTATCCGCCCAATACTCCGCCACTGTTGTGGCTGCGTTTCCGCGCGGTGTTCGGACAGCGCCCCGACGATCTCGCCATCAGCAGCACGCCGCTGCTCTGGCCGGATGCCAGCGAAATCCAAAGCCGCATTCTGATCAACGACGGTTCGATTTTCCCGCTCGTCACCGACGGGTATGCGGTGGTCAGCGGTGATTGCCTCCGTCCACTCACGGCTTCGGCGGATTATATCGTCTTCAACAAGCCGAATCCCTTCAATCCGACGACGACCATTCAGTACACCCTTCCTGTCGACGAGCATGTGCGTATCGCAGTGTATGACGCTCTTGGTCGTGAACTCGAAGTGCTCGTGAACGATCAGCGGTCGGCTGGCAGCTATTCGGTGGATTTCAACGCGAAGAATCTCCCCAGCGGGATTTACTTCTACCGCTTCGAAACCCCGACGCAGAGCAAGATGAAGAAAATGGTGGTCGCGAAGTAATTCGTCCCCACGACTCTTTTGCGCGCCCGCATCGTTCCACGGTGCGGGCGCGCTGCGTTGTGGGAGCTGTGTGCGTGGCATGAAGGGGAGTTTTGTAACCAAAAACCCATTTGGGTGTTTTACACTGTACATGGAATCGAGCACCGCTGTGTCGCATCTCGCCTGTTGGAGCATAAAACACCACGGCTTCCGACATCCTCGACAGCGTGAATGCAATGGACAAGCCGACGGCGGAAGATGCGTGCGTGCCTTCCAGGGTATGGTAGGGTAGTTATGTGCGTCGGATTTCGATACTGTTTTGATGGAGTGTGGCATGAGAAACGGCATACTGCTCGGATTCTGCTTGTTGCTTTGTGTGCCGGCGGTCCTAACCGCACAGCCGGTATTCCGTTTGGTCAACATCGATGTGCAGTGGCCAACAGTATATTTGCACCTCGATGCCACCTGTGATCGAATGCCGCTCGATTCGACCGCGTTCGCTTCCTTGGAGTTGACGGAGCAGGGTCGTCCCGTGGACATTGAGCGCGTGTTTGTGCCAGACGATACGCCAGTTCGGGTACCATGCTCCGTGGGCTTCACTCTGGACGCAACGGACGCGCTCACCATTGCCGAGGAAGCCGCAATGAAGGCGGCGGTGCATCACCTGATCGGTCGCATGGATGGTGCGAGGGATAGCGCATCAGTGCGGGCGCTGCACAGCGCGGGGCCGGGGTACGTGCAAGCGCTGACAAGCGACACCGCAATCCTGCACACTGCTGTGAGCGGACTCGGTCGGAGCAGTGGCGGAAAAAAGGTCTGGGACGTGCTGTATGAAGAAATTCAGCAGGTAATCGTCAACGGGACCGGGCAGATCCCGGCGATCATTCTGTCCACCGACGGGTGGGACAACGGGTCTACGCGGACTGCAACGGATTGCATTGCCCTCGCCACCACCAACAGGATCAGGGTGTTTGTTCTCGGGTTTGCTGCCTCGATCAATAGTGTGGAATTGGGAAATGTCGCCATGCAAACGGGGGGTCGTTTCCATGTGAATCCGAGTACTGCCGAACTCAACGCGGTCTTTTCCGATGTGACGACCATCATTCTCCATGGGGCTTTTGGATTCATCGTGCAGTACACATCACCCTGCGCCGACGGTTCGAGGAAATCGGTGCAGGTACGTCTGCCGAATCTCTGTGGTGTTCCGATGACGGTCGGCACATCGTACATCGCACCTCTGGACTCAACGACATTCTCGCATCTACAGATGGAGATTGGAGACGGCGAGGGCAAGGGAAACTCGGACATCACCATTCCACTGGAGTTGATCACGCCAATCATCGACGATTTGTTCTATCCCTTCTCCTTCACCTTGGCATACGATACGCAATGCATGCAATTTGTAAATGCAACCGCAGCACCGGGATCGCTGATCGCGGGATTGCCGATTGAAGCGGTTCCGGTGGCACATGGCGTACGCGTATCGGTCAAAGACAAGCGCATGGTCAATGGGAATGGTCGTGTAATGGATCTTACGTTCAAAGCCAACGATGCATCGGACACGATGCTGTGCGCGTTGCGCATGGAGGATGCGGGCTTCGAGCAGGGTTGCTTCATCCCGTTGGCGGATTCGAGCCGTATTCGCATCATCCCACGCGCGCCCAAGCTGCACTGCGATATGACTGCGCCGCCCGCGTTGTCGTGGAATAGGCAGAGCAGAGATTACACACCGAATCCCTTCCCGGTGGCAGCGCGCTTTTTCAACGTGGGTGATACGGAAGCTCGGAACGCGCGCTACAAAATCACCTTCGATACCTCGGATTTGCGGTTGGTGTCGCCAATGACGGATGAGCAACTGGGCTCGCCGAAAGACATTGCATCGGGAGGAATTGGCGAAGCGACCTGGCAAATCGCCGCGAAGAGGCGTAGTAGTGGCGATACGGTCATGGTGTGCATCACAGCGTCGTTCGACAACCATGTGGACGAGGTGTGCTGCGCGAGGTTCTGGATACCACCGGCGGAGCCGATTCTCGACTGCACGATCGATGCGCCGCCGGTCATTACGGACAATGTGAATCTGCGCTACAACCCGATGCCGTTCCCTGTGACGGTGACGGTGACGAACTCGGGCGGCATGCGGACGGATTCGGTGTGGGCGACGATCACGCTGCCGAAGGATCTCGAGCTGGCGGCGCCGGACATCCCGGACCGCCACACCAAGCAGGTGATGCCGTCGCTGCTGTTCCCGAATCAGAGCGGCTCGGTGATGTGGATGGTGCGGCACCCGAACACGGACGTGGAGAAGCGCTGCGTGGTGACGGTGTGGGTGAAGACGTCGAACGCGGATTCGTCGAAGTGCGAGGTGACGGTGGTGATTCCGCCGCTGGATTCGCCGATTCTGCAGCCGCGCTGCTACGTGCCGCCAGCATTGGTCTTCGACGAGAACGCGGACACGTACGTGCCGAACCCGTTCACGGTGCGTCTGACGACGGTGAACCAGGGGAAC
>JAMIQH010000150.1:0-15164 GCA_035914695.1 Bacteroidota bacterium | reverse complement strand
ACTGATACGTCATGCGATGCCAGGAAACGGGTGCGGGGTCGAAAACTTCATAGTCCACCGCGACACGGCTGTCGCCCCGGCCCGGCACGAAATGCCGCGTCTCGTATGCGCCGCCGTCCACCGAGCGCAGCACGGCGAAGCCATGGTTGTCGCTCTCGCTTTCCGTGCGCCAGCGCAGCAGAACCGCGCCATCATGGGCGGTGGCGGTAAATGAGACAAGTTCCACCGGAATCACGCCCAACTCGTCGGCGCCCGCATCCCAGCCCGTACCCACGGGCCGCGCCTGTCCCTCGAAATCCGTGGGCACGTCCTGCGGTAGCGCGCTTCCCGCATCCACGGCCGGGGAGGAGCCGCGCAAATGCAGGTCGAGTTGCGCGTAGGTTCCCGTGGCCTGCTGAAAGTCGCTCGCCACGGCGGCGAGATTGGCCGACGAACCCAACAGCGTCGCTCCATCGCGCAGCCGCAGCACGGGTTCGTTGGGATTGGAGGCCGCGCGCAGCACCAGATTGTTGCGCACATCACCCGTGCTCTGCTGAAAGCGCAGTTGAATCGTGAGCACGCATTCGAAGACGGTGTTGTTGTAAATGCGGCAATTCACGCCCTTGTTGATGTAAATGCCCGCATCGCTGCAACGCATGATGATGTTGTTGCGAATGATGCCGTTGCGATGCTCATAGCTCTGATCGTTGTCGCGGAAAAAAGCCGCTCCCGTGCCGCCCCCGCCGAAGGACGCACCGATGAAGCAATTCTCGAAGCGGTTGCCCTCGATGACCGTGTTGGAACTGTTGCCTTTGGTAAAAATCGCGTACGCCGGATTCCCTCCCTTTTGCACATTCACAAAACGGCTGTTGCGGATAATCCAGTCGTTCACGCCCACACCATCCACGCCTTCCACCACCGAGCGCGTGCCGCCGCTGGTCTGCGTGAATCCGATGTCGCAGCTGTCGATCAGCAAACGATCGGGATAGGTTCCGGCGGTCGGGTCGCTGGTGCCCTTCACTCCCGATTCGCCGTGATCCCGCATCACCACGTGGATCAGCGCGCAATCGGTGGACGCATGATCGAATTTGAAACCGTGATAGTAGCTGTTGCGCACGGTGAGATCGCGGAACGTCCACTGCGGCGCATTGTCGAGGTTGAACACCATCTGCACATTCTGATTGTCCTGTCCCTGCCCTTCCACAATCACATCCGCGGGATTGCCCGTGGCGCCTTTCACCAACACCGGACCCGGACGTCCGCTGATCATGATGCGCGACGCTCCGGTGATAGTGTACACGCCGGTGGCGACGATGATGGTGTCGCCCGGCAGCGCGTTGACGCAGGCGTCGCGGAGGGCGGTGTAGGTGGAAACGTTGACGACACGCGCCTGCACGGGTGGAACGCCCGCCAGCAGCAGCAGCAACAGCGCGGCGCGTACAAGGCGAGGAAACGCGCGCGATTCAGCCCCGCGCGAATTGGTGAAGCAGACTGAAGAGAAGAATGATGCTGCGGAAGCTCCAGGCATAGCTGCGTATCCAGTTGGTGTACAACAAGCGACGATAGGCGGCAGGATCGAATCCTTTCTGCAAGCGACGATGCAGCGGGCCTTGCAGGCCGAAGGTGGAGAGCCAAATCACTCCCAGCAGGACCGCGCCGAAGTGCGAGGCGTCCTGCGTCATCCATGGGGGCGTGCGCCACAGACCGTACAGCACGGCGATCAATTCCAGCAGCATGGGCGGCCCCACCACAAAGCCGGTGAGCAACACGTGCATGCGCTCGTAGCGCACGAAGCGCTGTCGCGGAATCACGCGCAGCAGCGGGTAATGCACCAGTTGCACGAACCAGATCAGTCCGGTGAGCGTGAAGGTACAAAACACCTGCACGATGAACAGCACGGCATCGAGATCGGCGAGATAGGCCGTCACCATGCCCTCCGGCGCTGAAACACCTGACGCACGAATTGCGCCGCCTCCATGCCCGAGCGCGCCGCTCCCTCCACACCGTGTTCTCCGAAGGCGTCGCCCGCCAGCAGCAAGGGAGGCATGCCGACCACACTCACACAGGGCTCGGAATGCGGATGCGGCACCGTGGCGTAGCGCCAGCGATGCACTTGCCGCGCGAGCACTTCCACCCCCAGGACGGGAGCGGCATGCGCGAGCAGTTCCTCCACCCATTCTGAAGGATCGGCGTCGATATGCGCGGCGCTGAACTCCGGCGACGCATGGATGGTGACCGCGTGCGCGTCGGGCGAAATGCCCTTGCGATGATTGTCCATGATGCGCAGCACGGGACCGTCGGGGAATTCGCGCACACCATCCTCCGGCAGATCAGGCGCGGACGCGCACACGGCCAGCGCTGTCAGGCAAGGATCGTAGCGCAGGTCGCGCAACACCTCGCAGTCGGCATCCCGATCGACATCGGAGGCGTCGAGCAGTTCGAAGCATTGCGGCAGTGGCGCGGTAAGGATGCAGGCGCGGGCGCTGTAGCGGTTGCCCGCCTCGGTGATGGCGTGCCAGGCATTGCCTTCGACATGGAGATGCATGACCTTTTCCGATGTCAGCACGTCCACACCAACCGCGAGGAATTTGGGAATGGCGGTCATGGAAGGATGGCCGCGGTAGCGCGCCGTGGAGATGAAGCGCGGATCCACCTCGAGATGGCCGCAACGGAACCACTCGCGGGCGATGCCCTCCTCCGTCCATTCGTGAATGCGGGATTGGAACCAGGCGCTGGACGGTGAGAAATACTGCGTGCCGTGATCGAACACCCCCTGCTCGAAGCGACGCGAGGCCATGCGGCCACCCACCCCCCGGGATTTTTCCAACACGAGTACATGCACGCCTTGACGATGCAATTCACGCGCGGCGATCAGACCAGCGATTCCGGCTCCGACAATGAGGCACGAAGGTTCGTGCTCGAGAAAGGTTTCCATGGGCATGGGACGTCTTCGATGTCGCGATAGAGTGCATGTTACGACAAAGCGCGCTGTCGAGCAAACAGCGACAATCGGTATCGCAAAACACTCATCGCTCCTGCGCCAGGCAGAGGGGGAGCGGCCATGCCTCCGGGTCGCGCGCGGTATGGGATGCGGAGAAAAAAGGTGAAAGGGGTGTGTTGCGACGAATGCGCCGTCCCTCAGGCGGCATGCTCGAAAGGGACGCATGCTTCCACAACCTCGAGCTGGAGGCGAATACGCCGGAGAGCGCACACCATGGGCCGCGACGCGTACCGGACAGTTGCGTACGAAATTTTATTGCGTTGGCGTAAATGATTGGGACTTGGCAATACGATTTCTTATATTCCCCCATTGAAACGATATCCGCATCCACTCGACAGGATCGGATTGTACAGATTGCACTGATTGACTGCCCGCTCGCGCATAACGCTATTCGAGGGTTGAACCGCGTCTCGTTTGTATGAGTCGAATGCACCATGTTATCGCATTGATGTTGTGGAGCGCCGCGCTATTGCCCGCCGGCCCCTTCCACACCGCCGCCGCGCAATCCCCGCGGGGCGAGGCCGCGCCGCGCCGCGTGCAGGCCACGCGCATCACCGCGGCACCCACAGTGAATGGCATATTGGACGAGGATTGCTGGCGTGGCGAGAGCGCGGCTCGTGATTTCGTGCAAAAGGAACCCCGCGAGGGACAAGCCGCCACACTGGCCACCGAAGTGCGCTTCTGCTACGACGACAAGGCGCTGTACATCGGGGCGACCATGTCCATCGACTCGCCCGAGGACATCGTGTCCACACTCAGCCGGCGCGACAATGCCGGCAATTCCGAGCGCATCATCATTTCCCTGGACACCTACCGCGACCGCCGCACGGCCTACACGATTGGCGTCACCGCCAGTGGTGTGCGTTTCGATTACTATCATCCCGAGGACGCGGAATTCAACCGCGTATACACCTTCGATCCGGTGTGGGAAGCCCGCGTCACGCGCACGGACAAGGCCTGGTACGCGGAGATGCGCATCCCCTTCTCGCAACTCCGCTTCGTGAACGGCGCTCCGCAGCACTGGGGCATGAACATCAATCGCTACATGCCCGGCCGCAACGAAGACACCTACTGGGTGATGATTCCGAAAAGCGAAACGGGCTGGTCGTCGCGCTTCGGCGCACTCGATGGCATCGAAGGCGTGCATCCCTCGTCGCGCATAGAAATCACGCCTTTTCTCGCATCCGATCTGACCGTGCGCGGCAATACCGATCCGGCCAATCCGCTCGACAAACGCACCATCTGGCGCAACGATGTGGGTGTGGACATGAAAATGGGGCTGGGATCGAATTTCACGCTCGACGCCACCATCAATCCGGACTTCGGGCAAGTGGAGGCCGATCCGGCCAATGTGAATCTCTCGGCGTACGAAGTGTATTACGACGAGCGGCGTCCGTTTTTCGTCGAAGGCAGCCAATTGCTGCGCGGACGCGGGCCGTCGTACTTCTACTCCCGCCGCATCGGCGCTCCCGTGCGCCTCAGCGCGCAAGCGCCGTACAGCGAGCACGTCGCGAACACCACCATTCTCGGCGCCGCCAAGGTGAGCGGGCGCAGCGAATCGGGCCTGTCCATCGCGGCCTTGAGCGCACTCACCGCAAGGGAATTCGTCGAAACCTTCGATCCCACCACCGGCACCTACGGCGAAGAGGAACTCGCACCGCTCGGCGCCTTCGGCGTCGCCCGCGTGCAGCAGGAATTCGGCTTGCAGAACTCCATGGCGGGCTTCATGCTCAGCGGCGTGCGGCGCGATCTGCGCAGCGCGCAGGAACACGCGCTTCTCACCCGCTCGGCGGTGAGCGGGGGCGCGGACTGGCTGCTGCGCTTCGCCGATGGGATGTACGAATTCGACGGCTTCGCCGGCTTCAGCCATGTCGAAGGTGATGCCAGCGCCATCTCCCGCCTGCAGAGCAATCCCGCGCACTATTTCCAACGGCCCGATGCCTCGCATGTGGAATACGACCCCACACGCACAAGTTTGTCCGGCTACACCGCTTCGCTGCGGCTGATCAAGCAGGGCGGCGAACACTGGCTCTGGGGCGTGCGCGCCACCGCCGAGTCGCCGGAATTCGAAATCAACGACACCGGCATACTACAATCCGCCGACGATATCGAGGCCACCAACTACCTCCGCTATCGCGAAACCGTCCCCTCTTCTCTGCTGCACCGCTGGAGCTTGGAGTTGTATCACGCCACGGGATGGAATTTCGGGGGGACACGGCAGTACACGAATCTCGGCCTCACCTTGCAAGCCACCACGCTCAACTTCTGGAATGCCTCCGCGGCCCTGTACTACGCGCCGCGCGGCAACAGCGACGATCTCACGCGCGGCGGTCCGCTGATGCAAACCGGCGAGGCATGGAGCGGCTCGGCCAGCGTGCAGAACAACAGCGCCGAGGACTTCGGATGGAGCGGCACATTCTCCGCCTTCGCCGACGAAGTGGATTCCTGGAATTGGTCTTTCGACGGCAGTGTGAGCTTGCGCGCGCAGGGCCGCTGGCAGCTGTATGCCGAACCGAGCTATGTGCGCGAATTCAACACGCGCCAGTATGTGGCCACCGTTGCGGGCGGCGGCGTCAACACCTTTGGCGCGCGCTACATTTTCTCCACCATCGACCGCTCCACCCTGTCGCTGCGCCTGCGCCTCAACTACGCGTTCACACCCGACCTCACGCTGGAACTGTACGCCGAGCCCTTCGCGGCGAGCGGCGCCTATCTGGACTTCGGAGAATTGTCGAAAGCGGGCGCCCTGGCGTTGCGGCGCTACGGCGAGGACGGCACGAGCATTGCTCTGGCCGAAGATGGGTTGCGTTACAGTGTGGTGGATGGCGGCGAGCGCTTCGATATTCCCCGCCTGGATTTCAACATTCTCTCCTTCCGCAGCAATGTGGTGTTGCGCTGGGAGTGGCTGCGCGGCAGCACGCTCTACCTCGTCTGGCAGCAGAATCGCTCGGGCTACGAACTCACCTCCGCCCGTATCGGCGCGAGGCGGTTGCTGGATTCCTTCGACAGCCCCGGCGACAATTTCCTCGCGTTGAAAATCTCCCTCTGGATTCCCGTGCAGTAGCGAAACGCGCACGCCCCCGGATCAAACGTGATGCGGAGGCGTGACCTGCACTCGGCTATTGCCCCGATGGCCCTTGCGCCTCTCGGGACAAGGCATGTTCTCGGCAACCGGCGGTATTCCGGAGGCCCGAGTCGCTTACTTCTCTTCCACCTGCACCTGCATGCTGGGCGGTTCGGTGTTGGTGATCACCACGGTATAGATATTGTCATTCGTCGTTTTGAACGTCGCAGTGGGTTCCGCGCTGCTCGATTGCACGGTGGCGGAAGCGGTCCATTCGGCCTCGGCCACATCTTGTCCCACCGTGGTCACGCCGGTCTGCACATCGTTGATGTTGATGGTGGATCCCACGGCGGGTTGGAGCTGCACGTTGACCTTGTTCTTGTAGTCGTTGCGCACGCGCACGCCGGGCGGATCCTCGGAGCAGGCCGACAAAGCGACGAGCGTGACGAGAACGACGGCGAGTGAAGAGAAACGAAGACGTGTCATGGAAACTCCTGAAAGTGTGCTCCGCATTGTACGGAAACGCATGCAAACAGGCAACGACACGCAGCGGTGAATTCCGTATATTGGCATGGACCTTTCCACCGCTCACCAGCGCACACGGCATGAACACCTCCACCGACCGACCCAATCCCCTCCGCGAAATCATCGATCCGTTCAAGTATGTCATCATCGCCCCGCGCGCGTTGTGGGGAGTGAACCTGGCATATTTTCTCGAAGGTCTCTGCTATTTCGGCATACTCACCTTGTTGGCCATACACCTCAACGAGGATGTGGGGCTGAGCGATGTGCAGGCGGGCTGGGTGCTGGGCGGACTGACCGGCGGCATCACGCTGGCAATGTTTTTCTTCGGCGAGCTGGCCGACCGCTGGGGCGTGCGCCTCGCGCTGATTGTTTCGCTGTCGCTCATGGTGTTCGGCCGCCTGCTGCTGTCGGCCTCGCAGGTGTTCGGCGGTATGGGAGTGGGTTCTCCGATGTTCTTCGCCGTGCTCGGAGGTGTGTTGCTCGTGGTGCTGGGCTATGGCATGTACATGCCGGCCTCGTATTCGGCGGTGCGGAAATTCACCAATGAGAAATCCGCCGCCATGGGCTACGCCATGCTCTACGCGCTGATGAACCTCGGCGCCTTCCTGCCGGGTCTGGTGTCGCCGCAACTGCGCGGCGCCTTCGGAATTCGCGGCGTATTCTGGCTCTACACCGGCCTCACGGTGCTGAGCGTCCTGGCCATCGTGATCATCACCACGCGCAAAGCCGTTGCGGCCTCCTCCTCGGCTGCTCCCACAGCCGCACCCACCGATGCGAAAGCCCCGCGCGAACCCTTCGAGCTGCGCCGCTGGCTGCGCGAGCATCCGTTGCGCGATGTGAAGTTCTCCTTCTTTATCTTCGTCCTCATTCCCGTGCAAACGCTGTTCGCGCATCAATGGCTCACCATGCCCATGTACGTGGATCGCTCCTACCCCGGCTGGGTGGCGGACAACATGGAATTTTTTGTCAACATCAATCCCTTGCTCATTTTCATCCTCACGCCCATCGCCACGGCCCTCACCAGCCGCGTGGATGTGTACCGCATGATGATCATCGGCACGGCGGTGATGGCAGCGCCCACCTTTTTCCTGGCGCTCGGTCCCAGTGTGGGCTTTCTCTTCGCCTATATCGTGCTCATGTCCGTGGGCGAGTCCCTGTGGCAGCCGCGCTTCCTGCAGCTCGCCGCCGAACTCGCGCCCGAGGGCAAAACGGCGCAGTACATGGGTATCGCGCAATTTCCCTGGTTTCTGACCAAGGTGCTGACCAGTCTGTATTCCGGCTACATGCTCTCGGCCTATTGCCCCGCCGATGCGCCGGGCAATACCGAAATGCTCTGGCTGATCTACGGCGCCATCGCCATGGCGAGTCCCTTGGGCCTGATACTCGCGCGCCGCTGGATGGCGGGCAAACTCAAAACCACGCCTGTCGGCGCGTGATTCGTGCATAGTAATTCCCGCACTCCGCCTTGGCGGGGGTATTCGTCACCACAGCTAATGGCAGTGTCCATGAAATCCACTCTGCGTTTCCTCGTCGTCGCCCTCGTCTTCGTCCACGTCGCCTGTGGTCAATCCACCGAACTGCGGCAGCGCATGGCCGGCTCGGCTTTTCTCGACAATGCCTCCTACGACATGCTGATGCGTCTCAGCGACGAAGCGGGCGGACGCTGGATCGGCTCGGCGCAGAACGAACTCGGCATGCGCATACTCATGGAGGAACTCCGCAAGCACGGCCTGGAGCCGCGGCTGGAGCGCTTCACCGTGCCCGGCTGGGTGCGTGGCAAGGACGAGGTGCGCATGCTGGAGCCGTCGGAGCGCGTGTTCCGCGCGGTGGCGCTGGGCTATGTGGACCGCACGCCCGCCTTCGAGGCGGCTTTGGCCTGGGGCAATCGTGGCTATGCCGGGGATTTCGATTCGCTGCGCGTGAACGGCGCCGTGGCGCTGGTCACGCAGGAAGCGCTGTCCGGTCGCGAGGAATTGCTTCGTGCCGAGGCCATCGCCAACGCCGCCAAGGCCGGGGCGCGGGCCATTCTTTTTATCAATGACAAAAAGGGCCGCATGACGCTGTCGGGCATGAGCAATTTCCACGGCGCGCCCGCCGCCATCCCCGCCTACAGTCTCACCTGGGAGGAAGGCCAACGGCTGCGCCGCCTGCTCACGCGCGGAGTGCCGGTGCGCATGCGCATCAGCACCGAGTCGCATTGTCTGCCGGTGGAGAGCGCCAATGTTGTGTGCACGCTGCCCGGCACGCGCCCGGAGAAAATCGTGGTCGGCGCGCATTTCGATTCCTGGGATGTGGGTCAGGGCAGCATCGACAACGGTCTGGGCACGGCGATACTGTTTGATGTGGCGCGCATACTCCGCGCGCTCGCGCCATCCAACGAGCGCAGCATCGAGCTGGTGTGGTTCAACGGCGAGGAAATGGGTCTCTGGGGCGCGCGCAAATATGTGCAAATGCACGCCGACGAAGCCATCGCCGCCATGATCAACATGGACATGACGGGTTCGCCGCGCGGCTTCAACGCCATGGGCAGCGATCATCTCGTGCCCGTGCTGGCGGATCTCGCCGCCGGGTTGCGCGGCTTTGACATGTCGCGCGGCATCATGAATCAACCCTGGACGAACAGCGACCATCAGCCCTTCATGATCGCGGGCATTCCCACCATCACGCCGCTCGGGCATCTGGACAAGGAAATGGTGGAAACCTATCACGATTTCGGCGACACCTTCGATCTCGTCAACAAGCGCTATCTCTCCGAGGCCGCCGCCGTGGTCTCCATTCTCACCCACGCGCTCGCCAATCACCCCACCCTGCCCGTACTCCGCCGCGGCGCCGATGAAACGCGCGCCTGGCTGACCCGCTACGGGCTGGAACCGCGATTGCGCAAGCAAGGCGAGTGGCCCGGGGGAGAGTGATGCGCGCTTGTACGCATCCCGCTGAATTAGTAAAACCACAGATAACTCAGATTACTCACTGATTTCCACAGATTCAATAATATGAATCTGTGATAATCTGTGCGTAATCTGTGCTATCTGTGGTTTTCCCCCTCTGTAAATTCCGCCCCGCTCCGACAACGATGAACATGCTCTATTGCGGCTCAGCACATTCAATTACGCTATTTTATAAATGTCCATTATCGTCTGATTCAAGTGATCGAAATCACCGTCGGTTGTCAGGAGGGGAACATCAAGCGAATATGCCGTCGCTGCTATCCAGAGGTCGTTCTTCCCCATCGTTTTTGCCGACCCATTGAGAAGCTTTCCGCTCTTATCCACCGTCTTTCGTTTCGAGTATGCATCTATGTAAGAATACGAATCGATCAATAATTGATCGGCATTGGATATGTCAATAATTGTAATTTCTTCCAGAAGTGCATCGAGTTTTTCGAGCTTGGGTTTACCCCAGCCGTTTTGCGCGATAAAAGATGCTAATTCCGCCATGGTCACAACCGAAACAATGATATTAACCGGCTCGTCATGCCTTTCAAGTTCCTCGATACACCTCTTCCCTGTTGTTGAATCTTTCACTATATTAATGATCACACAGGTGTCAACTACAATATTTTTCATCCGCGTGCGTCTCTTAGCATTTCCTGAAATTGCTCATCACTAATCTCATCTTTCAGCAAGCCCGCCATACTTTTCAGCGCCGCAAGCGATGGTGACTTTTTCTGTTTGGCTTGAAACAGCAATTGTTGGCGAGCAGACATTGCCACCGGCTTTTTGGAGAAAAATGCATCTCGTGCACCTGGCGCACGGTATTCCTGGATTTCCACAAAGCTCAATTGCCCATTGGGCTTGTAATGCGCCATGCCCGTGATTGTTACTTCCCTCCCCATGAACCCGATAATGTTCTGGATAATGAGCGCATCGTTGGCAACAACGTTCACAAGACCTTGCGCCGTCTGCGAGCCGAGCTTACCTTTGGAGACTTTCATTTCATCCAACTGACCGTTGACAATTACCTTTCTCGGCTCAGGTATGCTATCTTCCAACAGCCTGATTTTTCGAAAATCTTCGCGTGTCAACCGAACTTCCGCAACCGTTCCCCGGTTTGCGAAACAAAATATTTCGTTGCCGTTGACGAAGTTTTTCCTGAAGCTCATCAACGATCGCAAGAGTGGCTTGTCAAGATCGGCTTCTTCATGCGCATCATCCAGGGCTGTTTGAAACGATTGAATAACCAATGCCATGGGGGTCAATTGCAAGACTTCTTCCCGTGGTTTAAACATTTCCAATTGAAGCCCCGTAATTGTTTTCAAAAAATTGGAACAATCAATTGTCAGCGAAATTCCGTCCTGGCTGTTCACCGAGATGCTTTGCAATCGCATCGCCAACGCTTGTTTCAGCTTCTTGTCGGGAACGATGTCACTGTATCCCCGCAACCGCAACATCAATGCTTTGGTGGCAATGTCTTTCGTGGATGTTGTCAACAGGTTCAGTCGATCAAATTCCAACATCCCGTTGTCATCAGTCTCGCCCAGTATTTTTATATCGTAGTTCATTCTCGACTCCGCAGTAATGTAACGGACTGTGTACATTCTTCAGGTTTTTCCAACATTTCTCCACAGTCTGAGAATTGTCAATGGCTGACGGAATGTCCTGAATGCTCAACTCCATCGCTCGCCTGTTCTGTTCCGTACTGTCCGCGCTGGAATATCCAAGCATTGATCAAATATAGGGCTGATTCGCTCTCGTCTCCAAGCCATTCTGTCGTACACCTTTTCCAGCCGCCAATCCACATCCCGGCGCCGTACGCGACGTATCGCGCGTGCAAGCGACCGATCGAAATCGAAAAACCACAGATCACCCGGATCGCGACTCGATTTCCACAGATTCAATAATACAAATCTGTGCTAATCCGTGTGATATCTGCGCAATCTGTGGTTTTCCCCTCTGTCAATTCCGCTCCGCTCCGGCAATGATCCTGGCGCCCGTAGCAGCTCGATCGCGCTGCTGTGCCTCCACACCCTCCCCTATCGTTGACATTTACCGGCTTCCGCAGTATTATTCAAACGATAAAGGAGAACGTGGTAGGGGAAGCAATCGACCCCGGTTCGTGGACCTCGATGGTCGCAGCTTTTCATGAGGCATCATCTGTTCCCATGATCGTTTTTACCGTGACAGGAGGGACTTGAGCGTGAGCAACAAGTTCTATGAACAGCCGATTCTGAACTCGCCGTACGAGTACCCGCGGCGGCACTGGGAGTTGGACAAGGACGGCCAGCCAACACAGAAGCTGCTGGAAACACGCAGGCCGGCGGATTTCGTGACGCCGATTCCACAGCCGAAGAAAACGACAGGCACGTCGGCAAAGGCCACGCAGGAGGATCTGCTCTTCGGCGAGGTGAAAGAGATCTCCACCGACGAGCAGAAGTACTTGCTCGCGACAACGATCAATACAATGCGATCGCTGGTGCAGCGCTGGCGCGAAACGCCGGAAAAGGACTGGGGTGTGACGCCGGAAACAGCCCGACTGCTGCGCCACTGGCGCCACCACGCCTTCAACAACTATCGGCCCTTCTTCTGTCAGATCGAAGCGGTGGAAACGATCATCTGGCTCACGGAAGTGGCTCCGTCCTCCAAGGCGGGCAAGGACATGCTCCGGCATCTGGACGCGGCCAACATGGGCGCGAATCCCGGCCTCGCGCGCCTGGCGCTGAAACTCGCCACCGGCGCTGGCAAGACTACCGTCATGGCCATGATCATCGCATGGCAAACAATCAACGCGGTGCGCCGTCCGGGCAGCAAGCATTTCACCCGTGGCTTCCTGATCGTTGCACCGGGACTCACGATTCGTGATCGCCTGCGCGTGCTGTATCCGAATGATCCGGATAATTATTACGCAACGCGGGAATTGGTGCCGGCCGATCTGCGCGAGGAAATGCAGCGCGCGAAAATCGTGATCACCAATTTCCACGCCTTCAAGCTGCGGGAACGACTCGACATCTCGAAAGGCGGCCGCCAATTGCTGCAAGGCCGCCGCGGCGAGGCGCCGCAAACGCTGGAAACCGATGGACAGATGATTCAACGCGTCATGCCCGAGCTGATGGGCATGAAGAATATCCTCGTGATCAACGACGAAGCGCATCACTGCTATCGCGAAAAACCCGACGGCGCGGAGGATCAGGATCTCAAAGGCGAGGAGCGGCAGGAAGCGGAAAAGAACCGCGAGGCCGCCCGCGTGTGGATCTCGGGTCTCGAAGCGGTGCAACGCACGCTCGGCCTCTCGCGCGTGGTGGACCTCTCCGCCACACCGTTTTTCCTCAGTGGCTCCGGGTACAGGGAAGGCACGCTGTTTCCGTGGACAATGTCCGATTTCTCCCTCATGGATGCTATCGAATGCGGCATCGTGAAATTGCCGCGCGTGCCGGTGGCGCAAAATATTCCCGGCAGCGATATGCCGATGTACCGCAATCTGTGGGAGCATATCCGCAAGGACATGCCGCGCAAGGGTCGCGGCACCGACGGCGATCTCGATCCGCTGAAACTGCCCGCGCGCCTGGTCACGGCCATGGAGGCGCTGTACGGCCACTATGAGAAAATATTCGCGCTGTGGCAGCAGGCGGACATCCCCGTTCCCCCCTGCTTCATTTTCGTCTGCCAGAATACCGCGATCTCGAAACTCGTCTTCGACTACATCTCCGGCTTCACGCGCGAGAATGATAAAGGCGATACGCTGTTCACCCAGGGGCGCTTCCCGCTCTTCCGCAACTTCGACGATGATGGCAATCCGCTGGGCCGCCCGCCCACGCTGCTCATCGATTCGGAGCAACTGGAATCGGACGAGGCACTCGACGATAACTTCCGTCGGCTCGCGGCGGATGAAATCGAACGCTTCCGCCGCGAAATCATCGCGCGCACGGGCAATGTGGACATGGCGAACAATCTCAGCGACAAGGATCTGCTGCGCGAGGCCATGAACACGGTGGGCAAAGCGGATACGCTGGGGGCGAATATCCGCTGCGTGGTCTCCGTGTCCATGCTCACCGAGGGCTGGGATGCGAACAACGTCACGCATATTCTCGGCATACGCGCCTTCGGCACGCAACTGCTCTGCGAACAAGTGGTGGGCCGCGCGCTGCGCCGCTACTCCTACGAACTCAACAGCGACAAGCTGCTCGATGCGGAATACGCCGATATTTTCGGTGTGCCCTTCAACTTCGCCACGCAACCCATCGATCCGAAGCCCCAGCCCGTGCGGCCGGTGATTCAGGTGCAGGCGCTGCGACCCGAGCGCGACCATCTGGAAATCCGCTTCCCCCGCGTCGAGGGCTATCGCACGGAATTGCCCGAGGAAAAACTCGCGGCCAAATTCAACGACGATCACCGCTACGTGCTCACTCCCGAGCAGGTGGGCCCGACCGAGGTGCGTGACGCCGGCATTATCGGCGAGGGCGTGGATCTCAACGTCCGCCGCCTGGAGCACGTGCGCATTGCGACGGTGCGCTTCGAACTCGCCAAGCATTTGCTGCTCACGAAATTCCGCGACCCCGGCGAGGAGCCGAAGCTGCATCTGTTCGGACAGCTCAAGCGCATCACCGGACAGTGGCTCGACACCTGCCTGCAATGCAAAGGCGGCACTTATCCCGCGCAACTGCTCTACCGCCAACTCGCCGACGAGGCCTGCGGACGCATCACCGCCGCCATCACCAATGCCTTCGAGGGCACAAAGCCCATCAAGGCGCTGCTCGATCCCTACAACCCCGAGGGCTCGACAGCGCATGTGCGCTTCTCCACGTCGCGCGAACTGCGCTGGCATACCGGAGGACCGCCTCCGAAAAATCATGTCAACTGGGTCATTCTCGACAGCGACTGGGAAGGCGAATTCTGCCGCGTGGCCGAGGCGCATCCCAAGGTGATCGCCTACACGAAGAATCACGCCCTGGGCTTCGAAGTGCCGTATCGCTTCGCGGCGGAGACCCGCCGCTACCGGCCCGACTTCATCGTGCTCGTCGACGATGGACACGGCCCCGACGACCCGCTGCATCTTGTGGTGGAGATCAAGGGCTACCGCCGCGAGGATGCCAAGGAGAAAAAGGCCACGATGGACTCCTACTGGATTCCCGGCGTCAACAACCTCCGCTCCTTCGGCCGCTGGGCCTTCGCCGAGTTCACCGACATGTACGACATGCAGGCCGACTTCGCCAAGGTTGTGGAGGAGAATTTTACGAAGTTGATCGACGCGGTGAAGGGCTGACGGTTATCTCCGCAGCATACTGTAGCGGAATTGACCAAGCCCGGATGCAGCACAATTGAATATGGAGCCGTAGTCATGTCTGAAAAGGACAAGAGGAAAGAGAATCAGATGCTTGAATGGAAGGAATCCTGGCGGGATGAGTATCTGAAATGGATTTGTGGATTCGCGAATGCGGACGGCGGCACTCTCGTTATCGGGCGAGATGATCAAGGCAAAGCTGTCGGCGTCAAGGATGCGAAAAAGCTGCTCGAGGATCTACCCAACAAGATCCGCGATGTTCTCGGTATCATGGTGGATGTTCGTCGTCAGACGGAAAAGAAACTCGAACTCATTGAGATTCGTGTCGACGCCTATCCGTATCCGATCAATTACAAAGGCCAGTATCACTACCGAAGTGGC
>JAMIQH010000149.1:0-5281 GCA_035914695.1 Bacteroidota bacterium | reverse complement strand
CACCGGATGGGGCCGTTCCCGCCGCACGAATACAGGTGGAGATGATATCCAGCGGTACGGGATCGCTGGAGAAATGACGCACCGAACGGCGTGTGCGCATGCGTTCAAAAAACGCCGTCGCCGCGGTGCGCTGCTGCTCCTCGTCGAGATGGGTGAATTCCAGCGGAATGAAAGATTCGGCCATGCGTGCTCCTGTAAATCGCCCTCATCCTCGCGGTTGGCACGGTGCGATATTTCGCCCGAAAACCGCGATCGACGTGACGCGTTCAATCGCCAAAACAGATCCCCAGATCCCGCGCCGTGAGTATGGTATCGCAATCCAACGGTACCACTTTCATGCGTCGCGTGGCAAGTTCCAACGGCACATACCGTACCGTCGGTGGATCCAGCGCCACCATCACACCATTCTGTCCTTCCTCCAGTGCGCGTACGGCGGCTGCGCCGAAGCGCAGCGAGAGCAGCCGGTCGAAGGTTGTGGGCGTGCCGCCGCGCTGCAAGTGTCCGAGCACCACATGCCGCGCCTCTTGCCCGGTCAAGTCCTGCAACTGCTTGGCCACCTGTTCACCGACCCCGCCGAGACGCTCGGCACGGCCGATTTCATGCTCCAAAACGCTGCGCTCGCCATCCTTGGGCGTGGCACCTTCGGCCACCACGACGATGGAAAATTTCTTGCCTTCCCGCAGGCGATCACGGGTTTTCTCAGCTACTTTTTTGATGTCGAAAGGAATTTCGGGAATCAGTATCGCATCGGCCGTACCCGACACACCCGAGTTCAAAGCAATCCATCCGGCGTAGCGGCCCATGACTTCCACCACCATGATGCGTCGATGCGCTTCCGCGGTGGAATGCAAGCGATCGAGGCATTCGGTGGCGAAGCTCACCGCGGTATCGAAACCAAAGGTCGAAACGGTTTTATCGAGATCGTTGTCGATAGTCTTCGGAACACCCACGATGCGCAGACCGTGGCCATGCAGCGCCTTGGCTA
Source organism: Bacteroidota bacterium (assembly GCA_035914695.1). Classification (GTDB taxonomy): domain Bacteria; phylum Bacteroidota; class Ignavibacteria; order SZUA-365; family SZUA-365; genus JAOSJT01. The sequence continues at coordinate 4,296 of JAMIQH010000149.1, read as the reverse complement.
TGCTCAGCGAGCCGTCGCCGCCTATGGCCACCACGGCATCGATACGTTGCTTGCGGCAAGCCCGGACGATTTCCTTGCTGCGATCCACCGTGGTCACTGTACCGTCAGCGTTGGTAATAGGAAAGGTGAGGGGATTGCCTTTGTTGGTTGTGCCAAGAATAGTGCCACCGAGATGGGTGATGCCTCGCACGCTCTCCATGGTAAGCGGTATCAAGCCGCCATCAGCAAATTCTTCGGGCATGAGCAATCCGTTGTAACCATCGCGAATGCCCACCACTTCCCAACCGCGTCGCACCGCGCCTATGGTCACGGCGCGTATCACCGCGTTGAGGCCGGGTGCATCACCACCGCCGGTGTTGATGGCGATGCGGCGAATGCGCCTGGAGCGAGCAATTTCGGACGTTTTGGAAGTAGTAGCTGAACCGGTACTGCGGGCCATGAAGCTCCATCCTGCTTGAGGTATGATAAATACGGCGAAATGTACTGATTCGGTCTCTGCCCATCAAACGGGACTCCACCCGAGGCGGAGCCGATGCTACTCCGTGGCGGCGACTGCACGCTCCTCTTCGCTTTTGAGCAGAGCCAGCAATTCAACGAAATTCTGCGCGCGGAGCAGTCTATCCACGAGGCGGTCGGAGCGGAATAACCGCCCGATATCCGCAAGTAGTTGCAGTTGCACCTGGAAATCGTCCTTGGGCGTGAGCACCAGCATCACCACACGTGCGGGCTTGCCATCGGGAGCATCGAAGTCGATGCCCTCGTGTGAACGACCGAGCGCCACGATGGGCGCGGTAATGCCCTCCACACGCGCATGGGGTATCGCCACACGGTGTCCAATACCTGTGGACATGGTGCGCTCGCGTTCGAGCGCTTTTTGGCAAATCACCTCGCGTGGCACGCCACTACTGGCGGACAGCACGGCAGACAGCTCCGTTATCGCATCCTCGCGCGTTGCGGCTTTGAGCGCGGGAATAAACGATTTCGAGGAAAGCGCGTCAATCAGTCGCGGCAACCGCTTGTTACCCATGATCCACTGCATGGCAGGTCCGGCAACCAACGAGGTGACCATGGCCATGATGATCAAAGCAACGAACATACGTTCGTCGATCAAGCCCGCTTCCAATGCCAGCAAGGCCAGAATGATTTCCATGGCGCCGCGCGCATTCATCGCCATGCCGATGGAAAGGGATTCGCGATCGGTGAACCCCATGATCTTGCTGGCGATAATACTGCCAACGATTTTACCCACACTGGCGATGAGCAATACCAGCAGCACCAGACTCAGATCGAAGTGCTGCACAATATTGACGCGCAACCCGATGGATGCGAAAAACAGCGGCGCGAAAATAAAGGAGATGAAGTGATCCAGGATTTGCCGCGTCTTTTCCCGCAGATGCGTGGAATCGCCCAGAGCCACACCGAACATGAAGGCGCCGAGTATGGAGTGAATGCCGATCCACTCCGTCAAGGCCGCCGCGAGCAGACCGCCCACCACGGCGAAACCCAGCACTCCCCCCGGCCAGGAGGTGTACGCCTGGAGGCGCGGGAGAATGGAGTCGATGATGAAACGACCCACGGTAAGAATCAGCACCGTGAATCCTACAGTCATCAGTACGGTCATGCCGATGCCCACGCTTTCGGTGGACGCCGCCTGCATCAACCCGAGAATGGTCGCAAAAAGCAACCACCCCACCAGATCGTTGATCACCGCCACCGAGATCAGTATCATGCCAAGATCCGAGCGGTACATGTTCAGGTCGATCAGAATCTTTGCGATCACTGGCAGCGCCGTGATCGACAGTGCCGTGCCCAGAAACAGCGCGAAGTACAACGGTTCGGTACCGGCGCCCAGGCCAAAGGTTTCCGGAAAAAGAGCCGCGCTTCCGAATCCCACCGCGAAGGGTATCACCATCCCGAAGACGCTGATCACCACCGAGGCCTTGCCCTGTCGAAGGATGGAAGACAAATCCACCTCGATGCCCGCCACCATCAGAAACAGCGTGATTCCGAGCGTGGTCACCGCCTGCAATGCTGCTGTAAAACCCGGCGTGTCGGGGAAGAGTGTTGAAAATGTCTGTGGTGCGAAGGCCCCGAGTACGGTGGGACCCAACAGCACGCCTGCGAGCAACTCGCCCAGCACGGCGGGGAGATTCAATGCGCGCGCCAGCTCGCCCAGTACGCGCGCGGCAAGCAGCAACAGGGCCAATGCGAGGAAGAATGCCGTCAGTTCGGTATGCGTCATAGGCGCCTCACTGCTCCGCGTCCCGCAACTGTTCGGCGCGGAATAGCAACATACTGCACGGCAGACTGGTCAGCACCGATTCCGCGGGGTGCGTGAACAGGCGATCCCAAATCGTGAGCGAGCGCGACGGCGCCTGAAACACCAGCAAATCCGCTCCCACCGAGCGCGCGTAATCCACGCTGGCCACGCCCTCGGCGCTTTCTTCCAGCACATCCACATCCACGGTAAAACCGCTCAAATCGAACACCGAGAGATAGTCCATCAAAATCCGTCGCTGATCGTTCTCAAACTCCTCGCGCTCCTCGTCGCTGGCATAACGCGCGGTGAGGCGGTTCACAAAGCCCACTTCCTGCACGATGGTAAAGGCCCGCACGCCCATGGCCCGCAGCAGCGTGGTGACATAGGCCAGCACCGGAGCGATATCGTCGTCGAAGCGTGCGCCCACCACCACGCGTTCGAATCGTGGCAAACCCTGCACTTGCAGTGGAAGCAGCAACACCGGACACTCGGCTTTGCGCGCAATGCGACGCGCCACACTGCCCACGATGCGCTGCAACATGCCCTCTTCCTCCTGCGCGCCGGCCACGATCATTGCGGCATCGTAGCGCGCCGCCGTGTCGATCACCGCGTCAACGGGATCCACATCCTGGATGAGTAGATCGTGATTCTCCGGAATCCCCGCCATGCGCAGAAGCTGCTCGAGCTTTTCCCGCTTGAGTTCCGACTCTTCGCCCGCATGCACGTACACGGGACGCGCGTTCAGGCGTTCGGCAATGGCGGCGGCGGCAATGGCAATCAACGGTGCATGCGGCGACAACGCCACTCCCGCCACTACCGCACGGATTTGTTCGCTCACGGTTTCCTCCGTCAAAGGTGCACGATGTGATGCCCTCAAGGTAGCCGACGCCATGCAATGAGGCAACACCCCACAGCGGTTGCCGCGCATTCCTGAGAGGCTCGATCTTGTGGCGGGCAGGGCGTCCGGATACGGATGGACTATTCTCCACGTGTGCGGCAGTGTACGTGACCGACGGATATGCTCCCGAAGTGACATCCATCCTTACCCACCGCTTCGCTTTAGAGCCCGTTTCGTCCCGAATCCGCTTCGACCACGCGCCCCGTTTAAAAATGGAATTCGCCCCGCACATACACGGAGGCGGGATAATACCAATACTCGTCGCCCGTATCCGCAACGGGCAGCAATGTGCCGACATGCACGGCGCTGTTGTCGCCCGTGGACCACATCACCGACGCCTGCGCGAATGCGCTGTTATCGTTCAAGTTGAAATTCACACCGCCGGTGGCATAGAGCAATGGATGCAATTGATAGCCGCCGCCGAGATACAGGTAGCTCCGGGCAAGTTGTACGATTTCTCCCAGATACAGACGCCCCAGATCATAATCGCTTGTGCGGGCGGCGCCTTCGCCGTTGCGGAAATATTCCATCACCAAATACAGCTCGGCGGAGATTTGATAATCCATGCCAAGGATATAGCGCACGAAATCATTCCCGCGCCCCGCGCGACTCTCATCCATCCACAGCACTTCCGCGCGCACACCGGCGCCAAAGGCATTGCCCGCCATATCCGCGCCCAGCACAGCGCGGCGGTCGAAATACCCGGCCATGGCGGAGAGATCGAATTCCTCCACATTCGTACGGAAGCGTGCGCCCACATTCGCACTGTCCATGGCCGGACGGAAATTGTAGACGAACTGCACATCGGTGAAATCGCCCAGATGGAATTTCGCGGTGAAAGCGTCGGCGCCGTCCTTCTCGATTTTGTCGTAGGCCGCCGGATTGAGGGGATGGAACAGGTCAGTGGGATTCCAGACGCGCCCCGTGCCCCACTGTATCCGCTGCCTGCCGAGCATGAACGTTCCCCAGGAGAAATTCTGCCGCAGGTACAGCCGGTCGATGGCATGTGTGAGATGCAGCGTGTTATCCGTTACCGGATGCCAGCGCAGATCCAGCGCCTGCCGCGGCGCGATGTCGCGGTATGATACCGCTGCGACGCCCGACGTCGATGTCCACAGCAACGTACTCTCATGCTCCA
>JAMIQH010000148.1:0-21023 GCA_035914695.1 Bacteroidota bacterium | reverse complement strand
CACTGTGATATCGAATTCCTCGGGCTCGTAGTACTGCTCGCGGAAATAGACCGTGTCGGGCGCGCTGATGTCGCAGGCGATGGCCGAACTGAGTGCGGGATCGATCAGCACGCGGCTCCAGCAGGCGAAAGGCGCGTAGCTATCGGCCATGACGGAAAAATAGATGCCAATGGAATCGAGATCTTTTTGCTTGACGGCGAGGAGCGTCCACGTGGCTGTGACAGACGCGCCGGGCTGAATCACCGATGGCGAGAGAAGCTGCGCCGGAGTTTGCGGAGTGACGAATTTGACAATATTCGTATCCACCACAAGGAAAGCGCGGACGTTGCGCGCTTCGCGTGTTCCCGAGTTGGTGACGGTGACGGACACGTCGAAGGGATTCGGCTCGTAGCGTTTATCCTGATCATTCCAGTTCAACGAACCGGGAACGCTCGCGTAGCAATCGAGAATGGGTTCGCGCGGACGGATGCGGACGATGCCGTGCATGGTTTCGGGATAGAGGCAATAGGCCTGGAACGCCCAATCGAGGATTTGCACGGAGGCGTAGGTCATCGACGAAACATCGGCGGTACGGAAGTGCAAATAGAACAGCACTCCCGGTTGCTGATTCATTGGAATATGTTCCTCAATATGCACGATCACCGCGGAGCCCGCATGTTGATACGTGACCGCGCGGCCATCGAGAATCGTCCCCGTGGTGGACACATTGAGGAGTTGCATCAGGTTGCGGTCGTAGCCGATGGTGACATCGGATTTGCTGAACACCTCGTTGACCGCGGTTTCCAGAGTGATCGGGACAATGACTTCGCGTGTGGCGCCCACGTCGGCGTCGCCCGCGCGGAAGCGCACGCTTTTGAAGGCATTGCGGTCCAGCGGCGCGATATAGGTACGCGTGGCCACCGCATTGCCGCCGCAGAAATTCTTCAGGCGCAATTCCACCGTGCGCATGGTGCCGTCGGGGCAGGTGGATTCATAGTCGATGTAACATTCCTGAAATGCCTCTTTCACGGACTGTTTGATCGAGGCATAAATCGTGGCGAGATCCGTTCCATCGGCCGAATAGTAGTACTGTCCGCCGGTGCCCTGCGCCAGAAGTTGTAGGTTGGCCTCTTCGGGTCCGCCCTGTTCCAGACCATAGCCGATGGTGTACACTTTCACTCCCTGGAGTTGCGCGAAGCGCATCACCGCCTGCACGGTGAGGAAGTACTGGCTGCGATTGTCGCCACCGTCGGTGAGCACCACGACGGCCTTGCAGCGATTTTTCCCGGAATTCGCCAATTCCTGAATGCCGACAGCCGTGGCGTCCCACACCGCCGTCCATCCGTAGGATTCCATCGCGTTGATGGCACCGAGCAGTTGGCCTTTGTGTGTGGTCATTTTCATATCGAGTGTCACATCTTCGGCGAAGGAGACGATGGCGGCTTCGTCGCAGGGTTGGCCGTCGGGATTCATTTGCGCGACGAAGGCGGCGGCGCCGCCCTTCACGCGATCCAGTTTTTCCCCGGCCATACTGCCAGAGCGGTCGAGCACGAGCGCGACAGAGACACAACAATCCGGATCGGGGGGACACCAGAGCGTCGCATCCTTGACAAGCAGACCATTCTCGTACACCTCGAAATGCTGTGGTGTGACGTTGGTTGCGAATTGTCCGTTGCAGGTGACTTTATAGGCGAGGCGAATTTTCGGATACTGAACTTCCACACGCTTGAAGGTCAGCGTTGGCTGCGCCGGGGCGGCTTGGAAGAACAACACTGCGAGAAGGACGGAACAAATGTAGCGTACCATCATGCGTTCAGGCGTGTATGTGGGGAAACACAGTTCGGCAGCAGGTCAGGTCGAAGTATATGAAATTTTTGGCAGCATGTAAACAGCAAAGCGAGGGACCTGCAAGAAATTGAAGGGAAAAATGTTAAGCCGGTCGCTTCAGAAAATACTTCAGCGATCGCGGCCAAGGGAGAGACAAATTTTTACCCCGTCCCGTTACGTCGCGAAGCGGATTTTTTTGCAACCACGTAGGCAGAGTTTCGTAAATTTCAATCTGGTTTTTTCCATCTCTCACCATATTCACTTCGGAGGATGCATGGCGGAACAACAGCTCCCGCAGTTTGGCTCGTTTGCCTGGAATGAACTCGCCACAACCGATCCCGAGGCCTGCAAGGCATTTTACGGGACACTTCTCGGCTGGGAGGCCAGCGAGATGCCCATGCCTGATGGCACATACATTGTCTTTTCGAGAAACGGCACGCAGATGGCGGGCATGATGAAGATCGGTCCCGACTGGGGCGAGGTGCCGCCGCATTGGCTCGGCTATATCGCGGTGGAGGATGTGGATGCCGCCGCGGCCCAGGTTGAATCGCTGGGAGGTGGCATCATCATGCCTCCCACCGACATTCCCGGGATGGGCCGCTTCTCGGTTATCCGTGACCCCGCCGGTGCGGTGGTTGCGATCATGACCTTCGTGTCGATGGAAGCACCGGAGTAACACGCTAATTGTTTTTTGAAGCAGCAAGGCCGGGACGCGAATCCCGGCCTTGTGATTTACGGGGTTCGAGTTTGGGCGTTATTCTTTGGGTTTGAATTCCAGCGCGACACTGTTGATGCAATAGCGCAGACCGGTGGGTTGCGGACCATCATTGAACACATGGCCGAGATGACCGCCGCATTGGCTGCAGAGCACTTCATCGCGCACCATGCCATAGCGTTCGTCGCGTTCACTTTGGACGGCTCCTTCCTCGGCGGGCGTCCAGAAGCTGGGCCAGCCGGATCCACAGTCGAATTTGCTATCGGAGCGGAACAGCTCGGCGCCGCAGCCCGCGCAATGGTAGGTGCCAGTTTTATCGAAGCCATAGTACTTGCCGGTAAAGGCGCGTTCTGTACCTTTTTCGCGGAGGATGTGAAACTCCATGGGCGAGAGCAGGGCGCGCCATTCGGCGTCGCTTTTTGTTACTGGATACACGGCGGGGCTTCCTTGCTGCTGTTGGTGTTTTGTTGGAGTGTTGGGGGTTGTATCCGTCGTCGGTTCCATGTGTTGAGCCTGACATGCGGTGGTCAAGAACAGGGAGGTGCCGAGCATCATCAAGAAATTACGCATCATTCGACCTCGTCGTTGTGTGCTTCGATAACAAGCGTCCAACGGGAAATCGTTTCATGCGGCATCGTTGCCGTGACAGCGACGGTGTTGCTGTGCGGCGTCTACGTTCATGGGTGTATGTCTGACTCAGGCATCGCGAGCGAAGCGGTTATATCCCCGTCGAAACGCCTTGCATATCAGCCGGTCCCGTGTTAGCGTTGCATTTCGTATTCGTCGAACGATCAGCAAGGGAGGCTGACAATGACACGCAATGGCAGCATCAGTAGCCGTCGACATCCAGGGCATGATTATTCCTCGCCTGGAACGTATTACCTAGAATTACCGCTGCGCGATGAAAGCGCGCCGCTGGTGCGCACGTATAGCGGACGCCGCTATCCGACAACGGAAGGGCGCGCCGTGTTGCGCGAAGTGGGGGAGTCGCTGCATCGTCAGGGCCGGCATCTGCGATTGGACGCGCTCGATCTCCAGCCTTGGATGGCGGTACTCGTGGTGACGGTGGTATCGCGGCCGACGTTGTTGCGTCGTTTGCTCATGGTGATGAGCGAGGCCCTGTACCGTCGGCGCATGGCGTTGATTCCGTTGTTCGTGGGACATGTGAAAATGAACAGCGCCCGTCGTATCAATGCGATGCACGGGAGGGGTGGAGGATCGTACTGGCGGGAGGGGTATCGGGACCGGGTGATGTTCGACGAGGTCGAAGTGGCGGCGGTGGTGGAAAGGGTTGGTCGGGATTTCGGTGATATTCTGTTTCGGGATGACGCGGGGGAGGAGCGGGAGGTAGCGGGGATGGTGTTGGGCTGCGCGTATGTGGTGGACATACCTATTGGGGAGGTTTCCTGGTCCGATGCGGATTCATGTATCCGCATTTCGCGTGAGGAGGTCGTCCGGCGGCCTCGCTGGACCGTTGTCGGGGCGGCACCCGGTCGCGCCAGTCCCCGTATCCTCGCTGTGGAGGGGTGGTTGTAATTGATCCTTCGTCCGGAACTGCGCATAAAAAGGAAAAACATACCGGAGAACATCCCTCACACGAGGGAATCATCCATTCTGGTGATTCTGTCGGTCAATTAGCATCCGACATGACCGCGTCACCGGCATGGGATGACTATACTTCGTACAACGGGTAAACGTCGCCAAGATGGTGCGTTGCCTCGGGGTGGCTCTTGGCCGCAAGTACGCCCTGCACGAAATTGTGGGATGATGCTCCGAAAGCGCCGCGCTCGGGCAGGCGTGGTCGCGTTGCCGCACAGAATACGGATTCATGAATCCGCATTCTGATACTGTCATCCCCAGATCTAGCTTGATTGCCACACTCTTGCTCCGCAACCCCGCGATGCGTACTATTCCCGCACGATTCAACGTCGCATCTGACCACAATCCCGTTCCTCCAAGACGGTCGTCACTATCGAGTATTGCATGGCATTTTCTCCGATTCTCGGCGTGCACCCCCTGGGCTTCCAGTGGACCACCATCGATCCCTTTCTCTTCTGCGTTCATCACCGCGATGCTTATCCACGCGGTAATGGAGCACTCGGCCCCGCATCATCTCTGCTCGGAAGGGATCTCGGACAGGATTTCTCAGGAAAAGACGGATGGAGTATGTACCACGGCACGCGCGTCCCCGGATTTCCGGAACATCCGCACCGCGGCTTCGAAACCGTTACCGTGGTGCTGCGCGGCACTGTCGATCATTCCGATTCCCATGGCGCTGCCGGACGCTACGCCGACGGGGATGTGCAATGGATGACCGCCGGCAACGGCTTGCAGCACGCCGAAATGTTTCCGCTGCTTTCCACCAACGAAGATAACCCGCTCGAACTGTTCCAGATCTGGCTCAATCTGCCACGCGCCAGAAAGCTCGTCCAACCCTATTTCCGCATGCTGTGGCGGGAAAAAATTCCCGTTGTCGAAGTCGGCAACGGGGGAGTGCGCGTGCGCGTCATCGCCGGCATGGTCGAGGGCGTCGCGGCGCCACCACCGGCGCCCGATTCTTGGGCTGCGGACGTGGAGTCGGATGTGGCCATCTGGTTGATCGACATGAATGCCGATGGAATCTGGTCGATCCCGCCTGCCTCCCCACAGGCTCGACGCGGATTGTACTATTATGAAGGCGAAGGTTTGACTGTGGGAGAAGAAGCCGTTCCCCCGAGGCACGCGCTGGAACTCCAGGCCGATGCCCCCACAGAATTGCGCACGCACGACTCTTCGTCGCGCCTTCTGCTCCTGCAAGCCGTTCCCATCGGCGAAGCAGTGGTGCAATACGGTCCCTTCGTCATGAATAGTCGTGAAGAAATACAGGAGGCCTTTATCGATTATCAGAGCACACGCTTCGGTGGCTGGCCCTGGCCATCTCCGGATCATGCGCACGGACCCGACCAGGGTCGCTTCGCACGCTACCCGGATGGTAGCGTGGAAACGCCCGGATCCCCGTGAGCTGCCCATGCCTGGAACGTCATTGAAGATGGGCGACGTATGCGCACTGGAGGTGAGTACGGAAACTGTGCAACGAACCTGATAGCTCGCGATGCACAACCGCAATTTCAGCTGCACGTAGGCAAAGACCAATGTCTGACTTCATGTGGCTCCAGCAAGGTCGCAGCAAGCGTTCTGTGCGCCCCCTGTCGAATGCCGCGACAGGAGCCCACCGGGCACATCATTGTTGCCAGCGCACTCTCCACGCTTTGACCTTCACTTTTATCCAATCACCGATCACAACGTATCACCGGACCCTACCAGCACAACACCAGGAGCATCTCATGCCGCTGACACTCGCCGAACAACTATTGCTCATCGCCACCGACGACAGTAAGGGCTCCGTGCTCTTCGATGCCAGCGCCGCTTTGCCCTACGGACTCGCGGGAGCGGTGCTGTTGGAACTGCTCCTCGCCGGGAAACTGGCGTGGATGGAGGGTGCACTGCACGTGCAGGATGCCGGCGGGACGGTAGACGCGGTACACGACGAAGCACTCGCGCTCATCGCCACGTCACGCAAGCCCCGCGACGCGAAGTATTGGGTGAGTCGACTTTCCAGCAAACTCAAACGACTTCGTCCTCGTGTGTATGAAGGGCTGGCGGAAAAGGGGATTCTCACTCCCGTGGAGAAGCACTTTCTCTGGTGCATTCCGTATCAACGTTTCCCGGAGCATGATCCCCAACCCGAACGGCTGGTACGCGAGCAGCTTTACGAGTTTCTTCACGGACGCGTCGACGCCGATGAACGACTGCATGGTTTGCTCGGACTTGTGATGGCGAGCGGTTTGCTTAACGAAATCGTGCCCAAGGGAGAGCGCCGCGAGGCGAAGCGCATCGCCAAGACGGTACTGCAAAGCGAGCGTGTCGCCGGGGCCGTCAAAGCAGTGGCGGAGGAAGTCCAGGCCGCCGTGCTCATCGCGGTGGTGGCCGCAACGGCGGCTTCCAGCGCATCGAGTTCCTGAAGCGTGGACACTCGCTGACATTCGTGGGGTGAACACGCATGCTTCCCCGCGGTGCGTCGCGTGCGGCGCAATGGAGGCCACGCCACTTCCATGCACGGAAAAGCGGACAAACCATCACCGGATTGGCGCAATATTATCAGCTTGAAAAATCAAGGAAATGTTGGCAATCTTTGCATAATTCCTGAAAAATGTTACCTTATTAGCTGTGCTTTTTTGCGGATCAAGAGGATCTGCCCATGGCGGACACGTCGAGGAAAAAGACCATGGATGTGGTCTCGGAAAGTCTGCGGGAATTGCTCCCGTACACCAACCTCGGCTGGCAATTGCTGGCGACCGTGTTGCTGTTTTTCGGTGCCGGGTATCTTATCGATGGCTGGCTGGACACGGGCAGAATATTCACCGTCATCCTCGCGGTTGTTGGAATTATTTTCGGTCTGTTCACTGTTGTCTCATCAGCACTTAAACTTCAGGAGAAGAGGAAAACTCCCGCGCCATGATTACCTACGTCAAACGCCAGCTCATCAAGGCCAGAATCGAATTCGCACTGCTCGCCACCTTGAGCGTACTCTTTATCGTTTTTTCGATGATCCGTGACAATGGTCACTCCTTCGGGCCGGACCTCCTTGCTGGTTGTATTTTAAGCATCACGAATGCATTTTTGGGGTATGTGTTCATCGAGAGGGCATTCAAGCTGAACAGCAACTTGTTCATGCTCTTCTCGCTCGCCGGCATGGCGCTGCGCTTCTTTCTGATGATCGCCTCCGTCGCGGTCTTCCTGCTGACCACCACGGTGAACACGCTTGAGTTCGTCGCTTCCTTCATGGCCTCGTACAGCATCTTCCTCATGGTCGAGGTGCTGTACATCAACCGCAAGACCGACGAGCAGAAGATTGCGAACAAGGTTGCGCGTGAGCGCGTCGCTTCCACGCAGACCCACTGAGTCGAACGCACGTAGTCAATCCATCAGCATGCATTTACGCCACAGATTCTCTTGGGGTACGCTCGTCCTGACGCTGGCTCTGCTCGCGTGCTTGAGCGCGCCGCTTCCCGCTTCCTCCCCCATCGATACGACGTCTGCGCACAGTGCGCATCAAGCGACAGATGGACACAAGGGCGGGCACGGTACCGAGCATCTCACGCCTTCCGAGGAAATGATGAAAATCCTCGAGCACAAGGTGGAGAACACGCCGTACATCCATGAGTATCCTTTTCCCGAATTGCATTTTCCCGAGAACTGGATCATCAACGTGGCTGGCGTGTCCATCAACATGTCGCCCAACAGGCATGTGGTGTACATGTGGCTGTCAATGTTGATCACCATTGTGCTCACCACGCTCGCCGCCCGACAGAACCGCAAGGGCACTGTGCCGCGGGGCTTCGGGAACATGATTGAATCGGTTGTGGTGTTCATCCGCGACGAAGTGGCACATCCCTTTCTGCACGATGCGACCTCGCGTTACCTGCCGCTGTTGCTATCGTTCTTCTTCTTTATCGCAACCATGAATTTCGTGGGTCTGCTGCCCTTCGGCGCGGCATCCACGGGCAATATCAACATCACCGCCGGCATGGCGCTGATCACGTTTTCGTTCATGATTTTTGGCGGCATGCGGCACAACGGCGCGCTGGGCTTTTGGAAAGGTCTCGTACCCGGTGGCGTGCCTTTCGCACTGCTTCCACTGATGTTCGTCATCGAACTCATGGGCCTGCTCACCAAGCCGTTCGCGCTTGCCGTTCGTCTGTTCGCCAACATGCTTTCCGGAGCCCTTGTCATCGGCGCGTTCTACGCGCTGATTTTTGGTATGGATACCGTGGCCGTGGCCCCGCTGTCGCTGGCGTTTCTTCTATTCATGAGCTTGCTCAAGATTTTCGTGTGCCTCCTGCAGGCATACATTTTCACGATGCTTTCGGCGTTCTTTATTGGCATGTCCGTGCATCAGCATCATTGATTCGCGTAACCTGAACATTACTCATACTCTTCAACACTGGAGGTTTTCAATGGAATTAGCTTGGTTAGCAGCCGGTATTGGCGCCGCCATCGTCGTGGTGGGCGCGGGTTTTGGCATTGGTAAACTTGCCGCCGCGGCAATGGAAGCCATCGGTCGTCAACCGGAAGCCGCCGGCGATCTGCGTGGCGCGATGATCATCATGGCAGCCCTCATCGAAGGTATCGCGCTGTTCGCGGTCGTGGTGTGTCTGCTGCTGGCACTGAAATAATCCAATCCTCTCCAATCCGTCGGTCCGAACGAAGTCTCGAGGTAACGCATGGATAAATTGCTGACGCTTGAACCCGGCATGCTCATCTGGACGTTCATCACGTTCGCCCTGCTGTTGTGGGTGCTCAAGCTGGTTGCCTGGAAGCCCCTGCTGAGCGCATTGGAAGGCCGCGAGCAACGCATCGCCTCCGATCTGGAAAAGGCCGACGAGGCCCGGCGAGAGGGTGAACGTCTGCTGGCCGAGCATCGCAAGCTGTTGGAACAATCCGAACGCGAAGCGCGCCGCATCATCGACGAAGCGAAACACACCGCCGAGACGATGAAGCAGGGCATTGTCGATAGCGCCAATGAACAGGCCCGGCAAATGACCGCCCAGGCACGCGCCGAAATCCAGCGTGAAAAAGATACCGCCCTCCTGCAACTGCGGGAGGAAGTGGCCGATCTCGCCGTGCGTGCCGCCGGAAAAATCCTGGGCGAAGAACTCGACGCCCAGCGCCATCGCGCCATGGTGGACGAATTCATCAACACCCTTCCCCGGAACTGACCGGGGATTGCGGAGAGGACTATGAGCACCCATCGCGTCGCCCTACGCTACGCCACCGCCATTCTCGAAGCATTGCCGGAGACCCTGTCGACGGAGCAACTGCTCGACGATGTGCGGGATCTGCGTTCGTCTATCCTCGCCTCGCGGGAATTGCGGCTGTTCTTTGAATCGCCCGTCATCTCCCGCGAAAATAAGCGCGCCGGCGTGGATGCGCTGTTTGCCGATAAACTCTCAAACTATACCGTGGGTGTATTGCACCTGCTGGTGGAAAAAGGACGCGAAGTGCTTGTTCTCGCCATTCTTGATGCGGTCATTGCGATGCATCGCGATCGCGAGGGTATTGTGGCATCGTCGATCAGCAGCGCGGTGCAACTCGACGATGCACAACGCGCGCGCCTCGAGACAATGCTGGCCGAGCGCTCGGGCAAACGCGTGGAAGCCGAGTATCACGTCGATCCGTCGCTTATCGGCGGCATTACCGTGCGGCTGGGCGACACCGTGTACGACGGCAGTGTGCGGCGTCAACTGCAGCGTCTGCGTACGCGCTTCATCACCGGAACCTGATTTTTCAGACATCCCCAGAAACAGAGAATACACATGGCAGAAGTACGACCCGATGAAGTATCGGCCATTCTCCGTAAACAGCTGAGTGGCTTCGACCGGGAAACCGACATCTACGAGGTGGGCACAGTGCTGCAGGTGGGCGACAACGTCGCACGCGTGTACGGCCTGAAGAATTGCCTCGCGGGTGAACTCATTGAATTCCCGAACGATATCTTCGGAATGGCGCTCAACCTCGAAGAGGACAACGTGGGTTGCGTGCTCTTCGGCGAAGCCACAGGCGTGAGCGAAGGCGATCTGGTGAAACGTACCGGCAAGGTGGCGTCCATGCCCGTGGGCGAAGCCATGCTGGGCCGCGTCATCGATCCGCTCGGCCGGCCACTCGACGGCCGCGGCGTCATCCAGACCGAGAAGGTTATGCCCATCGAACGCAAGGCTCTCGGTGTGCTTCAACGCCAGCCGGTGAAAGAGCCGCTGCAAACCGGTATCAAGGCCATCGACTCGATGATTCCCATCGGCCGCGGTCAGCGCGAACTCATCATCGGCGACCGCCAGACCGGCAAAACGGCCATCGCGCTCGATACCATCATCAACCAGAAATACACGCATACCGAAGAAGCCAAGCGTCGCGGTGTGAATCCGGTGTTCTGCATCTACGTTGCCATCGGTCAGAAGGCCAGTACGGTGGCCAACGTGCATGCGAAACTCGAGGAAATGGGCGCCATGCCGTACACGACCATCGTGATGGCCGATGCCAACAGCCCCGCGCCGCTTCAGTACATCGCCCCGTATTCGGGCGCCACGTTGGGCGAGTTCTTCCGCGACAGCGGCCGCCACGCCCTGGTGATCTACGACGATCTGTCGAAGCAAGCCGTGGCCTATCGCCAGCTCTCGCTGCTCCTGCGCCGTCCACCGGGTCGTGAAGCCTATCCCGGCGATGTGTTCTATTTGCATTCGCGCTTGCTCGAACGCGCCTCCAAGCTCAGTGACGAACTCGGCGGTGGCAGTCTCACCGCGTTGCCGATTATCGAAACGCAGGCGGGCGACGTCTCGGCCTACATCCCGACCAACGTGATCTCCATCACCGACGGACAGATTTATCTCGAGAGCAGTCTCTTCAACGCCGGCCAACGTCCTGCTGTGAACGTGGGTATCTCCGTGTCGCGCGTGGGCGGCAACGCGCAGATCAAGGCGATGAAGCAAATCGCCGGTTCGCTGCGTCTCGATCTCGCGCAGTACCGCGAACTCGAGGCTTTTGCGAAATTCGGTTCCGATCTCGACAAGAGCACGCAGAATATGCTGCGCCGCGGCTCGCACATGCTCGAATTGCTCAAGCAGGTGCAGTATGTTCCCATGAACGTTGAAGAGCAGGTCGCCAGCATTTTTGCGGGAATCAACGGCTTCGTGGATGACATCCCCCTCGATCAGGTCGGCCGTTTCGAGAACGAGTATCTTGAGTATCTGCGCATGCGTCATCCCGAGGTGCTGAACGAGATCGCCGACGAGAAGAAACTGTCCGACGATTTGCAGGCGAAAATGAAGGGCATTCTCAAGGAATTCACCGCCTCCTTCATGCTCTCGCTTAATAAGGTCGACTAATCTATGGCCAACCTTCGCGAAATACGCACTCGCATCGCGGGCGTCCGTAGCACCAGCAAAATCACACAGGCGATGAAGCTGGTTGCCGCCGCGAAGCTGCGCCGCGCGCAGGACGCCATCGTTTCCGCGCGTCCCTACGCGTATAGCTACCGCGACCTCATCGCGCATCTCCTGTCGAAAGTGGATCGCTCGGCGCTCCCCGTTACCGCCGAGCGCGAAACAGTCGAGTCCGTACTCGTCGTGGTCATCACGGCCGATCGCGGCCTCTGCGGCGCCTTCAACACCAACATCATCCGCCACGCCACGCAACGTATCCACGGACAGTGGGGCGAGCAGCATGCGCGCGGTGGTGTGAAGCTGTTGTGCATCGGTCGGCGCGGCTTCTCGCATTTCGCCAAGCGCGGTTACGCCATTCTTGACAAGCATGTCGGTCTGGTGAATTCGGCGGACATCCATGATGCACGCGCCATCATGGGCGACGTGTTGCAGCGCTACCTCAACGGCGAATTCGATGTCGTGGAAGTGGTGTACAACGAATTCAAGTCCGTCATCCAGCAGCGCGTGCGCGACGAGCAACTCTTGCCCTTGCCGCAGGAGGAAGAGTCCGGCACAGGTAAATACCGCCAGTTCGTGGATTACATTTACGAGCCGTCGGAAGTCGAACTCATGGAGCAACTCATTCCTCAGCATCTGAATTTTCAGCTCTTCCGCAGCCTGCTTGAGAGCAATGCCTCGGAGCAGGGCGCCCGCATGACCGCCATGGACTCGGCCACCTCCAATGCCAAGGATTTGATCAATACCTTGGAACTCAATTACAACCGCGCGCGTCAGGCCAGCATCACCACCGAGATTCTCGAAATCGTGAGTGGCGCGAATGCGTTGAAGGGGCAGTAAATTCGCCATCTTCCAGTGAATCTTGAATACGTGGGGCCTCGATGCGGGGCCCCGTTTTTTTATTCATTCGACAATCCGATGCGCGCTTCGCGTTCCTGCATCGCTCGATCCTCATGCCGCATCCTATGCGGAATGGCGAGAACACTCAACACCATACGGAACGACTCAATGTCCACTCCATCGCTCTCCCACACGGCATCAGACACGCACGGTCGCATCGTCGCCCTGGACGAAGGCATCGAGATTGGCGAACTGACTTATCGGCTCCGCGACGGTATCATGACCATCGATCACACCGAAGTCGATCCCGAGCGCCAAGGGAGAGGGATCGCCCGCGCGCTTGTGCATGCCGCCGTTGATGTCGCTCGGCAGCGCGGGCTGCGCGTCGATGCCACCTGTTCCTACGCCGCGCTGGTGTTGCGGAGGGATTTTCCCAATACCAGCGGTGCCGCGGACGAAGGATGAGCTACGGAGCGAGAGTGTGCCCGTCACGCTCCCCGCACAACCATGCGTCACCGCCACGGCCGACTCCGTCGCCGCGCGAAGCGTTGAAAGCAGGGACGACGCGGCGAGCCTGTCCACCGCCGACCCCTTGCACCCTCTCTCCACATCACCCATCGCTCATCACGATCCACGTTTCGCATTTCACGATTCACGATTCACGAACCCCCCGTGCTCTCGCGAAAAAATGTTATCTTGAATGTTTGTAAGAATCGCGCCGTGTATTCCATGGCGCTTCCAATTCACTGCAGAAGCGGATTCAGGTATGCCACAACAGGAAGCACCCGTCCAGAGCAACTTCATCAAACAGATCATCAATGAACACGAGAAAAGCGGGCGCTTCGCTGCGCGCGTGCATACACGTTTTCCACCAGAGCCCAACGGCTATCTGCATATCGGGCACGCCAAATCCATTTGCCTCAACTTCGGCATCGCCAGAGAATACGGCGGTCTGTGCAATCTGCGTTTCGACGATACCAATCCGGTGAAAGAGGATACCGAGTACGTCGAGTCCATCAAGGAGGACATCCGCTGGTTGGGCTTCGATTGGGAGGACCGGGAATACTACGCGTCGGATTATTTCGAGACGCTGTACGGCTATGCCGAGCAGCTCATTCTCAAAGGCGTGGCGTTTGTCTGCGATTTGACCGCCGAGGAAATCCGTCAACACCGCGGCACGCTCACCGAACCCGGGAAAAACAGCCCGTACCGCGACCGGAGCATCGACGAAAATCTCGATCTCTTCCGTCGTATGCGTGCCGGTGCATTCCCCGACGGTTCGCGCACGCTGCGCGCAAAAATCGACATGGCCTCGCCCAATCTGAATATGCGCGATCCCGTGATGTATCGCATCCTGCGTGCCGAACATCACCGCACCGGCAATGACTGGTGTATTTACCCGACCTACGATTGGGCGCATGGGCAGAGCGATTCCATCGAAGGTATCACGCATTCCATCTGCACGCTGGAGTTCGAGGATCATCGTCCGCTGTACGATTGGTTCATTGATCAACTCGGCATCCATCACCCGCAACAGATCGAATTCGCGCGTCTCAATCTCACGTACACGGTGATGAGCAAACGCAAACTGCTGCGCCTGGTGCAGGAAGGCATTGTGGACGGCTGGGACGACCCGCGCATGCCCACGATCTCGGGTTTACGCCGTCGCGGCTTCACGCCGGCGTCCTTGCGCGATTTCGCGGATCGCATCGGTGTGGCGAAAAAGGAAAGCACCATCGACGTGGCTTTGCTCGAACATTGCCTGCGTGAGGATCTGAACAAACACGCCGCCCGCGTCATGGCCGTGCTCAATCCGCTCAAAGTCGTACTCACGAATTATCCCGAGGACGCGGTCGAGCATCTCGAGGCCGTCAACAATCCCGAGGACCCCACGCACGGTACGCGCGATGTGCCGTTCACACGAGAGCTGTATATCGAACGCGACGACTTCATGGAGGACCCGCCGAAAAAATTCTTTCGACTTTCCCCGGGCAACGAGGTCCGCTTGCGCTACGCCTACATCATTCGTTGTGACGAAGTCGTCAAAGACGAAGCCGGTAACGTGGTGGAGCTGCGCTGTTCCTACGATCCCGAAACGAAGAGTGGCTCGGCTCAGGCGCAGCGAAAGGTGAAGGGGACGATTCACTGGGTCTCTGCTCACCACGCGGCGGAGGTGGATGTGCATATCTACGAACCGCTGTTCCCGGTGGAGAATCCCGACGACGTGGCCGAAGGACAGGATTTTCTCGCCAATCTCGATCGCGATTCCCACCGTGTGGTGAAGGCGCTGGTCGAGCCCAGTCTGCGCGAAGCCACCGTGGGCGGACGATTTCAATTCGAACGCGTTGGCTATTTCTGCGTGGACAGCAAACATTCGGCGCCGGGCGCGCCGGTGTTCAATCGCACCGTGACCTTGCGCGACACCTGGGCGAAAATTGCGCAGGGAAGCGGCGCCTGAATTGTTCCGCCATGCGCGGAATACCGAAGCACATGGATAAAAAAGGATAACGCTCATGATTGTATCCGTCACTGGCGGTACGGGCTTCATCGGCAGCCAACTCATCGACCTCTTGCTCGAGCAGGGTCATGAAGTGCGCGCCCTTGTCCGCCGCAGCAGTAACCTCCGCTGGCTGGAGGGAAAGAACATTCGACTTGTGCATGGCGACGTGCGCGATGCGGCGTCGCTCGACGCGTTTCTGGAACACGCGGACATCATTTACCACATCGCAGGTGTGGTAAAGGCCCGCGACGAAAAGGGCTACGTCGAAGGCAATGTGGACGCCACGCGCAACATGCTGGACAGCGCTCTGCGCGTTGCACCGCAGTTGCGACGCTTTCTCTATGTCAGCAGTCAGACGGCGGCCGGTCCGGCGCACGCTCTCGACCGCCCGACACGCGAAAGCGATACACCCGCACCCATCACCACCTACGGCCGCAGTAAATGGGCCGCGGAACAACTCGTACACGGTTACCACGACAAGCTGCCCTGGACGATCGTACGCCCGCCCGCCGTGTACGGTCCACGCGACACGGAAATATTCATCTACTTCCAGGCCATCTCCCGTGGTCTGAATTCCATGATCGGCTTCGATGACAAGCGGCTCAGTCTCATTCATTCGGCCGATCTCGTGCAGGGCATTCAATTGGCGGCCGAGAGCGAGCGCAGCGTGGGGGAGACGTATTTCATCTCCAGCGAGGAGTTTTACTCCTGGCCGCAAGTGGGGCGCATTTCCGCAGCAGCTCTCGGCAAACGTGTGTTGACGCTGCGTCTCCCGCACGCCCTCGTGTACGGCGTCGCCGCTGTCGCGCAGGGTATTGCGGCCTTGAGCAAGCAGCCCGCCACACTCAACCTCGAAAAGGCGCGCGACATCACGCAGCGCTACTGGATCTGCGATGTGAGCAAGGCCCGCGAACAGCTCGGGTATCGTCAGCGAATGTCCATCGAACAGGGAGTACACGACACCATCGCTTGGTACCGCGAACAGGGTTGGCTGAAATAGGATCGTCCATCACCTCTCGCATGCGAATACGATGAAAACGATGCGGCGGAGGACCCCAGGTCTTCCGCCGCCGCTGTTTTGCTTGTTTCGCGAATGTCGGCGCGGTACCCGCACCTCAGCGGTACAGGCCCTGCGCTTCAATGAAGATCTTCACCGCCCATGGGACATGGTATTGAATTGAAGCGCCGGCGTGCACGCGTGCGCGTATGGCCGAGGAGGAAATGTCGAGCAACGGCATGGAAAAAGGAAGAGCAGCGTGTGTGAAATCGTGCGTTGCACCGCCAATAGAGCTTCCGGGCCGCTCGGCCACACACAAACGGGCCATGGCGAGAATCTCCTCGGGCTGCTTCCAGAGATGGAAGTCCCGAAAGGTGTCCGCACCCATGAGCAAATGGAGGGTGGCATCCGGATGTTTCTCGTGTAAATGGCGCAAGGTGTCCACCGTGTAGGATACACCCGGATGCATCGCCTCCCAGTATTCGCCTTGAAGACGTGGATTATCGGAAATCGCGAGTGCGACCATTTCACTGCGCAACTCGGCCGACACCTGCATTTCACCTTCCTTGAACGGGGAAACATAGGTGGGCACGAGCAGCACCGTGTCGAGTCCGAAGTGTTCGAGAGCACACTGCGCCAGTATCAGATGACCGATGTGCGGAGGATTGAAACTGCCACCGAAAACACCAATGTTCATCGCCGTGTCCTCATGATCGATGGAGAAGGCCGCGTCGTGTGGCGCGGAGTATGTCGCCAAGCAACGCACGTGCGGCGTCGCCACCGCGCAGCGCTGTTCCGGCGAATTTCGCGAACAGATACAACTTCAGCAGCAGAAACTGCGGCAGCGAGCGCCAGCGTGCGTAATAGCGGAGTTGCTCCATACGGTAGCCACAGACTATGCGCGGATTGCTCCCGGGATCGGAGCCCCCGCCGACGTGGGTCAGACAGGCGGCGGGTTCGTAATACACCGTGTACCCCGCGTGCCACAGGCGCGTGCAGAGGTCGACATCTTCGAAATAGAAAAAATACCGCTCGTCGAAGCCGTCGATCGCTTCCCACGCGCCGCGAGGCAGCACCATGGCGGCGCCGGTGATCCAGTCCACAGCGTGGGCCCGCATCGCGGCCTCTTCACGGTCCCGCACACTCTCTCCGCGTCGACTGCGCCGCTGCCGTCCGCGCTCGCGGTATTCGCTCCACAGCGAGGGCGCATCACCCCAGGACAGTTGGAAGCGTCCGTCGGGAAACTCCAATCGCGGACCGATCGCTCCGATACGCTTGTCGGCCTCGAGCCGCGAGAGCAGGGGAGTGACGATATCCCCGCGCGCCTCGATGTCGTTGTTGAGAATGAACAAGAAACGTCCCCGTGCCTCGCGCGCTCCTGCATTGCAGGCCGCACCGTAGCCGCGGTTGTCCTCCAGGCGGAGAACGCGCGGCGATGCTGCCAGCTCATCGGTCGTGAACGCTGTGGGCGATGCGTTGTCCACCACCAGCACTTCGCTGCTGTAATCGCATCCCTGCCCATGTGTGGCGAGCAGCGACGTCACCGCCCGGCGCGTGGGCTCCGCGTCACCGAAATGGATGATGATAAAGGAGACGTCCACGTCCATCGCTGTCAGGCCACCGCGTCGCGCAGACGCTGCAAGCACTGCTCGCGTCCGATCAATTCCGCCACGATGCCAAGCTCGGGTCCGTGCGCCCGTCCGGTGAGCGCGACGCGTATGGGCATGAACAGCGCCTTGCCCTTCACACCGCTTTCGGTTTTCACCTCGTTGATCATATTCTTGATGTGCTCCGCGCTCCAGGGTTCCACATGCATCAGACGCGGGAGCAGGGCGCGGAGCACCACGACTGCCGACTCAGCCTGCAACGCCTCCTTCGCTTCATCATCCTCGGGAACGACGGCGCCAGCAGCAAACGGCTCGAGCTGAGCGGCGATATCGGCGGGCACGGTCAGGTAGGAAGCGAGGAGTTCGAGCAGCGCATGTGTGCGCGCGCTGTCCGAAACGTCAATGCCCGCTTCGCGCAGCCAAGGGCCGCACAATTCCAGGAGGCGCTCGGTCGGCTGCGTGCGAAGATATTGCGCGTTGAACCAGCGGAGCTTCTCGAGGTCGAACACCGCACCGGCTTTGCTCACGCGTTCCAGTGAGAAGGCGTCGCAAAGTTCGTCGATCGTGAACAGCTCGCGGTCGTCGCCGGGATTCCATCCCAGCAAAGCCACGAAATTGACGAGGGCCTCCGGGAGGAAGCCCTTCGCGCGATAATCCTCCACCGCCACGTCGCCCTGGCGCTTGCTGAGCTTCGAACGGTCCGCATTCAGCAACAGCGGCAGATGCGCGAACACCGGCGGCTGCCAGCCAAAGGCCTCGTACAGCAGCACGTGCTTCGCCGTTGAAGGCAACCATTCCTCACCGCGTATCACATGCGTGATGGCCATGAAATGATCGTCCACGACATTCGCTAGATGGTAGGTGGGAAAACCGTCGGATTTCAGCAGCACCTGGTCGTCTATCACCTCGTGCATCACCGTGATGTCGCCGCGAATCACATCGTCGAAGCGCAGCGATCCGGACAAGGGGACCTTCAATCGCACGGTGTAGGGTAGTCCATCCCGCAGACGCGCTTCCACTTCCTCCTTCCCGAGTGCGCGGCAGCTGCGGTCGTAGGCCGCATCGCGGCCTTCCGCCATCTGGCGGGCGCGGGCGGCGTCGAGTTGCTCGGGCGTGCAAAAGCAGCGATACGCCTTGTCCTTTCCGAGCAACAGCTCGCAATGCTCGCGATAGAGCGCGGTACGTTCCGACTGCACGTACGGGCCGTGGGGACCACCCTGCGCCGGACCCTCGTCGACGTCGATGCCCGCCCAGGCTAGTGTCGTCAGCAAATTCTCCACTGCGCCTTCCACATAGCGGCCCCGGTCGGTGTCCTCGATGCGCAGTACCATGCTCCCGCCCTGCGCGCGTGCGAAGAGAAAATTGTACAACGCCGTGCGTAATCCACCGACATGCAGATAACCGGTGGGACTGGGAGCGAAGCGGACGCGGACGGGGGCTGTATTCATGGCGCGACGGAAATGTGAAACAGGCACAGACATACAATATACAGAGCCGAGCGACACGGCGCATGACCATGTCGCGGCTCATTCGTCATGCACCATGTTCAGGATCTGAAAAGCAACGCTACCATGAGAACCGCGACTGCCGACGAGAGCACAAACAGCACGCCGACAACGGCCAGTGTGATGGGGCGATGCGGAGGATCGGGCAAATCGTAGGAGGTGAATCCCCGCAAATAGCTGTGCCGTGCTTTGTACAGAAACATCGCGCCAATCGGGAGATTGAGAAAGGTGATGGCCATCAGGAGATGCTCGAAGGGATGAATTACCGGCTCGCCCTCACCGAGATACGCCTGCATACCTGAAATGAGAAATACGGTACCGATCAATACGCTGCCGAGTCCGATGAGCACAGCGATAATGCGGATGAATTTGCCAATGGGGGATGCCTGTACGGGTGCCATATCCCGATGGTTGGGTGGATGAGTGAATACAGTCGAAGCCGCCGGCCCGACGATGTGGGATTGTCCATGATTCGCGGGAAAAATACTTCGTACCAACGAGAAAATGAAATGTGCATTTTCGGGGCGTCCATCAAGCGCGTCCGTTGTTGCCTGTCATCGCACATGTAAACACCGAGCAGGGACATGGGGCGCAGGTTGCAGGGCTGAGTATCCGACTGTCGACAGCTCCACGCAACGAGGTGACAACGGATGGATGCAGTGAGAGCCGATGCAGCCGCGATGACCGCACAACGTCGTGCGAGCCAATAAACGACACGGGCGCCGCATCGATGCGGCACCCGTGGAATATCACACCATGAGCGGGGGATTATACTTCCACTTCCTCGTCGTCCTGCGCTTCCTTCTTCTTGATCTCCTCGAGTTCACGCGGATGCTCATGCGCCATCTCTTCTTCGGTCAACGTGCCCTTGAGCCATGCGAGATTCATCGGGTACACGTCGGGATTGAACATGACGAAGTAAATATGCCAGACGATGATGGCCAGTGTGGCGAGCCAGGCCTCGTAGAAATGCACCGCCCGTGCCACATCGTAGCCAAGCTTGGTGAAAATGCCCATGAAGTAGTTGTCGAACCACATGAACAATCCTGTGGCCGCCATCACGACATTGCCCCACACCAGCGCCCAGTACTCGCTCTTCTCGATGTAGGAGAAGCGGCCGAACTGCGGCTTGTTCGTGGAGATGCCGAGATTGTATTTCAACATGGCGATGGCTTCGGTGGCGTCGCTCCACTTCGGCAGCAAATCCATGATCAACTTTCGGCCGCGCTCGGTAAAGATCACGTAGTAGAGGTGGTAGAAACTTGCGAGAATCATCACCACACCCGCCACGCGATGAATCACACCGCGTAGGTCGAACGCGGGCGCGTACAGATCGTTGATCCACTGCACCCACCACGCGTTGGGATAACGCAACATGAAGCCCGTCACCACCAGCGTCCAGAACGAAAGCAGCAGCGAAAGGTGTTGCATGCGCTCGCTCGTGGTCATGCGCACGTACAGGCGATGCGATTGCACGTGATGCGACGGCATGAGCCCGCGGCGCATCAACAGTTTGTTGCGGGATTTGCGGTAGAAGTCCAGCACGTTGTGCCCGACCATGCCACCGATGATCACCGCGATCAGAATGATGTATATCGTGGAAATCCAGTAGAGCAGGGGTTCCTCCTCCACCGAATCCATGCTCACGTGTACCGCTCCCTCGGCAAAGCGCTCGTTCGCGCCGGGGTGGCAGCTTCCGCAGGTCTTGGCAAGATTGTCCTTGTGCACGAGCGAGCGGGGATCGCTCGATGGAAGAATATTATGCACACCGTGGCAGGATGCGCAATTCGCCACCTGCAACGAGCCACCCTGCAAGGCCAGCCCATGATAGCTGTCCTCGAAAGTGCGGATGCGATTGCGCGCGATACCGTATTTCTCGCTCAACTGCAGCGAACTGTGGCAGGGCGTACACACTTTACCCGACACATTGCGCGGAGCGACGGGCGACAAGGGATTCTTGGGCGAAAGTATGGTGTGCTCGCCATGGCAATCCGTGCACGTCGGTGCATCCTTCGCACCACGCGCCAATGCCACACCATGCGAACTCGTTGTAAAATCGTGCAACACTTGATCGTGACAGG
>JAMIQH010000147.1:0-6914 GCA_035914695.1 Bacteroidota bacterium | reverse complement strand
CGTCGTCTTCAAATAGTGAGGTAAATCCATCAAAAAAACATACCCTCTGCCCTCTCCAAATGCAAGGGAAGCGAATATCTCCGGTCCTGCGCGGCGTTTCTCAGTCGCTGGTACCCTCGGCGGAGGGCATGCCATGCCACCACTTGGTCCACAGCAGCACCCAGGCCAGCCCCAGACCCCACCCGGCCAGCACATCCGTCGGGTAATGCACCCCGAGGTACAGCCGCGAGAAGGCGATCAGCAGCAGGCCCACGATCAGCGGCACTGCCACAAGCCAGGGACCGTGCTTCATCGCGCGCAGCCGATCACTGTCGAGCAGCAACAGCGCGAGCGGAAGGTACACGGCCACTGACATCAGCGCGTGTCCGCTGGGGAAGCTCAGCGTGGACACCTCCGCCAGCGCCGTCACCACCCCGGGCCGCGGACGGGCCAGGAATTCCTTGGTCGCCAGCATGAGCACCACGCCACCCAGCGTGCACAGGGCCATGAACAGCGCATCGCGCGTCCGGCGCCGCAGGAGCGACACAAGCACCGTGGTCACAGCCACCACAGTCAGTACGGGCACATCACCCGCCTCGGTCAGCACGCGCAGGGCGGGCAGCAGCCATCCCGCCGCGAAGGGCATCGCTGGTCCGTCGGGACGCAACGCGAGCAGCAGCAGTTCGTCCCAGGCCTGCGTTACTCCCAACAGCATCAGAACGGCGAGGCCGGCGAAGGCCAGCATGGGAGTGAACACCATCCATGGCGCGATTCCCTGTGTGCTGTGTTCTTGCATCGATCGATGCTCCACCGTTGCTCGCCTTTTCATAGTGATGGTGGAAAGCGGTACAGCAGCGCCGCGGCGCCTATCGGCAGCAACACGCGCAGCGTCGCGTCCACGGCGCCGCCGGTTTGTATGCGCAGCGGCCGGGGCAGCAGATGCAACGAGCCGCGAAAAAACGGTCGCAGCAGTTCCAGTCCACTCGGCGTACACATGTCCAGCACGAGATGGCTGAGATAGCCGGCGACGAACCACAGCCAGAGCACGGGATAATCGATGAGCGTGCCGAGATACCAGGCGCCCACGGAGAGGACGCCGGCGGTAAGCAACCAATGCGTTGCGGCCCTGTGGCCACCGGCCACGATGCGAATCAGTCCCGACAGCGCGCGGAATATCCATCGCGTCAGCATCAACGGCAGCGCGAGCGTGCGTCCCGCGGCGCGTTGCTTCTTGTCCCGGCTGCGAAGCAGGCGCTTTTTCGCCGCATCGGGCGAATTGACAATAAGCGACTCCGGCTCGTCGATGTCGGGCAACAGCGCGGCGACCACGCACACCGTGGCCCCGAGCGCATACAGCGGAATCTCGGTACCTGCCAGCTGTACCGTGCCGCGCAACAGCGCCCATTCCGTGGGCAGTTGCGAGGCCGAGGCCACGACGGCGGCCGCTGCCGCCAGTCCGCCGGATACATGCGTTTTACCTGTCACCTTGCGGCGTCCTCGCTGAATACGTGCCAGTCACCGGAATTCCTCCGAGGCACACTGCGTCCACCCGTAAGCGTGCTTTCATTCTTCCATTTCTCCTTTTCACCCTTCCACGCCGGGCACATTGGTCGACAGACTGCACATGACATGGTCTCTTAGTCGGTTTCAGATCTGTCGTCACGCTGAGTCCGTCCACCAGCGCTTACGCCGGTTTGGATCGTGCATGACACCAATCGTCAGGCTGAGCGCAGCGCCGAGCACCTTTGTCCGAGATGGTACTGCGTGATTCCGGCGCGGAGTCGAAGCCGCGGTAACCAGTTGCATGACGCTTCGACTCCGCACCGACCAGAGTTCGCGTCTTACCTTATCATCATCCCGCGGTGCGTCGCTCAACCTGACGTAAACGAGGCGATGCGCAGGAGTCCATGTCATCGGCAAGCGAACACTCAGCGCACCACCACATTCACCAGTTTATCCGGCACGGCGATGATTTTCGCAATGGTTTTGCCCTCGGTGTAGCGACGGATGACTTCGCTGTCGCGCGCGGCCGCTTCCAGCGCGTCGCGATCGAGGCCGGCGGGCACCACGATTTTGTCGCGCACCTTGCCATTCACCTGCAAGACCAATTCGATTTCATCGTCCACAGTCAGCGCCTCGTCGTACACGGGCCAGCCCTCGTAGGCCAGCGATTGGTCATGGCCCATCAGGCGCCACAGCTCTTCGGCCAAATGCGGCGCGAAGGGTGCCAGCAGCAGGATGAAGGGTTCGAGCACCGCGCGGGGACGGACGTCGCGCTTGTTCATTTCATTGACAAAAATCATCATCTGCGAAATGGCGGTGTTGAAGCGCAGCCCCTCGATGTCCTCGCCCACTTTGCGGATGGTTTTATGCAGCAGGCGCAGCACGTCGATATCCGCATCGGCCTCTTGCACCGAAGGATCGAGCCGGGCGGTACTCGCCTCGGCATCCTCCTGCACGAACAGCCGCCATACGCGATTCAGGAAGCGATGCACGCCCTCCACGCCCTTGGTGTTCCAGGGCTTGACCTGCTCGAGCGGACCCATGAACATCTCGAACAGCCGCAGGGTGTCGGCCCCGAAGTCGCGTATCACATCGTCGGGATTGATCACATTGCCGAAGGACTTCGACATTTTCCGGCCATCCTCGCCCAGGATCATGCCCTGATTGACCAGACGCATGAAGGGCTCTTTCGTGGACACATGGCCGAGATCGAAGAGCACTTTGTGCCAGAAGCGCGCGTAGAGCAAATGCAGCACCGCATGCTCGGTGCCGCCGATGTACAGATCGACAGGGCCCCAGTACGACTCGGCTTCTTTTGAAACGAAGTGTTCGTCGTTCTCCGGATCCATGAAGCGCAGGTAGTACCAGCACGACCCTGCCCATTGCGGCATGGTGTTGGTTTCGCGGCGCGCAGGCAGTCCGGTTTCGGGATCGGTGGTATTGACCCATTCCTCGATGGTGGCCAGAGGCGATTCGCCGGTGCCGCTGGGTTTGTAGGACGTCACTTCCGGGAGGGTCACCGGCAGCAGGTGTTCGGGGAGCAGCTTCACTTCGCTGCTACCGTCGGGATGGGTGACGTGAATGATAGGGAACGGCTCGCCCCAGTAGCGCTGCCGCGAGAACAGCCAGTCGCGAAGTTTGTAATTCACCTTGCGCCGGCCGAGGCCGCGTTCCTCGAGCCAGGCCACGACCTTGTCGAAGGCCTCGCGATAGCCCAGTCCATTGATGAAATCCGAATTCACCGCCACGCCGTGTTCGGTGTCGGTGTAGGCGGCCTGTTCCACATCTCCACCGGCAATCACCTCGCGGATGGGCAGCCCGAAGGTGCGGGCGAATTCCCAGTCGCGCTCGTCATGCGCGGGCACGGCCATGATGGCGCCGGTGCCATAGCTGAGCAGCACATAGTCGGCGATCCAGATGGGGATGTGTTCGCCATTCATGGGATTGACGGCGTGGGCGCCGGTGAACACGCCGGTTTTTTCCTTCGCGAGTTCGGTGCGCTCGAGGTCGTTCTTCAATGCCGCCGATTGCACATAGGCCTCCACGGCCGCGCGCTGTTCCGGCGTGGTGAGTTGCGCCACCAGCGCATGCTCGGGCGCGAGCACCATGTACGTGGCACCCCACAGCGTGTCGGGCCGCGTGGTGAACACGGTGATGGACGCGTCGTGTCCCTGCACATCGAAGCGCACTTCGGCGCCTTCGGAGCGCCCGATCCAGTTGCGCTGCATTTCCTTGAGACTTTCGGGCCAATCGAGTTCATCGAGATCGGCCAGAAGGCGCTCGGCATAGGCCGTGATGCGCAGCATCCATTGCCGCATGGGTCGGCGGACCACCGTGAAGCCCTTCTCGATCTGCTCCGGCACTTCCTCGTTGGCGAGCACGGTGCCGAGTTCGGGGCACCAGTTCACCGGCACTTCGGCCAGATAGGCCAGGCCCTGCTTGTAGAGCTGCGAGAAAATCCACTGCGTCCATTTCACATAGCGGGGATCGGTCGTGTTGATTTCGCGATCCCAGTCGTAGGAAAAGCCGATCATCTTGAGCTGACGGCGGAAGGTTTCCACATTCTGCCGCGTGGTGATGGCCGGATGGACGCCGGTTTTGACGGCGTATTGCTCGGCGGGCAGTCCGAATGCGTCCCATCCCATCGGGTGCAGCACGTTGAATCCGCGCATGCGCTTGTAGCGCGCGATAATGTCGGTGGCGGTGTAGCCCTCGGGATGACCCACATGCAACCCGGCTCCCGACGGATAGGGGAACATGTCCAGCACGTAGTATTTGGGCTTGCCGGCCTGCGGATCGGCGTGAAAGGTCTTGTTGCTCTCCCAGTGCTGCTGCCACCGGGCTTCGATGTCGTTGAACGGGTATTTCATGGTCCTCGTGCTGCTATGCCGATATGCGTGATGCACATGCATCGTGCCTAATCCGGTAAGTTACCATTCCCCCGGCATCCCGCCAAACAGCAGCGAAGCGCTAACATCGACACGCATCGCGGGCCCGTCCCCGTACGATTGCCGCCCGGTAGCGCGGAAGGGAACGGCGCACATTGCCACGGGAAACGCCACAAGCCCCGCCGAGTGGCGGGGCTTGTGTGAACATAAAAGCGGAAACGGCTTATTTTTCGCCCATGAAGGGGTAGCGCCACGCTTTCGGCGGATCGAAGGTTTCCTTCATCGTGCGCACCGACATCCAGCGCAGCAGATTCATCGCGCTGCCGGCCTTGTCGTTGGTGCCCGACGCGCGTCCGCCGCCGAAGGGTTGCTGCCCCACCACGGCGCCGGTGGGTTTGTCGTTGATGTAGAAATTGCCCGCGGCATTGCGCAGGCGATTAGCCATGTGCGTCAGCGCGTAACGGTCGCGGCCGAAAATGGCGCCGGTCAGGGCGTAGGGCGACGTGCTGTCGCAGAGATCGAGCGTCGCTTCCAACGCCTCGTCCTCGTACACGAAGATGGTGAGCACGGGACCGAAGATTTCCTCTTCCATCGTCTTGAAGCGGGGATTGGATGTGACGATGGTGGTGGGTTCGATGAACCAGCCCTTGGAGGCGTCGTACTTGCCGCCGGTGATGATTTCGGCGTCGGAGGCCTGCTTCGCGTAATCGATATAGGCCGTGATGCTCTCGAATGCGCCCTTGTCGATGACAGCGCTCATGAAGTGGGTGAAGTCCTCGGGATCGCCCATCGTGATGGCCGACACCTCCGCGACATATTTCTCACGGAATTCCGCCCAGATGGAGCGCGGAATGTACATGCGCGACGCGGCCGAGCATTTTTGCCCCTGGAATTCGAAGGCGCCACGGAGCGCGGCGACGACCAGCGCATCGACATCCGAGCTGTTGTGCGCGAAGATGAAATCCTTGCCGCCCGTCTCGCCCACGATGCGCGGGTAGGATTTGTATTGCGCGATATTCTCGCCCACCGTTTTCCACATATCCTGGAACACCGCGGTGGAGCCGGTGAAATGAATGCCCGCGAGCCAGGGGCTGTTCATAACCGGATTGCCCACCTTGCTGCCGGAACCGGGGATGAAGTTCACCACGCCTTTCGGCAGGCCGGCTTCTTCGAGCAGTTTCATCAGGAAGTAGGCCGAGTACACCGCGCTGGAGGCGGGTTTCCACAGCGACACGCCGCCGACCATGGCCGGTGCGGTGGGCAGATTGCCCGCGATGGAGGTGAAATTGAACGGCGTGACGGCGAAGACGAAGCCCTCGAGAGCGCGATATTCCACGCGATTCCACGTGCCCGCGGGCGAATAGGGCTGGTCCTGCATGAGTTGCGTCATGTAGTGGACGTTGAAACGCCAGAAATCGATCAATTCGCAGGCGGAGTCGATTTCGGCCTGGAAGGCCGTCTTGGACTGACCGAGCATGGTGGCGGCATTGATGGTGCTGCGCCACGGACCCGCGAGCAGCTCGGCCGCTTTGAGGAAAATGGCGGCGCGCTGTTCCCACGGCATGGCGACCCAGGCGCGCTGGGCTTCGACGGCGGCCTCCACGGCCATGTCCACTTCCTTCTGCGAGGCGCGGTGATACACACCGAGTAGATGCGCGTGATCGTGCGGGATGCGCATTTCGGCGGTATCGCCCGTGCGCACTTCCTCGCCACCAATGATCAGGGGCACCTCGATGGTGCGGGATTTGAGTTCAGCGATTTTCGCCTTCAGGGCGGCTTTCTCCGGGCTGCCCGGCGCATACGCTTTGATAGGTTCGTTAATCGGCGCGGGGACCTTGAAATACGCGTTGCTCATGAAATTCTCCTCGTTGCGGATAACGTCTCGGTGATTCGGCGCAAGCACACAGCTCGCCTCGCGCGCGCGACGCAAATCGCACCACGCGGGCCGATATTCAAGTTACGACAGCCCATGGAGAAGAAAAAGTGCGGAAGGAAGCCCACGCTTTTGCAGGAAGTGGTGTGGCGTGGGGTTGGGATTCGTGCTCCGTGCAGTTAGCCGACGTTGACAGTCGCCCGATGTGCAGGAAGGATGTGGGGGGCGGAACTAACATACCTCTACTCTGCCACCGCAGAGGTGGGACGATTCGAATATTCTTCACGCCAGTCTTTCAACGAAGTCATATCGGCTAAAAGATCGTCGGGGTTCGGCAGTTCCACCGGAGATTCTGTTGGCTGCGAGTGTTCGAAACCGGAGTACTTGGTCATGAGGGAATCTAGGAGATGGCAATCAGCGACCTTCAATTTGGTCAGATCCTTGAGCTTCAATGTATGGACCGGTCGTTGGAATCGTTGCACAACCCCGCACAGCAAATCATTTTCAATTGATCGCTCCACCAGTACCCTGAAATCGCTACATATCGACCTCAGTAAAATTTCTGCAAGCTCGAATTCGCCGATTGCATTCGCCTTCTTTGCGTCT
The DNA here is from genome assembly GCA_035914695.1 of Bacteroidota bacterium. Classification (GTDB taxonomy): domain Bacteria; phylum Bacteroidota; class Ignavibacteria; order SZUA-365; family SZUA-365; genus JAOSJT01. The sequence goes on along the minus strand of JAMIQH010000147.1, from coordinate 65 downwards.
TGGTACCGCTGATTAATGAGAGTGTTCAGTGCGGTTTTAATGTCACTCTGTGAAAGTGGAATGGG
>JAMIQH010000146.1:0-9755 GCA_035914695.1 Bacteroidota bacterium | reverse complement strand
TTTCAGCAACAAGGCGCCCATAGTGGGGCCGATCTCCAACGCGGGCCTGGATGCGTACTACTATCGCCTGACAGGCACGACGATGATCGACAGCACAAAAATTTACCAGATCGATATTTCGCCGCTGCGCGACAGCGATCCGCTGTTGCGCGGTACGCTGTACATCGCCGACGGCAGTTACGCGCTGTCGATGGTGGATGTGAAACTCAACGACGCGGCGCTGCCGCAGTTGTTCGACACGCTGGCGTTCCGGCAGAATTTCCGCCTTGTGGACAACGCCTTCTGGATGCCCGCCGATGTGGTGATCGATGCGGATATCACCATCCCGGTGTTCGGCATCGAGGTGGGCATCGAGGGATTCTCGGTGATGCAGGACTATCGCATCAACCAGGATATCAACGAGGACTTTTTTGATCGCACCCGCATCAAGGTGTTGAAGGAAGCCGACCAGCGCGATTCCACCTGGTGGATGAACACGCAGAAAATTCCCAGCAGCGAGGACGAACGGCGCGCCTACGTGGTGTTCGATTCCATCAAGGTCAGCATGGACTCGACGCGCTACAAGGTCACGGCCGGCACGGTGTTCATGAGCGGCGTGACGGGTTCGGATGACACGCAATTCAGTTATCCCGGTTTGTTCACACTCTACCACTTCAATCGAGTGGAGGGGCATGCGCTGTCGGGACGCTTCTCCATGTATCAGCCGGAGCACATGTTCAGTCGCGCGCATGCGGAACTGGGCTATGGCACCGCCGACAAGCGGTTGAAATACGATGTGGGCGCGGGCTTGCGTTTCTTCGATTCGCCCACACTGAGCATCGATGCAAAGCGGTATTACAAACGGGACCACATCGGCAGCGATGTGGACAATGCCACCGACGGCTTCGTTACCATTCTGGCGTGGTTTTCCACTTTCGAGTATCGCGACTACTTCTATCGCGATGGTTGGAATGTGGATGTGCGCTACGATCCGTGGTTGCTTTTTCCCATGCGTATGTCCGTGTCGCGGGACGGAGTATACAATGCGCGCAAGAACAGCGACTGGTCGCTGTTCGGCGGCGACAAAACGTACAAGGACAATCCTCCGATCAACGAGGGCTCGGTGTTGTCCGTCACGGGCACGGTGAGCATCGACGCGCGGGACTTCCTGGACAATGCCGGAAAGATCACCCGTATCGGGCGGCGCAATCACATCCCCACGTTGGGGGCGGGCTGGCATCGTCTGGATATCGAGGGGCGCACATGGGACATGCGCACGTACAGTGCGCGGTTGGACGGCTCCTTCGATCTCGGCAGGCCGGGTGTATTTCGCTATGTGGCCACGGGCGACCATGCCGACGGCGCGCTGCCCACGCACATGCTCTACAATCTGCAGGGCGGTCTCGAGTACCTCGCGGTGGGCGGGGGGTTCCGTACGTTGGATTTCCGGGAGTTCGGAGGCGACACGCGGGTCACGCTGGGATTGAACTACAGCTTCCGCGACTGGCTGTTCCGTTGGCTGCGCGTGCCCTGGGTGAGCGACATGGGTTGGGAGCTGGAACTCTTTGCCAACGGCGGCTGGACGCAATTGACCGATGCCACGCGCGCATTGCAGCGGGTGAACATCGGCGAGGCGCGCAAGCCCTACTGGGAGGCGGGTTTCGGCATCGGCGGATTGCTGGGACTGTTCCGGCTGGACTTCACGTGGAGAATGAACCACTTCCGCGAGGGCCGCAACTTCGGTGTGACGCTGGGCAGCAGCATTTTCCTCGAGTGAGAAATTCAGAGTAGCAGCGCGGTTCGAAGGGCCACACGGCGGCCGACCCTGGCAAGTGCAGGCGATAACCGATTCCTCGCGTCTTCGCGTGAGATTCCCCCCGCTTCGGAACGCAATTCCGGAGCGGGTGTCGTATTTTGCAGCATCACAATCCGAGGTTGCCATGATGTCTTCGCGATGGCTGTTGGTAGTGTTCATGGTGCTGGCATGCGATACGCTGTTGGCTCAGGAATGGGAGCATCTGAGTTCTCCCGGTGGCGGTGTGATCGATGGCATGGTGCGTCGTCCGACGGGAGATCTCGTCGCGGTGCAGCAATTCGGCGGCGTGTACCGCAGCGAGCATGAAGCGGCGGCCTGGAGTTTCGCCAGCGATGCGTTGTCGGGCATGGCGGTATTCGATGTGGCCTGCTCGCCCGCGGGTGTGCTGCATGTGATCGGCTTTCAGGGTCTTGCCCAATCCTCGGATGGCGGTGCGACGTGGACGCAGCGGCGCCTCCAATTCGTTCCCGCATCCATTGCCTATGCGGCGAATGGCGACGTGCTGCTCGGCGCGCCCGGACGCATCATGCGCTCGTCCAACGGCGGAGAGGATTGGACCGAAATTATCCCGGACCCGCTGGTCACCTACAGCTATCGCATGGCCATCAGTGATGCCGGAACGTGGATAGCCGGCGGGTATCGGTCGGGGTTGCATCGATCGACCAACGAGGGCTCTACCTGGCAGCGTGTGGATGGGGGATTGGTGAACGAGGACGTGATGTCCGTGTCCGCGCCCCGGCCGGGGCTGCTGATTGTGGGTGTGGGCAATGCCGCCTATCGTTCGGTGGACGACGGAGTGAACTGGTCGCGCATCGCGGGATTGGACACGATGAACACCTATGGTGTGCTGCGCGGCGGCGACGATGCCCTGTACGCAGCGTGCAGTGCGGGTCTGTTCGTTTCCACCGATGCTGGAGCGAATTTCGCGCGCGCCGCTGTCGATGGCGATGTGACGGCGATGGCGCCGACAGCCACGGGTATGGCGGTGGCCGCCGGAGGTCGTGTGCATCGCCTGTTTGCCGCGGGCACCGTGCTGTTGCCGGGCGATGCCGGATTGCAGCTCCCCGGCTTGAGGAAAGTGCTGGCAGTGACGGGCGAATCGTCGATGCTGCTGGCGGGATCGGAGGATGGCGCGCTGTACATTTCCACCGACAATGGCAACAGCTGGGAGGACATCGCGGTGGATGTGCCCTATGGTTACAGCGTGGTGGATATCGCGGCGCCTTCCGCGGATCGTGTGGCGGTACTCACCGCGGACCGCCGCATCATCCTGCGCGACGATGCCACGCAGCCCTGGCGCAGCGTGGCCACGCCGACGAGCACGGAGCAATTCCAGTGCATACACGCGCGTAACGACGGAACACTCTTCGTGGGTGACGGACAGGGACGCTTGTTCGTTTCACGCGATTGGGGGAACAGCTGGCAATTGCAATCCACATTGACCATCGGTACGAATGCCGTGTCCATCATTGCTCTGCGGCAGGATGTGCTGCGCTCGGGCATGCCGCTGTTCGCCGCGACGGATCGCGGTATGTTGCGCAGCAGCAACGACGGCCAGAGCTGGGATGATATCACACCGAATGGTTTGCGCGTGCCCTTTGTGCTGCTCGCCGCCACGCAGGGAGCCAGCGCGCCCGGACGTCCGCTTGTGGCTGCCACGGAAACCCGCCTCTACCGCTCGACCGATGCGGGATCGAATTGGACCGAAATACTGGCCACGTCGGCGGGCGAGCCCCTGCGCGACATGTTCATGACGCGCGGCGGCGATGTGGTGTCGCTGGTCGGGGATCGTCTCCACACATGGTTGTGGAATGGTGGCAATCCGCTCAGTGATTTCCGCACAGTGCCGGAGAACGTGCTGGCCATCGGCGGTGTGGATCTTGCCGGGCGTGTCTACGCATCCACCCTGCTGCGTGGCTTGTATCGCACGCGCGTGGGCATACTTGCCGACGAGCGTGTGGACATCGCACCCGGGTGCTTCCAACTGCGGCTCTCGTCCACGGCGGTGCGTGCCGGTGAAGATATTCGCTTCGATGTGAGCGTGCCGGCGGCCGCTTCCGCGCTTTGCACGCTCTACGACCTGCGCGGACGAGAGGTGGCACGGCATGAGGCGGGCATGCTCGCACCGGGGTCGCATCGTCTGTCGTTGCGCACGCCGGGACTGGCACCGGGCGTGTACATGTTACTTGTGGCCAGCCGCATCGGCAGCGCCTCGGCGCGTGTGCTGGTGTATAAATGATACACGAATCTTGTGTCCGGTACTTGGTTGTACGAGGAGTATACGCGTGGTATTTTTGGCGTGAGTAACATACAGTCCATCAGCCCCCAGTGGCAAGCCCCTGCACGTGAAAACCACCGCTTCGATACATCAATGTCGGTGGTTGGAGACAGCACATGGTAGACAGCGACAGCGGTAACTCCCCTTCGGCACGCATTCTCGTTCTTCATACCGATCCCGGCACTCCACAAGACATGGCCCCGGTGCTGGCACCACTGTCGGCGGAAGCACTATTCCACCAGTGCAACGCACTCACGGACGGTTATCGTCTCTTGCGATCCGAACGCTGGAGCGCCGTGCTGCTCGTCGGTATGACACTGGCGGATGTGGCACATGTGATGATGGCGACAAACGCGCCTGTGGTGGTGGTGTTCAAAGGAGCTGCGGGACGAGATGCGCTGTACGACGCTGGTGTGTGGGATGCTGTGACCCTGCACGAGGAGGACCGATTGCTGCAAGCGCTGCGCACCGCGTTGCGCTATTCCAGCGGCCGTATCTCGGCGTGGCAGGAGCCGATGAATGCTTCCATACTCGATGTGTTTTCGGAAGGCGTGCCCGAGCCTTTTCTGATTGTCGGCTCCGATGGATCGATGCACGGGGCCAATGCCAGCGGGCGGGAGCTGGCACGCTGTCTTGGCGGAACGGAAGAGCGCATTTCTGACGAATGGTTGGAAGTGATCGTACAGGTGTTGGGTGAGGGCGTCACGCGGCGTATGGATTCGTACTGTCGCGACAATGTGATTTCCATGACGCTGGTCCCTTTTCCTCAACAGCAATTCGTGTTGATGTACGGTTTCGACGTCAGCGAATTGGCGCGCACGCAAAAGCGTCTGCATGAGAGCGAGACCTTGTTCCGACTTGCGTTTCGCAACAGTCCGGACTCCGTGATTCTTAATCGCGTGCCCGACGGGTTGCTTGTGGATGTGAACGAAGGATTCTGTCGACTCACAGGATTTAGCAGAGAAGAGGCGATTGGTAAAACCACACTCGATTTGAATCTCTGGGTGAACGTCGACGAGCGTCTGGGAATTTACGATGCACTGCGCGAACACGGCCAGGTGAGCAACAGGAATTACCAGTTTCGCATGAAGGACGGATCGGTGGTCGAATCGCTGCTCTCGGCCAGCGTGTTGGTAATCAACGAAGTCCCCCATATCCTCTCCATTTCACGGGACATCACCTCGTTGCGCCGGGCCGAGGAGGCCCTGCAGCATAGCGAATTGCTGTACCGCAGCATGTTTGAAATGACGGGATTGGCCGCGGTATTGTTTGGATCGGATGGTATCATACGGAAATGCAACTCATACTTTGCGGAACTCGTCGAACTTACTGTCGACGACATCGTTGACAAACGGCATTGGTCGGACTTCGTTCATGTTGAAGATCTTCGTCGGATAAGGGAATATCACGAGCGCAGGACCAAGGGACTGTACGCGCCGACGCGCTACCAATTTCGTCTCATATCGGCCACGCGTCGGGAGCATATCATTCTCATCACCATCGGTGTCATACCCGGTACGGAAATGCGCATCGGGACGCTGTCGGATATCACGGAACTGAAGCGCGTCGAGCTGTCGCTGCGCGAAAGCGAGGCACGGCTGCGCTCGTTGCAGGACAATCTCCCGGTGGGCCTGTTCCGTTCCACGCCCGATGGTCACTTCCTTTCGATCAATCCGACCTTGCGGGAGATTCTCGGAATTCCTCCGGAATTCTCGTTGGATCTGCTACGCGTTTCACAGTTCTATGAAAATCACGAGGACAGAAAGCAATTCATCGAACGACTGCGGCGGCACGAAATCATCACCAACGAGACGGTGAAGTTGCGCACGCTGAATGGTCGCATCGTTTGGGCCAGCATGAGCGTGCGAGGCATGTACGACGCCCATGGCACGTTGATTCATCAGGATGGTGTCATCCTCGACGTCACCGCGTGGTGGAAAGCCGAGGGCGAACGTCAGATGCTGCTGCAGGCCGTGGATCAAAGCCCTTCCTCCATCGCCATTTTGGACAAGGATGGCCGTATCGAATATGTGAACCCCAAATTCTGCGCGACTACCGGCTACACCGCCGAAGAAGTGCACGGCCGACAATTCCGCGCCTTGAAGGAAAAACCCGAGACCGCGCATGTACACAAGGAAATGTGGGAAGCCATCCACGGCGGGCGTGAATGGCGTGGCGAGTTGCAGAATCGGCGGAAGTCCGGCGAACTGTACTGGGAAATCTGCCAGCTCAAATCGGTGAAAGAACTGAACAGCGACGAGGCACATATCATCGCGGTGATGGACGATGTGACCGAGGACAGGCGCATTCAGCAAGCCCTGATCGTGGCCAAGGAAAAGGCCGAGGAGATGAATCGCATCAAGTCCACCTTCCTCGCCACCATGAGCCATGAATTGCGCACGCCGCTGAACGGCATTCTCGGCTTCGCGTCATTATTGGAAGAGGAACTCCGCGACCCCTCTCTGCAGGAAATGGCGTCGATCATTCACTCCAGCGGCAACCGCTTGCTCGAAACGCTGAACGGCATTCTCGATTTCTCCGTGGTGGAAGCCGACAAGCTGAATGTGAATTGGGAAATGGTGGACGTACTACGCATCGTGGACGATGTACACCGACTGTATCAGGCCAATGCCGCGCGCAAGCGCCTCGGCTTTGTCGTGGAGCTCCCCGATGGTCCCGCCGAACTATTCACCGACGGACGGCTTGTTCGGCAAATTCTCAACAATCTCACAAACAACGCCATCAAGTACACCTCCGCCGGCAGCGTACGCATTGTGGTGAACCATGCGGGCGACGAGGGCGGCGGAATACTGGAGATCAGCGTGCTCGATACCGGCATCGGAATTTCCCGGGACAATCGCGATCTCATTTTCGAAGATTTCCGCCAGGTGAGCGAGGGCTACGGACGCTCGTACGAAGGTACGGGACTCGGACTGAGTGTGAGCCGCAAATTCGCCCGCGTGCTCGGCGGGGATATCACGGTGGACAGCGAGGTCGGCGTGGGCTCGTGCTTCACCTTGCGATTGCCGGTGCGACGCACGGCGCCTGGCACGGATGCGCTGGAAGTGGGCGAGGAGCGATCACTGCTCATCGGTGGCAGGCGTGCCGCCATCACGCTCATCGAGCAGGAACATGCCACCAACGACTTCATCGAGGCGGTGCTGCGCCAGTACTGTCAGCTTACCGTGGTGCCATCGCTGGACCGGGCCGCCGAGACGCAACACGAAATCCCTCCCGACGCGGTACTGGTGGATGTGCGTCAGGATGAGGACCGTGTGCTCCGTTTTGCCATCGAACTACATCGCGTGTACCCCGGAACAACGATTCCCGTGGCCGCCATTCTGCACGACCCCTCGCCTGAACGACGCACGCTGCTCAAGGATGCGGGGTACGCCGCCATTATCTCGAAACCCTTCACGCGGCAGTCGCTGCTGCATGCGTTGCAGGACATGCTGCGTCAGCGTGGTTGATGGTGCAGCTGCCCGACGCGTTGGACATGGAAGAAATGGAACGCGCCCGCGCGCTGTTGCGTCGCGCGAGGCGCGTCGTTGCGTTCACCGGAGCGGGCATATCGGTGGAAAGTGGAATTCCGCCGTTTCGCGGGGAAGATGGCATCTGGGAGCGCTACGATCCATCCTGCCTGGAACTCGACTTTTTCCGCGCGCATCCCGCGCGCTCGTGGGAAGTGATTCGGGAGCTGTTTTACGCGCAGTTCGCCGACGCGTTGCCCAACGCGGCGCATAGCGCTCTGGCGGACATGGAGCGCCGCGGCCGTCTTGCGGCGGTGATCACACAGAACATTGACGGCTTACATCAAGCCGCCGGAAGCCGCGTCGTGCACGAATATCACGGCAACGCGCGGCGGCTGCGCTGCCTGCTTTGCGATGCGGTGGAGGATGCGACACCCGGACGGCTTGCGACGCTTCCTCCGCGCTGCGCCTGTGGCGGCGTGTACAAGCCGGACTTCGTGTTTTTTGGAGAAGCCATTCCCGACGAGGTGCATCGCCTGTCCCTGCGCGCGGTGCTGGACGCCGATGTGCTGCTGGTCATCGGCAGCACCGGCGAAGTGTTTCCTGCGGCGCAGCTCCCACGCCTCGCCAGGCAGCATGGCGCGGCCATCGTGGAAGTCAACACCGAAGAGTCGGCCTTCACGCGGCAGGTGGCGGATGTATTTCTTCAGGGGAAAGCCGGGAGCATCGTGCCGCTGTTCGCGCGGGATTGAGGCCACGGACGGCGGAGCGGACAAAGGAGAATTCCTCGCGCGAAGACGCGAGGTCGCGAAGGCGCGAAGGCATGGTTATGTGGGGACGATATCGACACAGGTCAATCGAGTTCCTGCTCCGGATTCGTTCCCGTCGCTTGACTTGATCTAGAATTCCGGGTACGCGCACGGTTTTCCTGACTTCGCCATGGTATTTGGGATTTCAAATGTGTGTCATTGTTTTCCATGACTTACGGGGATTCCGCTTGTGATTTGGGTGCTGCAATGGCGAAAGCAGGCCGGAGGTGTCTATTTCACGAAACGACAGGGCTCGTGAGAATAGCCACTATTTGCGTCTTTGCATCGTGGCGTCGTTGCGTTGAATTCCCTTCCGACTTCAGGAGAATGGAACGCAACGTCGCAGAGAAGCAGAGAGGCAACGCGACGGGAGGGTGTTGTCTCGCTTCGCGATTCAATGAGCCTTCCGCAGCGAGGAGGAAATTGTGCTTCCTTCTCGTGTCTCGGGTGCTGCAATGGCGAAATCAGGAGGAGCCCGACGTCCGTTGCCTCGCTACAGCCAATCCTTTTTCCTGAAATACACCAGCATGCCAAGCGCCAGCACCAGCATGAGGCCGAGCACGGCGGGGTAGGCCCAGGGCCAGTGCAATTCGGGCATGTGCGTGAAATTCATGCCGTACACGCCGGCGATAAACGTCAGCGGAATAAACACCGTGGCGATCATCGTCAGCACTTTCATTACTTCGCTCATGCGGCGATTCTCGCGCGCCAGCGCCAGATCCATCAGGCCGGCGAGCATATCGCGGTCGTGCTCCACCGTTTCGAGAATTTGCACAATGTGATCGTACACATCGCGCAGATACACGCGCGTGTCGGCGTCGATCAGGCCCGGATGCGAGCGGAGAATGTCCATGATGATGTCGCGCAGCGGCAGCACGGCACGGCGCAGTTGCAGCACGTTGCGTCGATAGAGGTGAATGTCCTTCCATGCGGCGGCGCTGTCGTCGTCCACCAGGCGATCCTCGAGCGCGCCGATTTCCTCGTCGACTTCCTCGAGCAGCGCCACATGTTGATCCACAATGGAATCGAGCAGCGTGTAGAACAGGTAGTCGGCGCCGCGTTCGCGGATGCGCGCGCCCGAGCCGAGAATGCGGTCGGTGTTGGAGCCGAACACGGCGGGATCGTGCTCGGAAAAACTTACCACCGCCGTGGGTGTGAGCACCACGGCGATATGTTCGGTGTGTATTTCGTCGTCCACGCGCAGGCAGTGCTTGAGGATACAAAAGACGTGCGTGTCGTTCATATCCATTTTCGAGCGATGCATGGTGTTGACGATGTCTTCCATCTCCAGCGGATGCAGGCCCGCGCATTCGCCCACGCGGCGCACGGTGTCGGTGTCGGCCAGGCCCGTGACATGCAGCCACGACACCGCGGCGGTATCGCGCAGCGCGGCGCAGTCGATG
>JAMIQH010000145.1:0-4518 GCA_035914695.1 Bacteroidota bacterium | reverse complement strand
GAATAATCGAGGAGGAAGGTGGTGGTCGCATCCCGCATGACGCCCTCGGTGGGCATGCCGATATCCACCACATGGACGTGCCCGGCGTGCTCGCGCCCCTTGCGCAACAGCAAGCCGCGTTTCAGCGCGCCCATGGTGGCGGTGCAGCGCGCACGCACGGCCGAACCCAGCAACTCGCCGGTTTCCGCTTCGATGCCCGTGGGCATATCCACGGCGAACACCGGGATGTCGGAGGAATTGAGCACTTCGATGATTTCGGCGATATCTCCTTTGATCGGAGTAGTCAGTCCTGTACCGAGCATTGCATCGACAACGCAGGTCGGGCGTCGAAGCAGCAAATCCTCAAGATGCGCACTGCCTCCGGCGAGCCGTACATGAAGCCGGGGTTGCTCTTTCTCGATGGCGTGGAGGATGTCGAGATTCACACGCGCATCGCCGCTTATCGCCGTGTCGGGTGCGAGTGTCAGCACGTCCACACGGGCACCGCGGTTGATGAGATGACGCGCCATGGCATAGCCGTCGCCGCCGTTGTTTCCTTTGCCGCAGAGTATCACGATCCACGCGTCGGTGGCCGGACCGAACTCGCGCTCCAGCACATCCACCGCGCCGCGCGCGGCATTCTCCATGAGCACGATCGAGGGTATGCCGTAGTGCTCGACAGCGGCGGTATCGCACGAACGCATTTCGTCCGAGGTCAGAACTGGTAACATGATGGTGTGCTGCTGAAAGTGATGAAATCGGGAGAACGACGGCGAGGGATCAGGATTGGTGGGGGAATGCGATGCGATGCGGTGCCGTAATGGCGACGCTCGCGGAACAGATGTCGGACCTGCGTGTCCATGGAACTGTCATTGATGTTGTACTGTGTTCGCGCGGCTTCACCTGCACAGGCGGAGACGGCTTAGAACAGGCCGCCCATCCACTGAAGCACGAGCATGGGGAAAACACCGATGGCGAGGACGCCGGCGGCGGAAAGCAGCACTGCGGCAACGCCGCTAGCTCCGATGGATACCGGGGCTTCGTCGCCGCGCTCCTGGAAAAACATCACCACGATGATGCGGAGATAGTAGTACACCGACACCATGCTTGCCAGCACACCCACGATGGTGAGCCAGGTGTAGCCGTTTTCGATGGCGGAGACGAAGATATAATACTTTCCAAAAAATCCCGCAAGCGGCGGAAGGCCGATGAGCGAAAACATGAACATGGCCATCAGCGCGGCGAGCATCGGATGGCGGCGATACAGTCCGTGGAAGTCCTGAATCTCCGTGCCGCTTTGATCGGCGCGCTCGATGAGTGCGATGATGCCGAAGGCGCCGATATTGGTGACGATGTACGACATCAGGTAGAACAGCACACCCGCCACACTGAAATCCGTTCCCGCTGCGACGCCGATCAGCATGTAGCCCGCGTGCGCGATGCTGGAATAGGCAAGCATGCGTTTGATGTTGGATTGGCTGATGGCCACCACATTGCCCACCACCATGGATGCCACCGCGAGGATGGCCGCGACGGTGTTAATGCCCGATGCGGTGAAATCGAACGTGGATGTGAACACCAGCATCAGCGCGGAGAAGGCCGCCGCCTTCGCTCCCGTGCTCATGAAAGCAGTGACCATGGTGGGAGAGCCCTCGTACACGTCGGGAACCCACATGTGGAAGGGTACGGCGCCTACCTTGAAGGCGAAGCCGACGAGCAGGAGTCCGGCCCCCGCAAGGAACAGGGGCTCGGACTTCAGCGTCGTGAGATTCTGAGCGATTTCGAGAATGTTCGTCGTGCCTGTGCTGCCGTACAACAGGGCGATGCCGTAGAGGAAAAATCCCGTGGCGAAAGCACCAAGCAGAAAATATTTCAGCGCGGCTTCATTCGAGCGCTGTTGCTTGCGTGTCATACCCGCCAGCGCGTACAGCGACACGGACATCAATTCCAGACCGATGAATGTGACCACGAGATCCGTCGCGGCCGCGAGCGTCATCATGCCCACCACGGCCAGAATGATCAGGTGGAAGAACTCCCCGAACGCCATGCCGAGCTTCTCCATGTATGCACGCGAGAAGAGAATGGTGAGTCCGGCCGCGACCAAGAACATGATGGATGTCACACTGGCGTAGCCACCTGTGAGCACCATGCCATTGAACGCCGTGCCCCGGTCGGGGTACAGCATGGCGGCGAACACGATGTTGGCGGCGATGCCCACGAGCGACACCCAGTATTCGGTGGCGAGCGGATTCTTCTTGAGCGCGTTGACCATGATGACGATCAGCGAAAGGGCGATCGTCCCGGTAATCGGCGCGGTACGCAAGGTATCGGTAAGGAGTTGTTCCATTATCGGCAGTCCGAAACGTCGAAATCAGTTGCTCAATTGAAAAACAGCAGCCACACCAGAATGAAGATGGGCAGCAACACGGGAAGCGAGAAGCGGATCATGTAGCCGAAGAAGCTCGGCATCTTGGCACCCGCTTGTTCCGCGATGGATTTGACCATGAAATTCGGCGCATTGCCGATGTACGTCATCGAGCCGAAAAACACCGCCGCGATACTGATCGCCATCACGTACACATCGTGCACGCTGATCAGATACGACACCTGAATATCGCTGAGTGGCACATTGCCCGACGCCACCATCTGTCCGTGGTAGTGGACGAGGGTTTCGACGGTGCTGCGCACCTCTTGCGAATACTGTGCGAAATTCGGCGCCTGCAACGCGCCGTTGGCGATCACCTCCTGCACCTGCGTGATCAATTCCGGTCGCACCAGCAGTCCGATCTCCGCACTGAGGAAATTCAGATAGGTCGGTGCGTTGTCCAGGAAGGACGACAGCGCGCCCGTGCCCCAGTAAAACTGTCCCGGCGCAGTGATGCCCAGCGAAGCGGCGTTGAGTTCCAGCCAATCCAGCGCAGGAACCATGGTGGCGAAAAGGCCGAGAAAGAGGAAACCCACTTCCTTGATCGGCAGGAAGTTGAAGTCGTTCGCCTCATGCACATGCTTCTTCGTGGTGAAGTACGATCCCGCCGCGGCGAGAATCATAATCACCTCGCGCACGTACGGCGGATCCTGAATGAACACCGCCACCAGAATCACCAGCAGGAAGCCGATGTTGTGCATGCCCTGCAGCTTGGTCTCATCGCCCGCCTCGTTCTGCTTCGCGCGTACCTCGGCTGGCATTTTACTGTAGTGATACCAGTCGATGGCGATGAACACCGCAAGCACCAGACCCACGGTCAGGATCCAGATCACCCACACATTTTCCATCACCCAGAAAAAAGGAATGCCCTTCAAATAGCCGAGGAAAAGAGGAGGGTCACCGATCGGGGTGAGAGCACCGCCGATGTTGCTGACGATGAAAATGAAGAACACGATGTGATAGGCGTGCAGGCGCGTCTTGTTGTTGCGCATGAACGGACGGATCAGAATCATCGATGCGCCTGTGGTGCCGACGAGATTCGACAGCACGGCGCCGAACAGCAGGATGATCGTGTTCTTTACCGGCGAGGCGTAGCCCTTCAGATTGATATGCATGCCGCCGGCCACCACGAAGAGCGAGCCGACAAGGCAGATAAAGCTGAAAAACTCGATGCCCGAGTGCAGCATGCGCACCGGATTGTGCAGGAAAAACACGTAGTACACGATGGTGATCAGCCCGAGAGCGACCGCCACATGCGGGTAGTAATGCTCCCACCAGTGCTTGCTGATGAACGGCATCAGAGCGATGGCGAGCAGCAACACCACAAAGGGAATAATCATCAGTGGATTGGGCTCGATGACATGCGACGCGCCCCCTTCCGACGCCAGGGCCGGAAGAGTCGTGAGCATGAGAGCCGCGAGTGCGCCGAGGCACACTGTGACAATACGGACGAGGGGTTTCAAGCGAGTGCTCCTGTTGAACATCACGGTTGTGTTGATGCGGCCGACGATGGCGTCGCACCGCTCCGTACCTGTTCCAGTTTGTCGACAACACGCTGCATGGACGCTTCGGTGCGGCTCAAAAACGTCGACGGATACACGCCAATCCAAACGATGAACAGAAGAATCGGCAACAACAGGCCGATCTCCCGCCAGTTCAGATCCACCAGCTTCGCGTTGTCGGCGTGTCGCGACTCGCCGAACACCACGCGCTGGAACATCCACAGCATGTACACCGCCGCGAACACCACACCGGTCGCCGCGAACACGACGTACCAGATCGATCCCAGCACCGCCGAGTTGAACGAACCCAGCAATACCAGAAACTCACCGACGAACCCGTTCAATCCGGGCAGGCCGATGGAGGAGAGCGTGACGATCAGAAAAAAGGTCGAGAACACCGGAATTTGCCGCGCCAAACCGCCGAAATCCTCGATCATCCGCGTGTGGCGGCGATCGTAAATCATTCCAACGATAAGGAAGAGCGCTCCGGTCGAGAGTCCGTGGTTGATCATCTGTATCAGTCCGCCCTGCATGCCCTGTATGGTCATGCCGAACAAACCGAGCAGAATGAAGCCCATGTGGCTCACGGAACTGTAGGCCACCAGCTTTTTC
>JAMIQH010000144.1:0-11611 GCA_035914695.1 Bacteroidota bacterium | reverse complement strand
AAAAGGAAGCGGTGTCCGAGGAGTCGCTGGACTTGACTCCGCGCACGCGCGGCATCATGCTGGACGAAGCCGATGAGCTCAAAGCGAAGAACAGCCTTCTCGCGAATGATTCTCTCCGACGTCTCGATTCCCTCCGCCGCCTGCAGACCGCGCCGAAGGACACTCCCCAACCGGACACCCGCTGACATGCCACCCGTGCTTCCGAACGTTCCGCTCGCCGAACGCATGCGTCCCGGAAGCATCGACGAGTATGTGGGTCAACAGCATCTCGTCGGTCCGGGCAAACCGCTCCGTCAAATGCTGGAGCGCCGTGCGCCGTTCAGCATGATTCTCTGGGGTCCGCCGGGCAGCGGCAAAACCTCCCTCGCCCGCCTGCTCAGTTCCGCCGTCGACGCCCATTTTGAACAACTGACCGCCGTGTCCGCTGGCGTCAAGGATGTGCGCGTGATAATCGAGCAGGCACGAAAAAGGCGCTGGGAGCTGGAGCAATTACAAACTATCCTGTTTATTGATGAAATCCATCGCTTCAACAAAGCGCAGCAAGATGCGCTGTTGCAAGCGGTTGAGCAGGGTGACATCATCCTGATTGGAGCCACCACGGAGAATCCGTCGTTCGAGGTAATTCCGCCGCTGCGTTCGCGCGCGCGCACCTTCGTGCTGCAACCGTTGAGCATGGAGGATTTACGCGGCATACTCGACCGTGCGCTGGCCAACGATGCCTTCCTGCAGGGACTCGATGTTTCCTTCGATGATGTGGACATGCTCATCGCCTACAGTGGTGGCGACGCCCGTGGCATGTTGAATGGATTGGAAATGTGCTGCCTGCTGGCCGAGAAGGACGGCACGGTACACATTTCACAGGATGTGCTCGAGGAGGCCTTTCAGCGCGCCTTTGCCAAATACGACAAAGGCGGTGAAGAGCATTACAACATCATCTCGGCATTCATCAAATCCGTGCGCGGTAGCGACCCCGACGCGGCGCTGTACTGGATGGCGCGCATGCTGGAAGGCGGCGAGGATCCACTGTTCGTGGCGCGGCGCCTCATCGTACTCGCCTCCGAGGATGTTGGCAATGCCGATCCCAACGCGCTGCTGCTGGCGCATGCCTGTTTCCAATGCGTTCATGCCATCGGCATGCCGGAGGCACGCATCGTATTGGCACAAACCACCACCTACCTCGCGTGCGCGCAGAAGAGCAATGCCGCCTATCTCGCCATCGACGCGGCCATCAACGATGTGCGCACCTTGCCGCCGTATGCGGTGCCGTTGCATTTGCGCAACGCTCCCACGTCGCTGATGAAGTCGCAGGGCTACGGCAAGGGCTACAAGTACAGCCACGACTACCCCGGGCATTTCGTCGAGCAGGACTATCTCCCCGGCGAACTCAAGGACCGCATCTACTACCATCCCACGCAAGAGGGACGCGAGCAGCAGCTCGGCGAGCGCCTGCGCGAGCGCTGGAAGCGCCGGCGCGGCTGAGCGTCGCACAGCGCGACGATCTTCCACCTTTTTTTCCCCGCTACTCCGAAGGGTCGCGACGACTCACTCCGGCAGCCAGCCATTTTCCGCAAAGCTGACATACGAATTCCCGCAGATAATGATGTGGTCCTGCACGGGGATGTCCATCATCTTTCCCGCCTCCACCAATTGCCGTGTGATGCCGTGATCCTCGCGGCTGGCCTCGCGCACACCGCTGGGATGATTGTGCATGAGAATGATGGAACTCGCCAGTTCCGTGACCGCCGCGCGAAACACTTCGCGGGGATGCACCAGACTCGCATTGACGATGCCTTCGGACACCACGTGTTCGCGCAGGATTTTCCCCGCGTTGCTCAGCAACAGTACGAGGAAGCGCTCGTGCTGAAGGTCGCGCATGCGTGGAATGTAGATGCGGGCGACGTCCTCGGGAGAGGAGATGCTTTCCCTGTCGTCGTCCGCTCCCGAAGCGTAGCGCCTGCCGAGTTCGAAGGCGGCGTGTATGACCACGGCGCGGGCTTGCCCGATGCCGTGCAGCGATTGCAGTTCGTTGAGCGGCCGCCGTGCGAGATTGCGCAGCGAAGCATAGGTGCAGAGCATGTCCCGCGCGATATCGAGGGCGTTTTTTCCACCCGCACCGGTGTTGATCATCAGCGCGAGCAATTCCGCATCGCTGAGTGCTTCGGCTCCGGCGCGCAGCAGTTTTTCGCGCGGGCGGTCGTCGGCGGGCCATTGTTTGATGGGGATGGGTTTGCGGAACTCCGTAGAGTCGTTGCTGGACATGATGCATTCTCCCTGAATGACTTGAAATGATGGTGAGACGAGGCGTTCGGCCCCGGCTATTTTGCGTGAAAGCTCTCGATGCGTCGAATGGTGCCGTGTTCGGCGCGGAACAGTGACAGCGCCCTGTTGCTGCGATCAAGGGTGAAATTCACCGCCGCCCGCATGCCCTCGTACACGTCGGTCAGCGCCTGACGCATCCCGCCGCGTTCGGCCCCGCAGCGATCGGCCGCGCGCATCGCAAGGCGGCAGGCATCGAATCCGAACATGGCGTGACGGCTGAACGATCGTTGCGAGTAACGGCTGAAGGCCATGCGCGCATCCTCCCATAGCGCGACGTCGGCATCGCCTGGCATGTCGCTCTCGAACAGGACGGTGCACTGCGGGTGGCGCAGCAACAGGGCCGGATGATGCCAGTCTCCACAACCGAGAATGAACGGCTGCCGCATCTCCGCTTCCGCCGCTTCGAGCAACAACGCAATATCGTCCTCCGAAAACGCCGGCGCAACGAGGAGACGGATTTTTGAACCATGCTCCCCTTTTGCCGCAAGCATCTGGCGCAAACCACGACGCAGCGCAAGAGAATCCTGCCAGAGCAGCAAGCTCGCTCGCCCTCGCTGTTCCAACCATCGCTCGCGGAAGGCCTCGGCCATCAGCCGTGGAGCGCGTGCGTTGCGTGCGAGTATCAGTACGTCCTGCTCGTCGAGTTCCAGCCGGGCGTAATCGGCGAGGAGGACGGCGCGTTGCAGCAGCGGCGGATTGAGTTGGAACACATGCTCGCCGATGCCGCAGAGGCCGGTGTCGGTGGCGGCAGGTATAAGACAAGGCACTCCCCTTCCTACTGTTTCCTCCGCCACCAGGCGGGCGTCGTCGCTGAACGCCCCGCCGAGCACCGCGACGTGCGTGCTGTCCGCCACCACGCGATCGAGAAACTCCCGTACCGCCGCGCGATCCCCGTTGTCCCGCACCAGCAGCGACACCTCGGAGGCGGCTTCGTCGCGCAGGGCCACCGCGGCGCGCATGCCGTTGAGCATATCCTCGGCCACATCGCGCACGCGCGCATCGGTGGATTGCAGCGGGAGCAACACCGCGAGCGTGTAGGGGCGCCGGGGCATGGGTCGCTCGTTGGACGAGGGAAGAATGCCCTGCGCGCGAAGCAACTCCAAGGGAATGTGCAGCGCCAGGGCATGCAGCAGCACCTGTTCGCGGCTCGCCCGCGACATGTCCGCGCAGCAGGAGCGCAGTTCCTCCGTGGTGACAGCACACAGCGTATCGCAGAGCGCGCAGGCACGAAGCAGCCACAATGCCGTTTGAACCGTGTCGGCTTGCATGGACGCCGCCCGCGCCGCCACCAACGCGGCTTCGGCCAGATAGCTGCTCGTCGGAAAACGTTGGAACAGCGAATCCACCAACTTCAGCGCGCGTTGCGTCGCCTTGTCACACAGCGCCGCCCGCGCGGCCATGTATGCCGCCGCGCTCGCGCGATGATGCATGCCATGATGGAAAGCCAGTTCGGCGAAGCGCGTCGAGGCCTGCGCGCACGCCCCATGTTCGAAGAGATCGAGCGCGTAGCGAAAGCGCTTCTCCACGACGGGATCCTCGGACAACACCGTCTGACCCGGGAGGCCCCGCGCCAGGCAGATAAGCAGAACGACGATGAAAACGCTATGACGTGAATTTACCATCGGGCGAAAGATACTGCATCTTCTCGAGCGCTTCCACATGCTCGGGATCCATGGTCAGTATCTTCCGATAGTAATCGGCGGCCTTGCCGCGGTTGGAGCGCAGCAGCGCGATGTTGCCGAGATGCATGAGCGCGACCACATCCCCTTCGTCGCGCGACAGCACCTCCTTGAAGGTGCGCTCCGCCTCGTCATATTGATGCAATTCGATCTGCGCGATGCCGCGCATGTACCGGGCCTGGCGATGCTCGGGGTCGATGCCCAGGAGATGTTCGAGCGAGAACAGTGCCTGCGTCCATGCGCCAAGCCGCATGCTGGCGCGTGCGTGCAGCAGAAAAAGCATGGGTTCGCGTGGCGCGCCACTCATGAGCGGACGAAGCGTCCGCACGGCATCGTCGAAATCGCCCAGCTGCAACTGCGTTTCGGCGAGCGCGATGGCGATATGCACATCGGCGGGATCGAGTTCGAACGCGCGGCGAAGATGCCGCTGCGCGTTGCGATATTGCTCGAGACGCCAGTACACCACACCGAGTGAATACTGTACTTTGGCGGTGGGATACGCGGCGATTTTTTGCAAATAAAACATGGCCCGCTTGTCATCGCCATGTTCGTGGCAGGCCAGACCCAGCGCATGCAGCACATCCACATTACCGGGATCGATATTCAGGGCTTTGAGCAGCACCTTCTCGGCGGCGTCGAGATTTCCCATGCGCGTGTACACCACCGAGAGATCGAGGCGGTAGCGCACATCCTCCGGAAATTGATCGATCAACCGCTGATACATTTGCGCCGCGTGCAACCACATGGCGTGATCCATGTAGTAGCGCGCCTCGTCGAGCAACTGACGCTGGCGATGCTCGTTCACCGTTTCACTCCCACTCGATGGTCGATGGCGGCTTGGAACTGATGTCGTATACCACGCGGTTCACACCGCGCACCTCGTTGATGATGCGGTTGGAAATGCGCTCGAGCACCTCGTAAGGGACGCGCGCCCAATCCGCCGTCATACCGTCCAGCGAGGTCACGGCCCGCAGCGCCACCGTGTACTCGTAGGTGCGGGCATCGCCCATCACTCCCACCGATCGCACGGGGAGGAGCACGGCGAAGGCCTGCCAGATATTGTCATACTCGCCGGCTGCGCGGATTTCGTTGATGTATACTTCATCCACTTCACGCAGCAATTCGAGCCTTTCCTCCTCCACTTCACCGAGCACGCGAATGGCGAGACCGGGGCCGGGAAAGGGGTGGCGATCGAGTATATGCGGCGGCATGCCGAGTTCGCGACCCACACGACGCACCTCGTCCTTGAACAATTCGCGGAAGGGCTCGATGAGCTTCAAATGCATGCGTTCGGGCAGGCCACCCACGTTGTGATGCGATTTGATTGTTGCGGATGGTCCCTTGAAACTCACCGACTCGATCACATCGGGATACAGCGTGCCCTGGGCAAGGAAGGCCGCGTCGCTGAATTCCTTCGCCTCCTGCTCGAACACTTCGATGAAGGTCACGCCGATGATTTTCCGCTTCTGCTCGGGATCGGTCACGCCGCGCAGTTTCCCGAGAAAGAGCGCCGAGGCATCCACAAATTTCAGCGGAATGTGAAACACGTCGCGGAAGGTTTCCACCACCTGCCGACTTTCGTCCTTGCGCATCACCCCGTTGTCGATGTGAATGCACTGCAAGCGATCGCCCAGGGCGCGATGCAGCAACACCGCGGCCACGGCGGAATCCACTCCCCCGCTGAGCGCGCAGATCACGCGTCCCTCGCGCACCGTTTCGCGTATGTCTTCGATGGCAAGTTCGATGAAGCTGCTGGGGTTCCACCCGCCCTGCGCTTCGCAAATGTCGTACACGAAGTTCGAAAGTATGCGCGTACCTTCCTCGCTGTGCACCACTTCGGGATGGAATTGCACACCGTACTGCCGCAGACGCGGATTGCGGATGGCACAGATCGGCGCATTGTCGGTGTAGGCCACGATTTCGAAACCATCGGGCAGGCGGGTGAGCGAATCGCCGTGGCTCATCCACACCACCGAGCTGTCGGCCACCGCACGAAACAGCGCATCCTCGGTGGCGACATGGAGGCGGGCCTTGCCGAACTCGCGTTTCGCGGCGGGGTCCACGGCGCCGTTGCCATGCATGGCCATGAGTTGCAGTCCGTAGCAAATACCGAGGACGGGAATGCCCAGATCGAACACATCGCCCGAAATGCGTGGCGCTCCCTCCTCGTACACACTGCTGGGTCCGCCAGAGAGAATGATCCCCCGCGGCGGGAACTGCCGAATGTGATCGAGGGCGGTGTTGTAGGGATGGATTTCGCAGTACACACCGATTTCGCGCACACGGCGCGCGATCAATTGCGTGTACTGGGATCCGAAATCAACGATGCAAATCCATTCTGAGTGGCGCATGGCGGTGTTGTTAGTGGTGGAAAAGCGATGACCGGCGACCCCGTGGAGCGGGTCGGCCGGTCACGGTTTCGAACATGGCGCTTACTTGCCGATGAGGGCTTTGTATTTCTCGACGTCCAGCAGGGCGTTCACTTCGTCCATGCTGTCGATGGTCATTTTCACCATCCAACCGGCGCCGTAGGGATCGCTGTTCACGACTTCGGGGCTGCCTTCGAGGGCGGCGTTGATTTCGGTGATGGTACCGCCCATCGGGGCGATGAGATCGGACACGGTTTTCACCGCTTCGATGGAGCCGAAGGTTTCGCCCGACGCGACGGCACGCGCTTCGGGAATGTCGACGAAAACCACATCGCCGAGTTCACCGGCGGCGTACTCGGTGATGCCAACAATGGCGATATCGCCTTCGATTTTCACCCACTCGTGGGATTCGGTGTACTTGAGATTCTCGGGGAACTGCATGGCTGCTCCTGCTGGTGTTGTCTATGGGAAATCAACGTTCATCCATGCGTTCGAGGAAGTGCGTATCGATGTCGCCTTCGCGAAACGCAGGATGCTGCATCACTTTCTGATGAAAGGGAATGGTGGTTTTCACGCCTTCGATCACAAACTCTTCGAGCGCCTGCGCCATGCGGTCGATGGCTTCGGCGCGGTCGTTTCCGTGCACGATGAGCTTTCCGATCATGGAGTCGTAATACGGCGGAATGGTATAGCCCTGATAGACGTGCGAATCGACACGCACGCCGAAGCCGCTCGGCTGATGCCAGGTTTGAATCACGCCGGGCGAGGGACGGAAGTCATGATCGGGATCCTCGGCATTGATGCGGCATTCGATGGCATGGCCTTTCTGTCCGCTGAAGGAGTCGGGGTCGAGTTTCTCGCCCGCCGCGGCACGTATCTGCTCGCGAATCAGATCGATACCCGTGACCGCTTCCGTGACGGGGTGTTCGACCTGTATGCGCGTGTTCATTTCCATGAAATAGAATTTTCCGCTCGCATCGAGCAGGAACTCCACCGTGCCAGCGCCTTCGTAGTGAATGCTCTTCGCTGCATTCACCGCGGCTTCACCCATGCGTGCGCGGAGTTCGGGCGATACCGCCGGAGAGGGCGATTCCTCGATCAGCTTTTGATGGCGGCGTTGCACCGAGCAGTCGCGCTCGCCGAGGTGGTACACATTGCCGTGTTTGTCGCCGAAGACCTGCAATTCCACGTGGCGGGGACGCTCGATGTACTGCTCGATGTACACATCTCCATTGCCGAAGGCCGATTCGGCTTCGGCACGCGCCATAAGGAACTGTCGTTCGAATTCATCGCGCTGCCGCACGATGCGCATGCCTTTGCCACCGCCACCCGCCGATGCCTTGATCATGACGGGGAGATCCATGTTCTTGAGCACATCCAGGGCTTGGTCCACGCTCTCCACCACACCGTCGCTGCCGGGCACGGTGGGCACATTCGCGGCCTGCACAGTGTCTTTGGCAAGGGACTTGTTGCCCATGAGGTGAATCATGGTGGCGGTGGGCCCGATGAAGGTCAGGCCGCTGTCATGAATGATATCGGAGAAGCCGGCATGCTCGGCAAGAAAACCGTAGCCGGGGTGGATGGCGTCGGCCCCGGTGATTTGCGCTGCGGCCATGATGCGGGGAATGTTCAGATAGCTCTCGCGGCCCGGAGGCGGTCCGATGCACACGGCCTCGTCGGCGAAACGCACATGCAGCGAATTCTCGTCGGCCGTGGAATACACCGCGACAGTGGGAATGCCCATGACTTTGCACGTGCGTATGATGCGCAGGGCGATCTCGCCGCGATTGGCGATCAGTATCTTGGAAATCACGCGCTACCTCGCCCTGTCAGGAAGGATCGATGAGAAAGAGCGGCTGGTTGTATTCCACCGGCTGCGCGTTCTCGACGAGGATGTTCACGACTCGTCCACCGCGGTCGCATTCGATCTCGTTGAGAATTTTCATCGCTTCGATAATGCACAGCGTTTGTCCCGCGCTCACCGTTTGTCCCACCTGCACGAAGGGTTCGGCATCGGGTGAAGACGCGCGGTAGAAGGTGCCTACGATGGGCGAGCGCACTTCGTGGTAGTTGTTCGCGGCGGCCGGCGCCGGCGTTGCGGGAGCATCCGCGGGCGGCGCGGGCATGGGCACGGCTGGTACCGTTGCCATGGGGATGGGCGTGGGCGGCATGGCCACCACGGCCTGCGGCAAGGTGCGGGAAATGCGGAGGCGCTTGCCTTCTTCCTCGATCTCGATTTCCGTGATCTGCGAATCGTTGACGATGTTCACCAGTTTCCGAATGTACTGCAGGTCCATTGTGCCTCCGTGTGAAAGGATGTCGCGGACTTACTTCACGCGTTCGAGATACTCGCCCGAGCGGGTGTCGATTTTGAGCACTTCACCCTGCTCGATGAACAGGGGCACGTTCACCACCGCACCGGTTTCCACCGTCGCCTTCTTGCTGCCACCCTGTGCGGTGTCGCCGCGCAAGCCGGGCTCGGTTTCCGTGACTTCGAGTTCGACTGTGATGGGCAATTCTCCGGAGATGGCCGTGTCGCCGTCCATGAGAATTTCACACACTTCGCCTTCCTTGAGGAAGCGTACGGAATCCCCGAAGGTTTTCGCATCCACGTGAATCTGATCGTAGTTCTCCTGGTCCATGAAGCAGAGATAATCGCCTTCGGGATAGAGGAACTGGAATTTGCGGCGTTCCACGCGCACGACATCCACGGATTCGCCCGGACGGAAGCGCTGCTCGAAGCTCGAACCGGTGCGCATGTTGCGCAGTTTGGTGAGCACCATGGCGCCGCCCTTGCCGGGTTTGTGATGACGCCACTCCACGATCACATGGAGATCGCCATTGAAACGAAGAATCAAACCGTTGCGAAAATCTGTCGTGGAACCCATAGTCTCTTGCGCTGATGAAAAATGATAGTGCGTTCAAAACAAACTATAAGTTAGGGGCGCATCGCGTGAAAGTCAAGGTGAACGCATGCCCTGCAAGCGCCGGAATTCCTTGCCCCGGCATCACTTGGCGCAATCGCTTCAAGTGTCCGCCAATTGATCCGACATTGCGATGCTCTACCGGGAGAGGCACTTGCCGCCTTTCATCGGACATGCATGTGGCGTACATTTATGCATTGTGTGCGAAGCGACAATCAGGATGTTCATGCAACGACGAAGTTTTCTCAAACTCACCGGAGCCACAGCGGCGGCTGCCCCGCTGTTGCGTCGGCACGCCACCGCCGGACCGACAGCCGACGAACGGATCAACACGTCCGAGTTGCTTGAAGACGTTGTGGACGCGGCCATGTCGGCCGGCGCACAATATGCCGATGCTCGGGCATTGCGGCACCGCGCGCAGACGGTGCAGGTGCGCAAGGACGAGGTTTTTTCCATCACCGACAATGAAGATGCCGGCATCGCGCTGACGGTGTATCGCGACGGCGGCTGGGCCACTGTTTGCTTTTCCCTGCGCGAGGCACCCGAAGTGAAACGCGAGGCGCGGCGCGCATTGGAACTGGCGGGCGTTGCTGCGTCGCTCGAAGCCCTGCCCTTTCACGATGAGGGTCGCACCGAGGATGTCGAGGCCGCGTGGAATACCCCTGTCGAGATCGATCCGTTCGGGATAGGACTGGAAGAAAAAGTGGCGCAGCTCCGCGACATCACCGCTTTTCCCATCACCATCGCGCAAATTCCCTACGCCGTGGCGAATCTCTTCATTCATCGTCATGACGTGGATTTCGTTTCGTCGCGCGATGTGAAGTTGAAACAGACCTTTCACAGCTTGTATCAGAACTACGCCGTCACGGCTTTTCACCAGCAGAAACGATTGATGGACTCGCGCAGCAGTCCACGCGAAGCCCGCGCCGGCGGATGGGAGCTGATGCGCGCGTATCAACGCAGCGAACTTGACACGGTCACGCAGGAAGTGCTCAAGAAGCAAGCCGCCGAGGGCATCGCTGATGGGAAGATGGACGTCGTCTTCGACGCCACCGTGTTCTGGGATGTGCTGGTGGACACACTTCTTCCCCACCTCGACGCGAGGAGAATGCTGCAGCGCGACGGAAACCGTCCAGGTACTCCCTGGCTGCGCCCCGAGGACGTTGGCAGCAAGATGCTGGCATCCGAGGCATTGACGCTGGAGTGGGACAATACGCTCGCGGGTGGATTGGCGACCTGCGGTTGGGACGATGCGGGGCGTTCCGCATCGAAAGGCATGCTCATCGAGCGCGGTCGCGTACTCGCCGTGCCCTCCTCCGACGAATGGCCACTGACATCGCCGCTGCGATTCTCGCGCAGCGGCAATTGGCGCATGCCGGCGCAGCTCGCCATGCCCAATCTCGTCGTGCGCTCCAGCGGCGACCGTACGTTGCAGCAACTCATCGGCGAGGTGGAATCGGGCTTGCTTGTTCGCGGGCGCGGGAGCATCGTCACCAATCCCGGACGCACGGTGTTCCGCGTGCGGCCCCAGGTGGGATGGCGCATTCAGGGAGGCGAGGCAAAGGAAATGGTACGTGATTTCGAAATCGAGATGCCGGTCGAGGCCTTCTGGAAGCAGTTGGTGGAAATCGGCTCACCGCGCGATGCCCTTCTGGCGGGCGAGCTGTTTCCCGAACGCTCGTACCCGCTATGGACACAGCCATTTTCCGTTTCCACGCCGCCAGCGCTGTTCACCGCCGTTTCCGTTTTCTCGTCCAAGGAGAGCGCCTGATGACAAGGAAGGACTGCGAACTGCTGCTGTCGCGTCTGATCAACCGCGGCAAGGCCGACGAGGTGTTCGTGCTCTTGCGCGGGACCTCCGGCACCACCCTGCGTTTCGCCAACAACACCGTGCTTCCTCCTCTGCGTGTCGACGACATCAGCGCGCAGATCAGCGTGCGGCACGGCGGGCGCTACGCCACCGTGCAGTGCGCCGCGTTCGACGATGCGACAATCGATGCCGCCTACGAGCGCGCGCGGCGCATCGCAGTGGAAATGCCGGATGCGGATATCGTTCCATTTCCCGAAGCGCGATTGGTACTCGAGGCCCCTATTTTCACACAATACGACAGCGACATCGGCAGCGCCTGGCGTCGGAGCGCGGTGGAGCGCATTGTATCCGCGGCGAAGCGCGAAGCACTGGTCGCAACGGGCAGTGTCAGCAGCAGTGATTCGCTGCTCGCGCTTGCGTCATCACATGGCTTGTTCCTGTACCAGGCCTCGTCGCTGCTCCTGCTCGACACGCGCGTGTACAGTGCGGACGGCATGCAAACCGCCGCCG
>JAMIQH010000143.1:0-14746 GCA_035914695.1 Bacteroidota bacterium | reverse complement strand
GGCCACAGCGTGCCGAAGGTCGCATCGAAGCCCAAACCCAGACTGTCGCATTGTCGCGCCGCGGTGGCCACGGCCTCGGACCAGGCAGCGCTGAGCCAAGGAAGGCGCGCGTGCGAGGTATCGCCACCGGGAGGATACACGAAGGCCACCTCCACTCCGCCGAAACCCCGATCGCGCAGCCATTGCAATTGCGCGCGCGTGTCGGCGGCGTGAATGCTGTCGGCAAACCACCACCAGCGCGTCCAGGGACGTGCATCGCGCACAATGGCGTCGTCGATTCGTGGCTGCGCCGCGGCGAACGCCATGGGTAGAAGCAGAAGAACAAGAAGTCGTCGCATATCCGAAGCTCCGCTGTGCAGCGCAATGTAGGACGTCGGCGCGTCGCGGCAAAGTCCCGAACAGCACGCTGTGCCGCTGGCCGCGCAGCGCCCGAGGACAGGGAGCACGCAACACATTTCTCACACAAGGCACACGTGTCGCTCACGACGCACATGCAATTTTCACACAGCATGTTCCACCCGCAGGAGACCACGATGTTCGCTCTCGCAACCGACGAAAAACGCCTCGCGCTCACGGTCACGCACGAACACGCCGTCATGAACGCGTTACTGCGCATGCTGCGTCCAGGTGTGGAAAAGCTTTTCGCCTTCGATCAACTCAACGCCGTCACCGCTGCAGTGGAGGCCATAGGCACGGATGAAAGCCCCGAGGACAAAATTCTCCGCGTGCTGGGCGTGGGCAGCGCGGTCGAGGCGGCTTGCCTCGAACGCATCCCCGCCGAGGGTCCGCTGCTCGTGGTGGCCAATCATCCCTTCGGCGGCATCGAAGGACTGCTGCTGGCCTCGCTGTTGAAAAAGCGCCGTCCCGACGTGCGCATCATGGCCAATCGCCTGCTGGGACATCTGCCGCAGTTGCGCGACCTGTTCATCCTCGTCGATCCCTTCGGCGGAGCGGATGCCGCGCGTGCGAATGTCGGAGCGATGAAGGAAACGCTGCGCGTGCTCGAGAGCGGCGGCGTGGTGGGCGTGTTCCCCGCCGGCGAGGTGTCGCATTACGCTCCGCGCCTCGGCGAGGTGCGCGATCCGGAGTGGAGCGACACTGTTGCGCGCATCGCGCGAAAAAGTGGCGCCACCGTGCTGCCCGTGCTGTTCGAAGGACACAACGGTCCGCTGTTCCACCTCCTCGGCATGCTGCATCCCCGCTTGCGCACCGCGCGACTGCCGCATGAATTTCTCAACAAGCGCGGCCTTCGAATCACCGTGCGCATCGGGCACGCCATACCGCCGCAGCGCATTGCGCGCTTCAAGAACGCCGCCGACCTTACCGCGTATCTGCGCATCCGCACCTATCTCCAGCGTGGTGGCGACGCTACCGCCCCGGCGATTGTGTCAACCGAACAGCAGGAGCCCGTGGCCTCCCCCGTGCCTGTGGAGCATGTGCGCAGGGACATCGCCGCGCTTCCGGCCGAAGCCCTGCTGGTGGAGCACGAGCAGTTCCGCGTCTACATCGCCGAGGCCTCGCATATCCCGAACGTGCTGCGCGAAATCGGTCGGCTGCGCGAGATCACGTTCCGCGGCAATAATGAAGGCACCGGACGCGCCATCGATCTCGACCGCTTCGACATGCACTATCTGCATCTGTTCCTCTGGCATGCGGGCAACGAGGATGTGGTTGCCGCGTATCGTCTCGGAGCCACAGACACGATTCTGCCGGAGCAGGGCAAAGCCGGGCTATACACGCGCACGCTGTTCAACATTCGTAAGCGTCTGTTGAAGCAAATCGATCCGGCGCTGGAAATGGGACGCAGCTTTGTGCGCGAGGAGTATCAGCGACAATTCCTCCCGCTCATGTTGCTGTGGAGAGGCATAGGAACATACGTGGCACGCAATCCGCGCTACCGCAATCTCTTCGGACCCGTGAGCATCAACGCCGCCTATTCCAGCACCTCGCAGCAATTGCTCATGCGCTATTTGCGTGAACATTCCATGGACGAGCGCGCGCGCCACGTACGCGCCAAGCTGCCGCCCCGCGCCGCGCGTCTCGCCGGCTTCGATCCCTCCACCATGAGCACGGTGGTGCGCGATCTCTCCGATCTCTCCGCGCTGATCGCCGAGATCGAGGAAGATCACAAGGACGTGCCCATTCTTCTCAAGCAATATCTCAAACTCGGTGGCGTGCTGTTGGGCTTCAACATCGATCCCGATTTCAGCAATGTGCTCGACGGCCTCATCCTTGTGGATCTCGCGCGCACCGACCCCCGACAACTCGAGCGCTACATGGGCAAGGACGGCGCCACCGCCTTCCTCGACCACCACAAGTAAGCATTCCTCCCGCGTGAATGCGCAATAGAGAAGAAGAAGAACCAGAAAGCGAGGTCACCGGCCTCCCGCTCACACACTGCCCGAGCCACAGGACCAGCAATATCGGCGCAGTCGCAACCCACTCCGCCCCCACCCAAATCGGAGCCAACTCAGACCCCACACCAATCCTTCGCGTCTTCGCGCCTTCGCGTGAGCGAATGTATTCTTCGCGCCTTCGCGCCTTCGCGTGAGCGAATTCACCCTTCGCGCCTTCGCGTGAGCGAATTCACCGCCGCATCAACGCGAACACCCCCCAGCCCAGATATTCGCGCGTGTACGTGGCGTAGCGCACGGGTTCGGTATCCAACACGGCACGCACCTCCGGAGCGAAAGCATCATCGGGATTCGCATCGAGCCAGCGACGCATGCTCAGCCACTTCGCCGCCTCGTATCTGTCCCAGCCATCCTGATCGGCCAGCACCATTTCGACCACATCGTAACCGAGGCCAGCAAACTGGGCGAGCAACCCGGGAAGCGGAAGGAAATCCGCAATCGACTGCGCATGGCACATTGCAGCCACCTCATCCGATGGAGGCGTGATACGCCAGTACGGTTCGCCAACGAGCACCAGTCCGCCATCGCGCAGGCTCTGCCGCAGAAGATCGATGGTGCCGGCAACGCCTCCTCCTATCCATGTGGCACCGATACAGGCGGCCACATCCACGGGATCGTCCGAGACGAACCCGGCGGCATCACCATGGATGAAAGTGACGCGATCGGCAACACCGAGTACCCCGGCACGAAGACGCGCCTGTTCGGTGAACAGCGGACTCATATCGACGCCCGTGCCGACGATGCCGTGATCCCGCGCCCAGGTGCAGAGCATTTCGCCCGAACCACTGCCGAGGTCGAGAATCCGCGTGCCCACGTCCATGCGCAATGCCGCGCCGAGCGTTGCGAGCTTGTCGGCGGTGATGGGATCGTGAATGCGATGCGCGCTCTCGCTGATGGTGAAAATTCTTGGGATGTCCATGACACAACCTGTTGTGAAAAAAATCCGCTATCCGTGTCGCCTGTTCCGCGGCGCGACTCCGCACCCGCGACACGACGCGACGAAAACTACTCCCCGCCGCGCCGGGAATCAAATCTCACTCACCGCACTGCCTCTCTCCGCAACACCGCGACTTCACGCGTGGGAATTCCTCACGCAACGACGCGAAGCAGCGAAGGTGTCTCATGGAACGAAAGCACAGCCCACCCGCTCACACCCTGCCCAGCCACAGGACCAGCAATTGCCGCAGCAACGCAACCCACTCCGCCCCCACCCAAATCAGAGCCCAATCAGACCCTACACCAATCCTTCGCGCCTTCGCGCCTTCGCGTGAGCGAATGTATTCTTCGCGCCCTCGCGCCTTCGCGTGAGCGAATTCCCCCTTCGCGCCTTCGCGCCTTCGCGTGAGCGAATGTATTCTTCGCGCCCTCGCGCCTTCGCGTGCAAGAATTCCTCAGGCGAGGACGCAAAACAGTGAATACATATTTCATCGAGATCGTGCCCCACTTGCTCACACGGCTGCACAGCCACAAAGACAGAACGAATCTCCGCCGTAACCAGCACGCCTAGAATATACTACGACAGCCAGGGCCGCATCGTGCGGCGGCAGCAACTCGCCAGCGGCACCCCGCGGCTGCAAAGCACCATCGACCTCAACACACTTCCCCCGGGCCACTACACCCTCATATTCCGCGACGACCACATCCTCAGCGCCCGCGGCATCAAGCTCCTTCGTTAGGCCGGGGCCGGGCATCGAGCGATCCTGCGCGGACGTCGTGGTGATCGACACCACCTTCGGCCCGCCCATCTCTCGCGCGTAACGTGTATATTGAGACATTTCACCAAGGAAGCACAGGAAATGCTTACGCTCCCCTTCGACGCCCTTCCCGATACCCCGCAGTTGTTCCGCGATTACGCCGCCAATGCCGAAAGCGCGTCCACCTATTTCATGGGGCATTTCGGCGGACTCGCCACGTACGAGACGCATTTGCACATGCTCGAACAACGGCAGTACCCGCGGCAACAGCTCTACGATGTGCTGGTGGCACAGAACAAGAGCTTTCGCAGCGGCGAGGCGGGCTTCACCAATCTGGAATTGTTGCGCAAGGACAACACCATGGCCGTGGTCACCGGCCAGCAGGTGGGACTGGCCACGGGTCCCTTGTACACGCTGTACAAGGCGCTCACCGCTTGTTCGCTGGCGCAATGGCTCGACGAGCAATTCCCCGCCTACCGCTTCGTGCCGATGTTCTGGATGGAATGCGAGGATCATGATTTCCTTGAAATCAACCACTTTTCCGTGATGTCCGCCCAGGCCGGTATCGCCGATATGCACTACGCACAACCCGAGGAGGGCGCGCCGCGCAATCTGGCTCCCGTGGGTTCGCTCGTCATTGATGAACGCATTGCCGAGACCTTCGCGGCATTGCGCGAGGCCTTGCCGCGCACGGATTTCACCGACGAGGCGCTACGCATCGCCGAGCAGGCCTACGCGCCCGGGAACACGCCGCAGGTGGCCTTCGCCCGGATGATGAACGCGTTGTATCCCGAAGCGGGGCTTATCTTCGTCGATCCCAGCGATACAGCATTCAAACGCCTCGCCGCGCCTGTGCTGCTGCAGGAAATCGAAACGCATCCCGTCACCGGCGAGGAAGTGATCAAACGCAGCGCCGAGTTGGAAGAGCGCTACCATGCGCAAATCAAGCCGCGCGCGGTCAACCTCTTCCTTCTGCACAAGGACGGGCGCTACCCCATCGAACCCTACGACGGTGGCTTCTTCCTCAAAGGCACGCGGCAGCGGTTCACGCGCGAGGAATTGGTGGAGCTGGCCGAGCGCGAACCCGAGCGTTTCAGTCCGAACGTGCTGCTCCGGCCTATCGCGCAGGACTTCGTGCTGCCCACCACGGCGTATGTGGCCGGTCCTTCCGAAGTGTCGTATTTCGCCCAGTTGCAGCCGGCCTACGACCACTTCCGCGTGCCCATGCCCGTGATCGTGCCACGCGCGAGCATCAGTATTGTGGAACGGCATATCGACAAGGTGTTCACGAAATACGACTTGCCCTACGCCGCGGCGTTTCTCGACATCGAATCGATGCACCGCATCGCAGCGACAGATAAACCCGACGACAGCGCGCGACTGGATTTGCCCACGCTGCGCGAAGCGGTACGCGCTGCACTCGGCGATCTCGCTGCCGCCGCCTCGACCGAAGATGCGAATCTCGCCGATCCCGCCGCCTCCACTGCGAAGTCCATCGAGCGCGCGCTCGACACCTTCGAGGAGAAAGTGCTCGCCAGCCGCCGCCGTCGCGACGAAGTGATGATGCGGCAGTTGGAAAAACTCGCACAGTCCCTGTTTCCCGATGGCGCTCCGCAGGAGCGTCGAATCAACATTCTTTCGTTGCTCAACAAGTACGGACCGGATGTACTGCGCCGTATTCAGGAGCTTTGCGTCCCTTTCCCTGCCGAGCATCGATTCCTGCGCCTCGGCGCGGATCAGTGACACGGCCGCCGGTGCGGCGCCGCTTTGCGGCAAAGCCACCGACAAAATCCTTATATTGATGGATGGAATCAGCTTTCACAGCAGGAACGACGGAGCGCTATGCGACAGGCCATTCTCTGTGTCGACGATGAAGTGATCGTGCTCGATAGCTTGCGCACGCAGTTGAAGGGCAACTTCGGCGATCGTTTCCGCTATGAAATAGCGGAAAATGCCGACGAGGCCTGGGAAGTGATCGAGGAATTGGTGGACGACGGTATCACCATTCTCCTCATCGTCTCCGATTGGCTCATGCCCGGCATCAAGGGCGATGAATTCCTCATCCGCGTGCACGAGCGGCATCCGGACATCGTCAGCGTGATGCTCACCGGCCAGGCCGACGACCACGCCATCGAGCGAGCGCGCGCCGAAGCCGGTTTGCGCGCCTGCCTTCACAAACCCTGGCGCGAGGACGAGCTGATCGCCGTCATCACGTCCGCCATCGACGAGGACGCATGAGCAAGCCCGTGCTGATGTGCGTCGACGACGAGGCCATGATCCTTCTCAGTCTCAAGGATCAGCTCCGCGCGCATTTCGCCGAGGATTTTCGCATCGAAGTGATCGAGAGCGGTGACGAAGCACTGGAAATCGCGCGCGCGCTGCTCGACGAGGACGTGGACATTCCCGTCGTGGTCTGCGACCAGATCATGCCCGGTATGCGCGGCAACGAATTGCTACGGCACATCCATGTGCTCAGTCCGCGCACGTTCAATGTGCTGCTCACCGGCCAGGCCGACGCGGGCGCCGTGGGCGATGCCGTGAACTCCGCCAATCTCTATCGCTACATCGCCAAGCCCTGGGAGGAAACCGACCTGGTGCTCACGATCAAGGAGGCGATTCGCGGCTATTTTCAGGACAAAAAACTCGAGGAGCAGAACCGCGCCCTCAAGGAAATGAACGAGAATCTCGAGCAGCTCGTGGCCGACCGCACGCGCGAAGTGGTTCGCCAGCGCGATGAAATCCAGCGGCAAATGCTCAGCATCGAAACACAGCGCCGCGAGCTTGAAGTGCGCAACAACTTCATTCGCCGTGTGTTCGGGCGCTATGTGAGCGACGACGTAAT
The DNA here is from genome assembly GCA_035914695.1 of Bacteroidota bacterium. Taxonomy (GTDB): domain Bacteria; phylum Bacteroidota; class Ignavibacteria; order SZUA-365; family SZUA-365; genus JAOSJT01. The sequence goes on along the minus strand of JAMIQH010000143.1, from coordinate 7,796 downwards.
GATACGCCTGCTCGAGGATCCCGAGGGCCTGTCCTTCCGCGGCGAGAAACGCGACATCACCGTGCTGCTGTCGGATTTGCGCGGCTTCACCGCACTCACCGCCCGCTACGATCCGGAGACCATTGTCCGCATTCTCAACCGCTACTTCGAGCGCATGGTGGACATCATCACCGCGCACAACGGTATCATCATCGAATTTCTCGGCGATGGCGTGATGGCCGTGTTCGGCGCACCGCGCCGCCTCCCGCAACACGCGGATCACGCGGTGGCCTGCGCCCTGCGCATGCAGAACGCAATGGCCGACATCAACGCGCTGCATGCGGCCGAAGATTTGCCCGCCCTCGAAATGGGCATCGGCATCACTTCGGGCGAAGTGGTCATCGGCAATATCGGATCGGAACAGCGCGCCAAGTACGGCATCGTGGGGACGCCGGCCAATCTCGCCGCACGCATCGAGGCGTTGAGTACCGGACAGCAAATTCTGATTTCCTCCGACACCCTCGATCGCTGCGAAGGCGCGCTACGCACCGGCAACGCCTTCCAGGCGGTGCTCAAGGGCGTGGTGGAACCCGTGCGTATTCACGAAGTCACCGGCATCGACGGCAGCTTCTCCGTGAACTTCGACGCGCAGCGCGAGGCCCCGCTGCCTCTCGAAGCGGGCGTGCACGTCACACTCGCCGCGCTCGATGGCAAATCCATTTCCGAGGAGCGCATCGCGGCCGAGGTGCTGGCGGTATCGCGCAGCGAGGCGCGCGTGCTGCCCGAACGGCCGCTCATCATCCATGGCGATGTGCGTATTTCCCTGCTCGAATTCCGCGACCGCCGCATCGACGCCGACGTCTACGCCAAAGTCCTCGCGCAGGAAGGTGACAACTACCTGCTGCGTTTCACATCCATCTTCACCAGCGAATCGGAGCGCATTCTCAATGAGTTACTGGAATGCCGCATCACGCAGGACTGAACGCGCGCTGGCCGCGTTGCTGCTCTGCCTTCTGGGTGCCGGCCCGCTGACAGCGCAGGAAGCCGAAACAAATCTCTTCGGCTCGCTCCAGGCGATATTCTTCACGCAGAAATCCCGCTTCGACCTCGGCGTGCCCCTGCCCGACGGAACATCGTCGGTGGTCGAAGAGCGCAACAGTTTCGCCATTCAACAGCTCGACATTTTCCTGCAACGGCAAATCGACGATAACTTCAGTGCCTTCGTGGACATGGAGTATCAGCTAAACTATTCGTCGGAGCACCGCTGGGGGTCGATGAGTCTGCAGGAGGCCTGGTTGCAGTATTCGCACAGCGACGCGCTCAACGTCAAGCTTGGGCTCCTCTACCCCGCGTTCAATCATCTCAACGAAATCAAGAACCGCCTCGCGCTGCTTCCCTACATTTTCCGGCCGGGCGTGTACGAACGTCTGCTGTCGAATCTCTACCGCTCCGAGGACTACATCCCCGAGCACGCGTTCGTGCAGGTCAACGGCGCCCTGCCCACGGGCGATTTCTTTTGGGATTGGGCCGTGTATGTCGGCAACGCCGAGAGTTCGTACATCTCGCGCACCGACGCCGAGGGAAACATCCGCCAGGATCTGGACAGGAAGTTCGAATTTCTCAGCGGCGTGGACCCTACCAATGTCGACCTCAAGCTCATCGGCGGGCGCACGGGCTTCCGCTCGCGCACCGAACATTTCAAGGTTGGGCTTTCCTTTACGCACGACTATGACAATCTGCGCGATACCACGAACTTTCCCATGTTCTTCACGCGTCCGCGCGCTGAATTCCGCGGCGATGCGCGGCGCATGCGCCTCGGCGCCGATCTTTCGGGATCGGTGGGCGGTGTGCGTTTCGAGGGCGAGTTCATCAATGTGTTCTACGATTACGACCTGGCCGACCAAGCCGGAATCGACATGAATCTCACCTTCGCGCATGGCATGCTCGGCTATGGCTTCACCGACAAGCTGTTCGTCTACGGTTCGGCCGAATACGGCTCGGGCACCTTCGACAAGGGATGGTCGCATTCCTCGCTGTCCTTCGGCGCCTCGTATCTGCTCAATGCCGCCATCAGCGCCAAGGCGCAGTTCATCGTCCACAAACAGCGGCACGACGAAGATGGCGACGAGGCCTTGCTCAAATTTGTGTTTTTCGGACTGAGTGTGCTGTTATGAGAATCAGCCGGCAAATCCTGTATCGCACCATGCTGACAGCGCTGTTCTTCTGCGCCCCGCTCGCGCTGCGCGCGCAAATGGTGGTGATCACGCACGCATCGGTGCCCGTGAAATCCATTTCCGTGCGCGAACTGCTCGACGTGTACACGCTCAACCAGTCGCGCTGGGACGACGGCACGCGCATCACGGTGGTGGACGTGAAAAGCGGAAAGGGCCGCGACGCCTTCTTCGAATACATCGGCATGTCGCCCGAAGAAATGCAGCGCATCTGGCTGCGCAAGCAATTCACGGGCAAGGCGCGTCCCCCGCGCTCGGTGGGCACCGAAGAAGAGGTGGTGGATCTCGTGGCCGCCACAGAGGGCGCCATCGGCTATGTGAACGAGCGCACGCTCAAGAGCGGTAAATCCGTGCGCATCATCGCACGCTTCAAATAGGAGACGGACATGCGCAATCCCGCCCTGCTCGCCTCCTCCCTGCTCGCACTCCTGCTCGCGCTACAAGACGCTCCCACAGCCCACGCGCAGGATGTGGGCGACATGCGCGTATTCGGTTCGATGCAATCGCTGTTCATGCATCAGTATTCGTACAGCGAAATCAACATTCCCGAGGCCCGGCTTTCGCTCGAGGAAAAGGAATCGCGCAACACCTTCGCGATACAGCAGCTGGATTTCTTTTTCGACAAGCCCATCGACGACGCCTTCAATGCGTTCGTGGATCTGGAATTCCAGCTCAACTACAGCAGCGAAAAGCGCTGGGGTTCGCTGAGCATTCAGGAGGCCTGGCTCAACTACAGCTACAACGATGCAGTGAATCTGAAAGTGGGTCTGCTTTTCCCCGCCTTCAATCAATACAATGAAGTGAAAAATCGCCTGGCGGTGCTGCCCTTCATTTTCCGCCCCATGGTGTACGAACGCCTGCTGGCGCAACGCTTTCTCACCGAGGATTTCATCCCCGAACACGCCTACGTGCAATTCTCCGGCTGGCTTCCCACACGCAATCTCATGCTGGACTACGCCGTGTACGTGGGCAACAGCGAGGCCTCGTACATCACGAGCAACCACCCCGACGGAGGCATCGATACCGATCTCAATCCGAACTTCGAATTCCTCAGCGGTGTGGATCCCACGGACATCAATCTAAAACTCTTCGGCGCGCGCGTTGGCCTGCGTTCGCCGGGCGAGCGCTTCCGCGGCGGGCTGTCCTTCACGCGCGATGCCAACAACATGCGCGAACGTTTCGGAGCGCAGAAGCCCTATTTCTCGGAAGAGGCGATACGGCTGATGCCCGACGACGCCAAGCGCTACCGCTTCGGGATCGACCTCTCGCACAAACACGGCGATTTTCTTGTTGAAGGCGAAATCATCAAGGTGGTGTACGATCTCGGCAAGGCCGAACGCAAACTCGATCTGTCGTTCGAACAATCCTTCGTCTACACGCTCGTTGGATATGAAATGCACGAGCGCCTGTTTTCCTTCATCTCCGCGCAATGGGGGGACTACTCCTTCGGCCTCGACGCGGATTACTTCACCGGCACCGCCGGCATCGCCTGGAAATGGCGCGACGACATCACGGCCAAGGCGCAGTGGGTGTTGTACACCGAACGCATGGAAAATGTCGTGAATGAGGACGGCCTCCATTACGGACAGAACACCCGGCTGCACTTTTTCCTTCTCGGACTCAGCGTCCTGCTCTGAGCACCACAGTCACAACGCGGCGGAGAGACGGCATGCGTGGACATCGACATCGGCGGTTCAACGTCCGGCAGAAAATCCAACTGCCGGTGATACTCTTTCTCGCCCTGCTGTCGCTGTTCATGCTGCTGTATTTTCCCGCGCGCATGAACGACGCGCTGCGCGACAGTTTTCGCAATGAAGTGCAATCGCTTGCGCGCGGTGTGGAGCGCGCCATGACCATTGCGTTGAACAATGCGGATTGGGCCGCCATTCCTAAAGCAAATGAATACGAAGTGAGCGCCATCGCTTTGGTCACCGCCGAGGATGGCAGCACCTTCACCGCGTCGCCCGAGAATTTCGTGTACAATTCCGCGCTCGAATCGGTGGACACCTTGATGATCGCGAAAATCCCGATCACCACCGAGGTGTTCTCGGGCTATGTGGTGGTGGTAAGCAGCACCACCTTCATCAACAAGCAGGTGAAGCAACTGCGCGCCACCGTGTTCTGGGCCGCAGCCATCACGTTGCTTCTCGGCGTGCTGTTCAGTATGTGGCAGGCGAATTTCATCGTGCGCCCGCTCTCGCTGTTGCGTCTCGCCGCCATCAAAGTTGGTCACGGCGATCTCGAGACGCGTGTGGAAAAAGCCACCAACGACGAAATCGGCGACCTCGCGGTGGAATTCGGCAAAATGATTTCGAGTGTGCGGCACGCGCAGCAGAGCGCTCAGGAGGCCAACGAGGAATTGGCCTCGAAGAACCGACTGCTCGAGGCCGAGCGGCGACAGCTCGCGCGCACGCTCGACCATCTTAAAACGACGCAGGCGCAGCTCGTGCAATCCGAGAAAATGGCGGCGCTTGGGCAGCTCATCGCCGGCATCGCCCACGAAATCAACACGCCGCTCGGCGCCATCCGCGCGTCCATCACCAACATCGAACGCGCGCTCGAGTACACGCTCGTGCATCTGCCCGCCCTGCTGCGCATACTCTCGCCCGAGGATCAGGATCTCTTCTTTGCCATGGCGCAGGATTCGCTCTGCTGCAAGCAGCATCTTTCCGCGCGCGAGGAGCGGGAGAAAAAGCGCGTGCTTCGTACACAATTACACGAGGCGGCCTACGACAACGTGGAGGAACTCACCGACCTCCTGGCCGACATGGTGCTGTTCGAGGGCTGGGAGCGCTACGAACGCCTGTTGCGGCGCGACGACGTGTTGTCGCTGCTGCGCTCCGCCTCGCAACTTGTCTTGCAGCAGCGCAACAGTCAGAACATCGAAACCGCCGTGGACCGCGCCTCCAAAATCGTCTTCGCCCTGAAGAACTATTCGCATCGCGACCAAAGCGGACGCGCCACCAGCGCCATCGTGACCGACGGTATCGACACCGTGTTGACACTGTATCACAATCAGCTCAAACACGGCATCGAAGTGCTGCGGCATTTCGAACCAACGCCGCCCATCGTCTGCTACCCCGACGAACTCAATCAAGTGTGGACCAATCTGATCCACAACGCCATTCACGCAATGGACAATCAGGGCACGCTGGAAATCGATGTACGCGTCGTCGACGACGCCATCGCCGTGACCATCACCGATAGCGGGCACGGCATACCCGAGGATATTCAGGAAAAAATCTTCGAACCGTTTTTCACCACCAAAACCCGCGGTGAGGGCTCGGGACTCGGACTCGACATTGTCCGCCGCATCATCGAAAAGCATGAAGGCAGCGTGGGCGTTGAAAGCCGTCCGGGCCGCACAAGCTTCATCGTCACGCTCCCCGTTCGACGTCCCGAGGCCGACCAGACGAGTTGATTTCCGCGCAAGTCCGTCACCCCGCCGAAGGAGATGCGGAAATCACGGTCATGGACAATGACTCCCGTTGGGTTTGTTAACGCCAAGCTCATCACATCTTCCGCCCTTCCACCATCAAAACCCCCTCGTCCTCCTGCTGGTGATACGTTGCAGGGTACAAGGGAATAGGACGCGGCGCACCCGCGCTTCTTCCATTGCTTGATTCGAAACCTAAATCTCCACTATATTGTGAGTTCGTCCTATTTTCAACGAACCGTCGATGTCCTCTTCCATACCCGACCATCTCCGCGCGACGCTGCGTCTGGCCCTTCCGGTGTCCATCGGTCAGTTGGGGCATATCCTGCTGGGCGTTACCGACAGTCTGATGGTGGGCACACTCGGCGCCGTGCCTCTGGCGGGTGCCTCGCTGGGACACGGGGTGTTCGTGCTGCTGCTGGTGTTCGCCGCGGGCATGGCGTCGGCCATCACTCCGCTGACCGCCATCGCCGATGGTGAGGGCAAACCCGACGATGCACGCAACATCGTGCGACAGGGCTTGTTGCAGAATGTACTGACCGCCACGCTCATCCTGGGCGCCGCCTGGGGATTGGCCGAGTTGTTGCCGCTGCTGGGGCAACCGCCCGACGTGGTTGCGCAGGCGGCTCCCTATCTGCGAGTGATGGGACTGAGCTTTATTCCCATGCTGGTGTTCATGTCGGTGCGGAATTTCATCGAGGGTCTCTCGTATACAAAACCCGCCATGGTCATCATCCTGTTGGCCAATCTGGTGAATGTCGCGGGCAACTGGGTGTTCATTCACGGCCACTTCGGCATGCCCGCACTGGGACTGACCGGTGCGGGAATCTCCAGCGTGCTGGTGGAAATCTTCGCCGCCATTGCCTTGCTGTTGTACGTCTCCCGCGCCCGCGCCTTCGCCCGCTACCGTCCGCTCTTTCATCGCGGAGCGCTCGACCTGCGGCTGCAACGGCGACTCTTCCGTCTCGGCCTGCCCAGCGGCACGCAGTGGCTGTTTGAAGCCGGTTCGTTCACCTTCTGCGCGGTGATGATGGGGTGGCTCGGCACCACCGCGCTCGCGGCGCATCAAATTGCGTTGAATCTCGCGGCAGTGAGCTACATGGCCATACTGGGATTGTCCAACGCGTCCATGATCCGCGTGGGCAACGCCCTCGGACGCCGCGATGCCACCGACCTCAAGCGTGCGGGATTTTCGGCGCTGGGTATGGCACTCACCGTGATGGCCCTGGCCGCCACCACCTTCGTGCTGCTGCGCTGGTACTTCCCCACATTGTTTGTGAGCGATCCGGCGGTGATCGAATTGGCCGCGTCGCTGCTGGTGATCGCTGCGCTGTTCCAACTCTCCGATGGCACGCAGGCCGTGGGTCTTGGAATACTGCGCGGCATGACCGACGTCACCGTTCCGATGATCGTCGCCATCGTCGCCTACTGGCTCATCGGTGTGCCCTCGAGCTACGTTTTTGCATTCGTTTTCGGATGGGGACCCGAGGGCGTGTGGCTGGGCTTTGTGGTGGGATTGACCGTGGCTGGGCTGTCCTTCATCCACCGCTTTCGCATGCAGTACCGCCGCCTGCGCGCACTATGGCGGGGAGACGATGCCGTGCCGATGGCGAGCGCATAATCCATCCGACGTGCCGCTCTTGCCACTATCGACCCCGAGGCGTCGAATGCGAGAGTGATCGGGACTTCGTATCTTTCATTTTTTCCACCAACGCGGATTCCGCATGAGCGATACCACTATCATTTTCTCCATGGTCGGCGTGGGCAAGGTGCACAAGCCGAACAAGTACGTGCTGAAGGATATTTACCTGTCGTTCTTCTACGGCGCCAAGATCGGCGTGCTGGGTCTGAACGGCGCAGGCAAGTCCACCTTGTTGCGCATTATCGCCGGCGAAGATCCCGATTATCTCGGCACCATCACAGCGAACAAGGACATCACCTTCGGCTACTTGCCGCAGGAGCCGCAGCTCGATCCGGCGAAAACCGTGCGCGAGATTGTGCAGGAGGGAGTGCAGGAGACGGTGGATTTGCTCAAGGCCTACGAGGACGTGAGCGCGCAATTCGCCGATCCCGACGCGGACTTCGACGCCCTGCTGGAGAAGCAAGGCAAGCTGCAGGAGCGCATCGAGCAACTCGACGCTTGGGACCTC
>JAMIQH010000142.1:0-14971 GCA_035914695.1 Bacteroidota bacterium | reverse complement strand
CACTGGCGGACTGCATCGCGCCGGGAGTCACGCTCAGACCCTGCGCGGCCCCCTGCACGCCCTGGCGCAGCGCGCGTTGCATCGCGGCGCCGTCGAAGGCGTAACTGCGCACGCCCTGCGCGTGCAGCATGGTTTTACCCGCAACGGTGCCATCCTCGCGCAACGTCCAATCACTGGTCAAGCGCGTAACGGCCCTGGGAAGCGCCAGCGGCAACACATCCTTCATCGCAGCCACATTGTCCAGCGGCAGCAGCATGGCGGCCGCGGTGCCGGAAGTGAGCGGGCCGCTCTGCGCCGAGACCGGATCCAGCACGAGCATGCCACCATCGAAGGATGCATCGCGGCACAGCACCACAGCGCGCGTGAACAGCTGTAGCGCCGGCACATCCGGCAATCCCGCCACGCCTTGTGCCACAAGCGCATCGTCCGATGCCGACATGGCGCCGCTGAGATCCCTGCTCGCCAGCGCGGCTACGGCATCAAGTCCGGCCTCGCGGCACAGTTGCGCGAGCAGCACCGCGCGGTCGAGATCCGAGCCCGAGCGCTTCTCGAAGGTGAACTCGGCTTTCGCGGGGATGTAGCCCTGCATGTCCAACGGCAGCGGCGCGCGCGCCACGTGTTCCGCCACCCAGCCGCGCAGCTTCAGGGCGGCATCGCGTTTGTCTGTGCTCCCTGTCGTGCTGGCTTTCACCACATCGCTCATGCGGCGCGTGGCCGTGCCCGTGGCAATGCCGGCGGCGACATGGCTGGCGCAATCCTTGAGTGTGACGGTGGAAAACACCAGCGCGGGCAGCACTTCGTCCATGGCCGGTTGCATGGCTTCGACTTCATAGATCGGGAGATCCGATTTCTCCCAGGTGAATACCTGGCGGCCATCCTTCGCGGCGATGGAAGGAAGCACCGCGGCATCGCGCAGCATTGCGTATTTCAACGTGGCCTTGGCCGGAATGTCCACCGTCACCACCACGCGGGCGATGGGACTGCGTTCGCCGAAAAGCACCTTCCCCATCAATCCGGGAAGCATGCCGGGCTTGCTGGTGATGGTGTAGGAAAAATCCACGACCGCGCCTATTTCCAGGCCGGTGTGCGTCACCACCATTTCACGCAGATGCAAATACGCTGGCGCCTGCGCGGCATAGCCGGGCAGCACTTCGTTAAAGGCGTTGAACGGCGCGGACACCACCTGTCCGTTCGCCATGGTGGTCACGGATTTATCGATGGTCAGCTTCTGCCAGGTGGGATTGTACACGATGAAGGATTCGCCGTAGGCCCGGCTGAATCCATACGACGTGAGGTACTTCAGTTTGTGATGGTACGTGTACACCGTGCTGCCGTCGTCGCGCAGCGTGAAATGATGCTCGACGAGCAGGTACTCGGCGTCGGCGGTGGATGGCGTTTGCGCCAGCAACGGAGCGGCGCACAGGAACATGGCCAGGATGGCGGTAAGGGATTTCATGACACTGCCTCCTAGCGTGAGAGAATGATGGGTGTGGACGAGAGTTCCTTTCGCGCGAGCAAGGCGGCGCGGAACGCCGGCCATTCAGCCGCTTCGTACAGGCGTTTCTCCAGTCGATGCTCGGCGGCAATGCTGAGCGCGTTGCCCTCCATGCGCACCGACGCGATAAAGCTGGCGGGCGCCGCGATGTGCTGCACGCGCTCGGGCAAATGCTCGGCGCGCAGCGACGCCGGAAGCGTGATCGTCTCGTCGAGACGCACGAGCTTCGAGCAGCGCGTACGGAACCCATAGTCGCGCTTCTCCAGCGCCGTGGCTATGCCCAACTCCGCCGCGTTGAAGCCGTCGTCGAAGGGCGTGTCCAGCAGCAGCGAGCGCAGCAGCACCCTTTTCCCATCCATCACCGCGTAGGATGGTATGCGATACGTGAGAGTAATGGAAAAGGGGACGGACAAATCCTCAATCTTCGTCATCGCGGTGACGCTCACCGCGGCCTGCGGGAATTTCCGCAGGAACAGCGTGGTGAACTGATCCTCCCACGACGAACGATACGACCGCGCGAACGCCCGGCGCAGCATGGAATCGCTCTGCCCCTCGGCTTCGATGGTCACCGTGCCCTCGAGACTGCCATCCTCGGCGAGCGTGGCGCGATTGACGGCCTTCCAGTAGTGGTTTTCGGCGGGCGACACCGGCGTGCTCATCACATCGGCGCCACCGGGAATGCCGAGCAAAAATTCCTGCTGCTGCTCGGCGCTGGACCACATTTCGCGCACGCCGGGAATCCACGTGGGATCGAGCAGCATCCATTCGCCCGTGCTCAGCTTCACCGCGGCGACGCTGTGGTTGAATTGATCGGCGGGGATGCGATCGATGCGCGAACCGGCCATGGTCATGGCGGGATAGGACTCGAAGCCCGCCGCGCGCAGCATGGTCACGAGCATGCCGGCCTTGTCCTTGCACACACCGCAGCGATCGAGGTAGGTCATTTGCCCGGTGTGCAGCGTGAAGCCCTCGCCCTGCCCCATGGAAATACCGGAGTAGCGGATTTCCTCTGCCACCCAATGATTGAGTACGGCGATTTTTTCCTGTTCTCCATGTACCCCGTGCAGCAGTTTGTCGGTCTGCGCCTGCACTTCGGGCGTGACGGCGAAGCTGCCGAAATCCTCGTTCACGCCGTGAAACCACACCGCCTTGGCGTACCAGTCCGGCGAAGTGGAAAGCAGCAATTTGGGCGCGACATCCGAAGGATCGACCATGTCGCTCTCGCGGCGCAACGGTGTGATGTTGCGCTTGTACCAGCAGTAGGTCACCTTGCCCGGCCGCGTCACCATGCCCGAGGTGGGATGCAGGGCATCCTCGCTTGTGAGCGCCTGCGCGGCGGTGGGATTCACCGCCACCTTCACGCGATGCTGCTGCTGCGGATGAAAATGAATGTAGGAAGCGACTTCGCCGTTGTACACCTCGTACTGCAAGGGCTTGTCCGCCGGCATGAACACGCGGTACACTTTTTCCGCCACGGGAACGGCGGACCAGAATTCCACGATATCGTAGAAGTGCCCGCGCATGGGCGGAACAAAGCGGCTGTCGTCCTCCTCGTTCCCGAGCAGCGCATAGGTAAAGCCCTTGCGGAAGGCCACGGTTTCCACAGCATCGCCCACCTCGAGGCGGCCGATGTCCACGAGCTTCTGCCGCGCGCCCCAGTAAATGGCGCGCGCCGGCGCGGGGTAGTCGTGCACGCGGTCGGCGCCCACCACTTCCACCGAACCATCGGCGCGATAGATGCGCACCAGCAGCACTTCCACCGCGGCCGACAGCGGGTCGTAGTCGAACACCACCGTCCGCAGATTCATGGCGCCTTTCGCGGTGAGCACTTTTGTGAATTTGTGCATGTGCACGTAACTGAGGCCGCTCTCCTGCACGTCCACGGAAGTGCTGTCATACACGACAAGCACGTCCGCTGTACCGATCCAGGCGCCGCCCGCCGCCGCCAGGCGCGCGCGGTTGACGTCCTGCTGCGCCCATGAGGCGCGGACGGTGATGCAGAGAAGAAGTAGCGTGAGAATGAAGGTGGGGTAACGATGCATGGTCGAGTCCGCGGGTGTGACAGGAGAGACGCAATCGCAGGTAAGATGCGATGAAATCCGCATACTCCGCAAACGCGGGAGTCGCGGGTCTTTTCCTTCGAATAGAAAACGGCGGGCCATCGGTCCGCCGTTTGTGAAACATCCTCCGGCGTTGGCGCCGGTACCGCGTGGATCAGCGCGAGTAGTACTCGATCACCAGCGGGAACTCGCACACCACGGGAATGCGCTCGCGATCGGGCTGCGCAAGCACGGTGATGGACAGCTCGGGCTTGTTGGTGTCCAGATACTCGGGCGGACGCGAGAGTTTGACGGCGTCGTTGAACATGGCGATCTTGCGGCTTTTCTGGCGCACGCTGATCACGTCGTTCACGCGCACATGGTACGACGGAATGTTCACGCGCTGGCCGTTCACTTCCACGTGTCCATGCGTCACATACTGGCGCGCGGCATGAATCGTGCGGGCGAGCCCGCCACGGAAGACCATGGCATCCAGGCGCGTCTCAAGCAAGGTCGCAAGGTTGTCGGCTGTGTTTCCCGTCTTGCGCGAAGCTTTCTCGTAGTAGTTGCGCATCTGCTTCTCGCTGATGTTGTACTGCCAGCGCAGACGCTGCTTCTCGAGAAGCTGACGCTTGTAATCCGACACCTTGGCGCGACGATTGCGCGACAGGCCATGCGCACCGGGCGGATGCGGCTTGCGCTCCATGATCTTCGAGGCCTTGGGGGTGAGGGGGATACCAAGCTGGCGGGAAAGTTTGACCTTGGGGCCGTTGTACTTCATGCTTCTGTGCTCCGATGAACCTGTATTTTCTGTGTAACTTCCGTGTGTAATCCGAAACGGGATGATGTACGCCGCACTGAATGTGGTTGTACCATTCAGAGCAAGTAAATATAGCGCATCAATGTTTCATTTCAAAGAGTTTATGAAAATCCTTCGCGCAACCATGTGCAACGCCGCCCGTACCCTGCCCGGTGAAGCATTCGGAACCGCATTGGCGCGCAGCGAAAAAATCCTCAGCCACAGCCCAGCCACCAGATGCACACGATATATCCACATTCCCTGAATGCCATGAGCGACGCAGCGCGAGAAGCACCCTCCCCTTTTCCGGAACACAATGCGGCCGATGCCTACGCGGCCGGCATGACGCTCTCCTGCGGCCCGCATCAACTCACGCCGCTCCGCGCGCTGGGTAAAGGAAAATCCGCGCATTCCTGGCTGGTGGAGGAGCATGGAGCGCGCTTCGTGCTCAAAGTCATGCACGACGAACCCTGCGCGTACTACACCTTTCATGAAGCAAAAACCGTCATCGAGCAGCGCGATTACGCCATCCTGCTCAGCATCGGCGTGCCCGTTCCCCGCCTGTTGCACGTGGATCACGAGCGGGGCACGCTGCTCAAGGAATGGGTGGACGGCATCGATGGCATGCAACTCGTTGCCAACGGCCTTCCCGAGCGGGACATCATCCTCCAACTGCTCTCCCTTGCGCGGCGCTGCCGCGAGGCGGGCTACAATCTCGACTGGTTTCCGGCAAACATGGTTGTACACAACGGCGCGCTCACCTATGTTGACTACGAAGTCAATGGCTATGATCCGCGTTGGAGTCTCGAGCAGTGGGGACTCTACTATTGGGCCAATGTCGAGGGCGTACGCCACCTGCTGCGCAATGGCGACATCGCACAGTTGAACGACGCGGATGGCCTGCCACGGCGGGACGGATTCGACGCCATCGTGCGCTCCTGGATTGACTTGATGGCGAGCAGCGATGCGGTGGCAACGTGACGATGCACGCGGGCGGCCCGGCCGCACTGAAACTCTGAAGCGGCAGTAATTCACATAGCACAAGGAGATCGACATGAACGACGGCACGCAGCAACAGGCGACGCAGGATGTCGCCGCAGAGTTGGCGCGCATGCGCGAGGATCAAATCCGCACCTGGAGCATGCTCTGCCACCTGTCCACCTTCGCATCGGTGTTCGTTCCCTTCGGTCACATTTTCGGTCCGCTCACCGTGTGGCTGATGAAAAAGGATGAAATGCCGCTGGTGAACGATCAGGGCAAGGAGTCCATGAATTTCCAGATCAGCATGACCATCTACTTCATCGTGCTGATGGTGGTGTTTGTCACCGGCATGCTGTCGGCAGCGGTGCAGGAAAGCGTCTTCGGCCTCGGCGTCACGGCCGGTCTCTCCCTGCTGCTGATGATCGCGCTCGGCATCACCAATCTCGTCCTCGTCATCGTGGCGTCCGTGCGCAGTTCGCGGGGTGAGGCCTATCGCTACCCGCTGAGCATTCGCTTCATTTCGTGACCGCACCTCCATATCGGTTGCGCACTTCCCCGCAGATTTCCACGATCCATCTGTGCTAATCTGTGTGCAATCTGTGCAATCTGTGGTTTTTCCCGCTGTGTTCAATCTCCGCGGACTCCGTAGCATCGCAGAGTTCGTACAACGCATCATCCGTCCCGTCCGCTTGCGATTTTCACCGTGTCGTGTATTTTGAGATTGTTCATTTTTCATGACACACAAAAATGCAGGCGGCGCGCAACGCAGTCGCGAAAGCGTCCGCATGATGCACGACATGCACTACATTCGCAATTACATCGGCGGCGCATTGGTGGATCCGGAAGGCGGCGACTGGCTGCCCGTGCTGGAGCCGGCGACGGGCGCGACCATCGCCATGGCGGCCGCTTCCGACGCCCGCGATATCGATGCCGCGGTCCGCGCGGCGCAACAGGCACGGCAGTGGGCCACGACACCGGCGGAACAGCGTTCGCGGCTGTTGCTGCGAATCGCCGCCCTGGTCGAAGAACATCTGGAAGAACTCGCCGCGCTGGAATCGCGCGACAGTGGCAAGCCGCTCACGCTCGCGCGCACGGTGGACATTCCGCGCGCGGCCCGCAACCTGCGTTTTTTCGCCACCGCCATTCTCCACGACCACGACGAAGCGCATCACAGCGACGGGCAGGCGCTGAATTACACCTTGCGCCGTCCTGTTCCCGTGGCGGCCTGCATTTCGCCGTGGAATCTTCCGCTGTACCTCTTCACCTGGAAAATCGCCCCGGCCCTCGCCGCTGGTAGTTGTGTGGTGGCCAAGCCCTCGGAATTGACGCCGCTCACCGCCGGTCGCTTCGCGGAGCTGTGCATCGAGGCCGGATTGCCCGCCGGCGTGCTCAACATCGTGCATGGACGCGGCGCGGACGTCGGCGCTCCCCTCTGCGCGCATCCGGATGTGCCGGCCATTTCCTTCACCGGCGGCACGCGCACCGGCGCCTCCATCGCCGCGACGGCGGCACCGATGTTCAAAAAGCTCTCACTTGAGCTGGGAGGCAAGAATCCCACCATCGTCTTCGACGATGTGGATCTCGAGGAAGCGCTGCCCACCATCGTGCGCTCGGCCTTCTCGAATCAGGGCGAAATCTGTCTGTGCGGTTCGCGCATCCTCGTGCAACGCGCCTTGTACGACCGCTTCCGCGCGCGCTTCGTGGACGAGGTGCGTGCCCTGCGTGTGGGCGATCCCCTGGATCCCGACACGCGCATCGGCGCCTTGGTTTCGGAGGAACACCTCCACAAAGTCCTGAGCTATGTGCAGCTTGCCCGCGAGGAAGGCGGCACGGTGTTGTGCGGGGGTGAACGCATCGTGCCCGATGGCCGCTGCGCAGGGGGTGCCTTCCTCACGCCCGCCGTGATCGACGGCCTCTCCGCGCAATGCCGCACGAATCAGGAAGAGATATTCGGTCCCGTGGTCACGCTGCTGCCCTTCGACAGCGAAGACGAGGCGCTGGCCATCGCCAACGCCACTCCTTACGGACTCGCCGCGTCGCTGTGGACGCGCGATTTGCTCCGCGCCCACCGCGTGGCCGGCGCGCTGGAGGCGGGCATCGTGTGGGTGAATTGCTGGATGCTGCGTGATTTGCGCACGCCTTTCGGTGGCGTGAAGCAGAGCGGCATCGGACGCGAAGGCGGCTGGGAAGCGCTGCGCTTTTTCACCGAACCCACCAACGTGTGCATCCATCTGGGAACATCGCCATGAACGAGGAAATCCACTCCTCCTCCGCACCCGAGCCCGTGGGCCTGTACCCGCACGCGCGCCGCGTGGGCAATCTGCTGTTTCTTTCGGGCATCGGCCCGCGCGAACGCGGCGTCGACGGCGTACCCGGCGTGGAACTGGATGCCGAGGGCCGCATTCTCCGCTACGATTTCGAACGGCAATGCCACAGCGTGTTCCGCAACGTGCGCGCCGTGCTCGAGGACGCCGGCGCGGCCTGGGAAAACCTGGTGGATGTGACGGTGTTCCTCACCGACATGAAAAAGGACTTCGCCACCTTCAACCGCGTGTACGCGGAGTATTTCCGGGACAACCGTCCCTGCCGCACCACCGTGGAGGTGCTCTCGCTCCCCACACCCATCGCCATCGAGTTGAAATGTATCGCCACGATTTGACGAGGTTCGCATGTATACAGCGCAGGGCATCAACCTTCAACAATGGATAGACGAACACCGCCACTTGCTCAAACCCCCGGTGGGCAACTTGCAGGTGTTCGAGAATGCGGAGTTCATTGTCATGATTGTGGGCGGACCCAACGCCCGCAAGGACTACCATTACAACGAGGGCGAGGAATTTTTCTATCAAATCGAAGGCGAAATCACGCTGCACCTGATCGTGGACGGCGAACGTCGCGCGGTGCCGGTGCGTCCCGGCGAAATCTTCCTCCTCCCCGCGCGTGTGCCGCATTCGCCGCAACGTCCGGCCAACACCGTGGGCCTGGTGATCGAGCGCAAACGCCGCGAGGGTGAACAGGATGGATTTCTCTGGTTTTGCGAGCAGTGCAATGCTCCGTTGCACCAGGAGTATTTCACGCTGGAAAACATCGTCACGCAGTTTCCACCCATCATGGAGCGTTTCTACGGTTCCGAGGAATTGCGCCGTTGCGGTCAATGCGGCGCGGTGATGGAAGCGCCCGTGCCCGTCGGGTAAGCGCTTGCCGACAAGCACCACCACCGTGGCCATACGCACGGTGCTGATTGCTCCCAAACCCCTTCGCCTGTCATTCGCATTCGAGGACGCATGCTGAAAGTCGACGTACACACCCACATACTCCCACCGTCCTGGCCCGATCTGGCCGAACGCTACGGCTATGGCGGCTTCCCCGCGTTGCGGCGGCGCGACGACGGCGCGGCCGACATGTTCGTGGACTGCAAGCATTTCCGCACCTTTCATCCGAATTCCTGGGATCCCGCCGTGCGCATCGGCGAATGCGACACGCACGGCGTGCATGTGCAAGTGCTCTCCACCGTGCCGGTGATGTTCAGCTACTGGGCCAAGCCCGAGCACGGACACGATTTGTCCCGCTATCTCAACGATCACATCGCCGCCACGGCGGCGGACAATCCGCAGCGCTTCGTGGGACTCGGCACCGTGCCCTTGCAGGATCCCGCGCTCGCCATTCGCGAACTCGAGCGCGCGGTGAAGGAACTCGGTCTGGCCGGTGTGGAAATCGGCACGCATGTCAACGATTGGAATCTGAACGAGCCCGCGCTGTTTCCTTTTTTCGAAGCGGCGCAGGAACTGGGCGCCGCAGTGTTTGTGCATCCCTGGGACATGATGGGACGCGACCGCATGCAGCGCTACTGGCTGCCCTGGCTGGTGGCCATGCCCGCCGAGACCTCGCTCGCGATTTGCTCGATGATATTCGGCGGCGTGCTCGAGCGCCTGCCCCACTTGCGCGTGAATTTCGCGCATGGCGGCGGTTCCTTCCCCGCCACGCTCGGACGCATCGAGCACGGCTTCAACGTGCGGCCCGACCTCGTGGCCATCGACAATCCCGTGCAACCGCGCGCCTACCTCGGGCGCTTCTGGCTCGATTCGCTCGTGCACGACGCGGTGATGTTGCGCTACATCATCGATCTCGTGGGCGAGGACCGCGTCACCCTCGGCTCGGACTATCCCTTCCCGCTGGGCGAGGCGGTTCCGGGCGCGCTGATCGAATCCATGGACGAACTTCCGAACACCGTCAAGCAAAAGTTGCTTGGCGAAAATGCCCTCCACTGGCTCGGCCTAGCAAAGGAGCGTTTTATCCGATGATTTGCACCATCACCATCGGCCAAGCGCGATTCGATGCCGACCTCGATGCCGGCATCAGCATCGCCATCCCGCTCGACTTTCACGGCGCGCAGCCCAACGCCTACGGCGTTGCGGACGCGCATGCCGAGGCGTTGCGCGCGGGATCGCTCGTGGGCGACACCCGTCTCGGCGGGAGTTGCAACGTCGAAACTCTCGTCCTCACGCCGCATTGCAACGGCACGCACACCGAATGCGTCGGCCATCTCACCGTGGAGCGCATCTCCGTCACCGATGTGCTCCCGGGCGCGCTCATTCCCGCGACACTGGTCAGCGCCGTGCTGGTGCCCGCCGCCGCCTCGCATGAAAGTGCCGCGCACAACGCCACGGCCGACGACACACTGATTACGGCCACCGCGTTGCGGCATGCGCTCGAGGCGCAGGACGCATCCTTCGGCCAGGCCGTGATCATTCGCACGCTACCCAATCCCGAGAGCAAGCGCACGAGGCACTACACGCGGCAGCGCGCTCCGTATTTCACGGTGGAAGCGGTGCAATGTCTGGTCGAACGCGATGTGCGCCATGTGCTGGTGGATGTGCCGTCGCTGGATCGCGACGACGATGATGGCGAGATGCTCGCGCATCACGCTTTCTGGGAAATGCCCGTCGGACAGCAGCGCGTCGCCGTTGGCGCGCCGCGGCTTCGCACCATCACGGAAATGGTCTATATTCCGGATCATGTACCGGATGGCCGCTATTTGCTCAACTTGCAGATTGCCGCGTTCGTCTCCGATGCCACGCCCAGCCGTCCGATTCTTTATCCCATTTCCCCGGAACAATGACAGCACCGCCCACGAATTCATCGCCCGCGTCCGCCTCGCTCGAGCACGCCCGCATGCTCGACCACAGCGACGCCTTTCCCACGCTTCGTTCGCGCTTCCACATCCCGCTGGATGCCGAGGGACGCGAGATCGCCTATTTCTGCGGCAACTCTCTCGGCTTGCAACCCCGGGCAACCGAAGCCGAGCTTCTCACCGAACTCGACACCTGGGCCCGTCTTGCGGTGGACGGACATTTCGACGGCCCGCATCCGTGGATGCGCACGCACGAGGAGGTCGCGGGGCCGCTGGCACGCATCGTGGGCGCCTCGCCCGACGAAGTGGTGGCGATGAACACGCTGACGGTGAATCTGCATTTATTGCTCGTTTCCTTCTACCGTCCCGAAGGCCGCCGGCGGAAAATCATTATCGAGGAAAAGGCCTTTCCCTCCGATCAGTACGCCGTGATGTCGCAGTTGCGCTTTCACGGCTGCGATCCGGATGAGGATCTCATCGAGCTTCCCTTGGGCGAGCATGGACTCTTCGACCGCCAGCGTGCGCTGGACCTCATCCATCTGTATCGCGACGAGGCGGCGATGCTGCTGCTGGGCGGAGTGAATTATTACAACGGACAGTTGTTCGATATTCCCGCACTGATCGACGCGGCGCATGCGGCCGGCATGGTGGCCGGGCTCGATCTGGCGCATGCGGCCGGCAATGTGCCGCTGCGCCTGCACGAATGGAATGCGGACTTCGCGGTGTGGTGTTCGTACAAATACCTCAACTCCGGCCCCGGCGGCACAGCCGCGTGTTTCGTGCATGCGCGGCATGCGCATGCGCCCGACCTGCCCCGCTTCAGCGGTTGGTGGGGGCACGATCCCGCCACGCGTTTCGCCATGCCACGGCAGTTCATGCCCGCCCCGGGCGCCGACGGGTGGCAGTTGAGCAATCCGGCCGTGCTGCCCATGGCCGCGTTGCGCGCCTCGCTGGCGCTGTTCGAGGAAGCGGGCATGCCCGCGCTGCGCGCGAAAAGCCAACGCCTCACCGGCTGGCTCGAACAACTGCTGCGCGCCGAAGCCCGCGACACCTGGTCGATTATCACACCCGCCGATCCGGAACAACGCGGCTGCCAGCTTTCCATCCGTCTGCGCGAACGCGGCCGCGCCTGCTTCGACCATTTGCACCGGAACGGCATTGTCTGCGACTGGCGCGAGCCCGATGTGATACGCGCCGCGCCGGTACCGCTGTACAACACCTTCGAGGATGTGTGGCGCCTGGCGGACACATTTCATTCCTTTTGGCGCGACGGCGCCGTGTAATATGGCCGGGATGAGAGAACCATGGAGACAAACGGAATGACGCAGCAAGCACCGGTGACCCTGATCGGCGCGGGCCTGGCCGGCTCGCTGCTGGCCCTGTTCCTTGCGCGCCGCGGCATCGCCGTACGGGCCTTCGAGCGGCGACCCGACCCTCGTGCCGGCACGCCGAGCGCGGGACGCTCCATCAATCTCGCGCTGTCGGCGCGCGGTATCGACGCACTCGCGCGCGTGGGGCTCGACCGCGACATTCTCTCCATCGCCATTCCCATGCGTGGACGCATGATGCACGCGGTGGACGGTACACGCACCTTCCAACCCTACGGTCAGCGGCCCGAGGAGGTGATTCACTCGGTGTCGCGCGCGGAATTGAACAAGCGCCTGCTCGGCGCCGCCGAAGCGCTGCCGTCCGTTGCCCTGCATTTCTCGCTGCGCTGCGAGGATGTGGATGTGGACGCATGCGACGCACTGTTCGTGGACGAGCGCGGCGGCGAACGACAGCATGTGTCGGGAGCAACCGTGATCGGCACCGACGGCGCCGCCTCCGCGCTGCGCGACGCCATGCTGCGACGCGGCGGGCATCGGTGTACGCAGGACATGCTCGAGCACGGGTACAAGGAACTGACCATTCATCCCGGACCCGACGGCGCGTTCCGCATGGAAGCCGATGTGCTGCACATCTGGCCGCGCAGCTCCTTCATGATGATCGCCCTGCCCAATCCCGACCGTACCTTCACCTGCACACTGTTTCTCCAGCGCGAGGGCGCGACCTCCTTCGACAGCTTGCGCGACGCGGAGAGCGTGCGGAGCTTCTTCGCGCAGTACTTCCCCGACGCGCTCGCGTTGATGCCGCAACTGGAGGAGGAGTTTTTCGCCAATCCCACCGGACATCTGGGCACCGTGCGCGTGGATCGCTGGCATGCGGAAGGCAAGGCCCTGCTGCTGGGCGATGCCGCGCACGCCATCGTGCCGTTTTTCGGGCAGGGAATGAACTGCGCCTTCGAGGATTGCGTGGCGTTGGACCACGCCATCGAACGGCACGGCGCCGACTGGGCGCGCGTCTTCGCCGAGGTGCAGCATCGCCGCAAGGACAATGCCGACGCCATCGCGGACATGGCACTGCGGAATTTCATTGAAATGCGCGACCTCGTCGCCGACCCGCGCTTCCTGTTCATGAAGCGCGCCGGTCTCGTATTGGAGCGGCATTTTCCCGACTATTTCGTGCCCATGTATTCGATGGTCTCCTTCCATCTGTTGCCCTATGCCACCGCGCTGCGGCGGGGATTGCTGCAACAGCGCATACTCGAACAACTCACCGAGGGCGTCGCGCGCATCGAAGATATCGATCTCGACGCCGCACGCCGCCTCATCACCGCAACGCTCCCGCCCTTCGTCGATGACGCGGGCATGTGAAGAAAGAGAAGGCACATGGACAAACCCTATCCCTCGATATACTACGCCGACTATCTGCGCCTCGACACTCTGCTCGACAGCCAACACAGGAAAAGCGAGGAGTACGGCAAGCCCGCGCACGACGAAATGCTGTTCATCGTGGTGCATCAGGCCTACGAGCTGTGGTTCAAGCAGGTGTTGTTTGAAATGGATTCCGTCATCGCCTTGCTCTCGCGCGATCGGGTTCCCGAAACGGACATCGGCGTGTGCGTCAACCGCCTGCAGCGCGTGATCGAAATTCAGAAAGTGCTCATCGATCAATTGCGTATTCTGGAGACGATGACGCCGCTGGACTTCCTGGATTTCCGCGACTATCTCTTCCCCGCCTCGGGTTTTCAGAGTGTGCAATTCCGTCTGGTGGAGATCCGCCTCGGCCTTAAAACGGATGAGCGACTCCGCTACAATCAGTCCGTGTACCACAGCCGCGTCTCGCCCGCGCATCAGGCGTTGCTGATGGAAGCGGAAGCGCAGCCCTCGCTGTTCGACGCGATGGAACATTGGCTCGAACGCACGCCGTTGCTCGAACATGAGGGCTACGCGTTCATGGACAGCTACCGCCAGGCGGTCCACGACATGCTGGCGGGCGATATGCGCGTGATCGCATCGCATCCCACGCTCGGCGATGCGGAGAAAGACATGCAGCTCGCGGAGTTGCGGCGCACACAGGAACATTTCGACGCGATGTTCGATGCCGGGCGGCACGCCACCCTGCGAGCCGAGGGGCAATGGCGGCTGTCGCATCGCGCCACGCAGGCCGCGCTGTTCATCGCCCTGTACCGCGACCAGCCGTTGCTGGCCATGCCCTGGCGCCTGCTCGCCGCGTTGGTGGATGTGGACGAATTGCTCACCACCTGGCGCTATCGTCATGCCTTGATGGTGCATCGCATGATCGGCAGCAAGGTGGGAACGGGCGGCTCTTCAGGATATCACTATCTGAAATCCACCGCCGACAAGCATCGGATATTCTCGGATCTGACGAATCTCTCCACCTACCTGATACCGCGTGCCGCCCTCCCGGCACTGCCGGCGGAGCTGCGCGCGCATCTCGGTTTCGTGCTCAACACCTGAGTCGCCGCCACGATGAATCCGGACACCACGATCGCGCAGGCGGGCGAGCTTCTCCGCCTGCTCGCCAAATCCCCGCAGGCGCCACGCGAGCTGGTGTCGGCGCATCTGCGCGGCAAGAAAAAACTCGACGCTGCCACCCGCGCCGCAATCTCGACGCTCGCATTTCACGCGCTGCGCGCCCTGCGCTTCTGCCATGCCGCCCTCACCGGCGAGGAGCAGCTTGCCCGCACGTTCGATGCGGAACACGCGCGTCGACTCCTCGCCGCGTCCTTGCTGCTCGCCGACGCGGAATTGCTGCCACAACCCCTGCCATACGGGACGGAGGAACACGCGGATTTCGCTCTCGCGGCGCGGCGCGCGCTGCCGGATCATGCCGGCGTGCTTGCGCGCGCCCTGCGCCTGCGGACGGATGCGGGGAGCGATGCGGTTGCGGCCGCCACGATGGCATCGGTGCCGGATTGGATATTCGAGCGCTGGCAGCATGCTTGGGGAGACACAGACGCGGCGCTGGCACTGGGACGCGCATTGCTCGATGCCGCTCCGCTCACGCTCCGCGTGAATCTTCGCTGCATGAGCCGGGCCGCGTTGATCGATGCGCTGGGCGCGCAGGGCGTGGAGGCGCGGGCGCATCCGCTGCTGCCCGCCGCGGTCACGCTCGAACGACGCGCGCGCGTGATGGAAGGCCCGCTGTACGAACAAGGTTGCTTCGAGGTGCAGGACGCCGGC
>JAMIQH010000141.1:0-9840 GCA_035914695.1 Bacteroidota bacterium | reverse complement strand
AGACCAGAGTTCAATGACGCCGGGCTGCAGGTCACTCAGACGACCGCGGTGGCATTCTCCCCGATCGTGACGGACAGCACCATACTGCTCTACGTGGGTACCGCCGATTCAGGTGTGTATCGCACAGAGCGCATGGTCAATGATGCGGAGAATCTCGTCCCATTTCCCACATCCATGGAAATCGGAAAGCCATATCCCATGCCAGTCAAATCCGTGGTGACCATCCCGGTGCGCGTCGTCCGACCTGGCATTGTCCACATCGATATCGTCGACGCGCTGGGCAGAACGGTGGGCACGGTGTTCGACGGCTACATGTCCCCGTCATCATCCACGCTGCGATGGGATGCGAGCGGCCGAAATCCGGGGCTCTACTTTCTCCGCATGATCTCGCGTGACAAGACGGCAGTGGCACGGATATTGGTTGTGCCGTGGTAGGGTCCGCGGGCTCGGCCACATCCATCGAACAAACGGCGGGGCTCCACGGCCCCGCCTTCCTATTGTGCAGCGGGGATGGGACCTGCCATTCCCATGCTTTCCGATCCATGCATACTCGGTACCGATACGATTTCGAGACGTGCATGCACGCAGGCCGAGCAGTCACCATGGCGAAGCAACTATCTCGATGACTCGAACAGGACGCTGATGCTCCGCTTTTCGTGAATGCGCCGAATCGCCTCGCCGAGCAATGGTGCGATGGGTACAATTTCCAGTTTACTCGAGTGAAATGCACGCACCGACTCAACGCTGTCAGTGCAATAGAGGCGCTCGATCGGACTCGCTTCGAGTTTCGCGATGCCCTCTTCGTTGAAGAGGCAGTGCGTGATCGCCGCGACGATTCTCCGCGCACCCAGGTGTCGCAAGCGTTTCGCCGCCTCGATGAGTGTTCCACCTGTGGTGGAAAAATCGTCAACGATCACTGCGGTTTTATCCTTCACATCACCAATGATTTCATACACCTCCGCACGCTCGTCGTGCCCCTTTCGACTTTTGTTGGCGATGGCGAGCGGTGCGCCCAGCGTTTCGGCATAGGATCGCGCGGTTTTCACAAAACCGACATCCGGTGAAACGACGACAGAATCATGATCCAGTTCTTTCACCAGTGCTTTGCACAATGTGGGGTATGCGCGCAGATCGTCCACCGGAATGGTAAAAAAACCTTGAATCTGCGGGGCATGGAGATCGAGAAAAACGATGCGGTTCGCTCCGGCGGCCTGCAGCGCATCGGCACACACCCGGGCGCGTATCGAAACGCGGGGCTCGTCTTTCTTGTCGCCCTTCGCGTAAGCGAAATACGGAACAAGAATGGTGACCGACGCTGCGCTGGCGCGTCTGAATGCATCGACCCAGAACAGGAGTTCCATGAAATTGTCATTCACTGGATAGGCGGTGGACTGCACGAGAAAAATGTCCTTGCCGCGTACATTCTCACGAATCCGAACGAAGATGGTACCTTCGGAGAAATGTATGACATCCTTTTCGCCCTGTCGCGCGCCGAGGTGCTCACAAATCGCCGTCGTCAGGTATGGACTCCCACTGCCACCAAAAATTGAGATCGAGTCTTCTGCATTCATTGCGTTTTCCTCTCGCTCGTTCCATAATGTGCTCCAACAGCGACACACGCCTCGGACGTCACTCACGTGCTCACCACGGCGCGTAACGGTGACTGCTCGGCGCGTTGTTCACGCGATTCAAGATACTTCATGTTTGACTGGCATCATCCGGCTGTTCATGACTCAATAGTTTATCAGCCGCTGTAAAAAGGGTGGCAAGTCTTCAAAGCGCCGCACCACCCGCCTGACCCAGATTTCGCGCTGTTCCCATGGATCGGAGAGATCGAGATAGTCCTTGCTCTCGGAAACAACGACCGAAGTCCAGGATGCACTCGCGGCCGTTCCTGCCGCGTGCAGATCGAGGATGGCTTGACCTCGAATATCACTCCGCGTCCCAGTCTCGGGAGGATGCCGCAATGCGGCATTGATTTCCTCATCACTGATGATGCGGTGCCGGAGCAGTCCCGCCTTTTCAAGTCGACGGAAGAGCCCGCCATTGCCCAGCGTATGGTAACCAACATCCAACCGGATCAAGTCAATTATGGTGGCGATGATTCCGTGTATGTCCGGAGACTCGTTGTACTTGGTCTGATGAATGGTGAAAGTCTCCGGATACAGATATCGGAGAAATCCTTCACTCATATTGCGAAGAATGAACACAGGAATTCGGCTCGCATGGATAGCGGACCACCAGAGATTGATCTCGCCCCAGTCTCGTCCGCGGCTCGAAAGATAGTCGCTGAACAGCCTTCGTTTGATGAAGAAGTCCAGCATCAGTCCAAGGCGACCTTGGGGATCACCGGATTCGATGAGTGACAGAACATGATCGAGGCGCTCCAGCGCTTCGCTTGCGTAGGAGGGAAGCGCGTGTTGATACTTCTCGAGAACGGCAAAATACCGGCGCTGAACTTCACACGGGGTGAGCCGATGATAGCGGTCGATCTGCACGTATGATGATGGGTGATCAGAAATCGAGCGAAACAGCTGCGTACTGTTGGTGATACCGATATCATCGACGAAGGAAACACCCAGATCAATCAAGTGCATCACCAGGACGGTGATGCTGGAAAGATACATGCCAAGCTCGGACATCAGACTATCGTCCATCTCGAGATGTTGTCTACGATAGAACGGATACGCCTGTCCACAAAGACTTTCCTCGCGTTGCGACACAAGCGAGAGTTCGCTCGGAGCACCACACTCCTTTCGGACATGGGCTGAGCGCTGAAACACCGCCATCGAGGGACAGGTAGGATCGTGCGAGAGCGTTCCAGCCCCGGAATACACGCGGGTGATCAGGAAGGGCACGAGTTGCTGTCGCAGGAAGCCCAGCGATGTCCTTCGATGCATCAGCACCGACCGATGCATGCCTTGCGTGGTTTCTCCACGTGTATACCCATAGTCCCTGTTGTTCTTGACCAAAGCGCAGCGATCATGCGGCATTTCGTCGGTGACGCTCGTGGCAATGCTTTCCAGCAATCGCTCAATCGCTTTCTCGTAGATTACCGCTGAACGGAGATCCTGCACCTCCGGTGTGGCAACTTCGATTCGGTTCCCTCGCTCACGACAAAGCTGACCACCCCAGGAGAAGAACCTCCCATGTGGCAGATCGGCACTTGGAAGATGCGGGTAGTCTCCGAGTTTGCTGTAGAGGTGCTTGATGAAACGCTCGCGCGTTTCATCAAGCGAATCCATGGAACTGGTTGGTTCCGCCGACAGGCACTGTATCGCGAATTCGATTTCCGAACCGAACAACGGCATGGCGCGATCGTACTCCCCGCCTTTTATTCGGCAGAGATGCGCTGACGCAGGCCTCGGTACATCACGGTGGAGTCATCTTCCTCCAGATAATTCGAGATCAGATCCTGCTCAAGCGCGCGCTGTACCAGCAGATCCGGCACCGGCTGTTGGGGTGCACTTCTGGAGGGTGCTGGCGACAACACATCCGCGAGTGCTTCACGGGAATTCGTCCCGTGCAACACTGCCTCCGGAATGACAGCTGTTTCATTGAAGTGATCAGTCATGATTGACGCTCCTGTGTATGTGTATTGATGTGGGGCTCATGGATTGTGTGGTGCTGGGATCGCAGCGAAGCACACTGGGAGAACATGCTTTCGCACTGCTCCCATAAGCGCTCCGCCGCGTACATGCATTCCGTGCGATGTAGATCTGCCATGGGGTACTGGACCTGCATCCCAAGCCAGCCACGCTGCAATGCGAGCCGGACTCCCCCTCTTGACGACGCATTATACTGTAGGATGAAGAGAGCGAGCTTCGATCGCGCGCGTGGGTTGAAGTGTGTGATGTGTATCGCGCTTGGAATTGAGAATGCTATGCTGCTCCCGTCGAAACGCGCGAAGATCGCGTACTTCTGCGGACCCACGGCGATACAGGGCTGAATGGTGTACTCAACATCGTCGAACGCGCCTTCCCCTGTCTCCGGGGCGATGCGCCATGCCCTTTCCGCAGCGGCCATGTGCAAAGCCCGAAGTGCTTCGATGTATTGCTCGCTGTCTTCGTTCCGTTCGAGCGGGGGCAGGCGTTGTCCAGCGATGACGGCAAGGGAGTCTTCAATGCAGGATTGCACCGCCTGCTCCACATCTCGAGCGCGCCGTTGGTCATAACGGGGGATTTCGCCTCGCACGACAATTCGCCAACGAGCATCCAGTCCAATCCGGACAAAGGGATAGCGCTGGTTAAGCAGGATCAGAGCCCAGAGAACGTCCTTTCGAGGAAACGGCTCCCTCCGGAAGGTCGCGGTAATTCCGACTTCCACATCCCCAAAAGCGACCGTGGTCGATTCCAGCATACGCGTTCCGATGGTATGCCGGGAATGTGAGCAATTCTCCTGTCAAACTCAAATCCGTCTCTTGCATCGTTTCCTGAGAGATGCCCTTCCCTCCCGAACGCTCGATACATGATCCGTTTTCGATGACACCATGTTGTGCGTGCGATCAGCATCGGGAGTGGCTGGACGGCCGACCACCTACCTCCGTGACATTTCATACTTCGTCAGAGATGGCAGCTTCGTGATCAGAACGGGAGTGTGTAACGAAAAGATATCGCCTTTTGTGGAGGGGAATTGCAGTGTAACTGGCAAATGCAGAGAGCAAGGTCCCCTCGAGGTGGCTACGCCAAAGGGAGATAAGACGCAAGGAACCTGGGAGTGGACAAAAAATGCTGATGAATACAGCTTCCAGCGACTGCAGTTCGCGAGGCGGTTCGTACCCTCGCGCTCGTGCCGGGTCACCGTGAATCAACACACCGGCGAGATGTGATCGCGTGGCGTCGCCAGCCCGAACCCACTTGGCTCAGGAAGCGGCAGGTGTCTGCCGACGCCGGATCTCGTCGCAGATGCGGGCTCGCACGACGACGCAGGATTCGTGGATCCAATCGAAGGTAGGGCGAAGTTCGGTGAGGGTTCTGCTGTTCGATTTCAGCAGGGCAGCCGTGGCTTTCAACTCGGTGACGATCGCGTGCTGCCCGATCATAGCGAGGCTTGGCTGTATGCGATGCATGGCCGCCCGGGCGTCAAGCGGATTACCAACTTCAAGTGCCGAAGCAAGCCGCTGGAGGAATTCTCCGAGTTGTGTGTCCATTTCCTCAAGTGAGGAGAGAAAGAAACCTTCGTCGCCATCGGCAACTTCGCTTAAATACGACCATTCCATCTCGTCAATGGAAATAGCCGATGGAAGATGTCCCGATCCGAAGGCACGTGCTTCGGACCGCGACGCACTCCCCGATCCAGCGTTGCCATAATCACGATGATCTACTCCCGAATCGGCGTGCATGTGATACCCGTGGTTGGTTGCTCCAGAATCCGTATTGGAATTTAGTCATGGAGGATGGAAGTTGCACTAGCACAACATTCGGACTTCATGCGCATGACGACACCCCTGGTACACATTATCGACGACGATCCGCTCGTATGTTCGCTGGTGGATCGCACATTACGGGTGAAGTGGGGATATCGCAGCGGAGTGTTTCATGACGGGGCGGCGTATCTCACGGAGGGCGTGGAAGTCCCGGACCTCTTGATCCTTGATCTCATGCTCGATGGCATTTCGGGCATGGAGGTATTGACAACGCTGAAGAAGCAGCACCCCGACCTTCCCATTCTCATCCTTTCTTCGCAGAGCGATATCAATGTTGCGGTCGACACGATGCGGCGCGGCGCGTACGACTATTTCACCAAACCAGTGGATTTCGGACGATTGGAATTCTCCATCCGCAACGCCCTGCAATTGCAGGCGCTGCGGGAAGAAGTGCAATCGCTACGCGATTCGCTGGAGAGCAACGCGCGCATCGAGAATATCGTCACCGGATCGGGGGTGATGCATGACGCGCTCCGTTTGGTGGTGAAAGCGCGCGACAGTGAAATCTCGGTGCTCATCGAGGGCGAGAGCGGCACGGGTAAGGAAATGATCGCGCGGGCGATTCATTACACCGGGCGGCGTTCAGCCGCTCCCTTTGTTGTGGTGAATTGCGCAGCGATTCCAAAGGATTTGATTGAAAGTGAATTGTTCGGACACGAGAAAGGCGCGTTTACCGGTGCGGACGCCCGTCGTCGCGGACGATTCGAGCAAGCCGACGGCGGCACCCTGTTTCTCGACGAAATCGGCGAGCTTGACATTTCGTTGCAGGCGAAGTTGCTCCGCGCCATCCAGCAAAAGCAGTTCGAACGCGTGGGTGGCGGAGAAACCATCACGGTGGATGTGCGTATTGTTTCAGCCACGAACCGCAATCTCAAGTTGATGTGCGAGGAACGCAGCTTCCGTGAGGATTTATACTACCGACTCGCGGCCTTTCCGATTCTTTTGCCACCGTTGCGCGCACGTCGCGGCGACATTCTGCTGCTCGCGGATCACTTTCTCCGGAAAGCCGGCACGCGGGAAGCGAAAGAGCAGCTGCGATTCTCGCCTGAAGCACTACAACTCCTGCAAGCGTATCATTGGCCCGGCAACGTGCGTGAACTGCAAAGCGCGATAGACCGCGCTGTGCTCTTGGCGGATGGCACGGAGCTTCGTGTCCAGGATTTTCCGATGCTCCCCACAAGTGACGAAGCATTGGATACACAGAGTTCTCGTCAGGCGGTGAGGGTGGAAACCGGCATCTCGCGCTGGCACGGCGCCTCCTTGACTATGGAGCAGATAAAGGAGCAAGCCATCCGCGACGCGTTGCACGCCGCGAACGGTGTGCAGGCGGCGGCGGCCCGCAGCCTGGACATTGGGCGTACCACGTTGTTCGAATTGATGCGGAAGTATCGCATCGATGCGAAGGATTTTCACTGATTGTTCTCGCTCGTTCCATTCTGCATTCCATTCCCCACCACCATCGGGACTACGGTTCCGCGCGACAGTACTGTCGAATCACGATTCAGCGTAACGAAGCCGTGGGGGACATCAGGGCCGTTGTTGCATGCGCAACCGCACATCGAGTCCTTCGACGATATCCCCTTCTTCGTCGGCTCGTACTTCGAACGCGACGGCATCGCCCGTGACGGAGAGTCGTTGCGCCTGAGTATCATCCATCGTCACCGTATAGCGCCCCGGAAGCAACCCCATATAGCGGAATGATCCATCCTTTTCCGTGACGACGGTGGCCGCGAGGGAACCGTCGGCCGCGTGAATACGGAGTTGCAATCCCCCGGCGTGCTTTCGGGAAAACCCGGTCGGGAGGGCAACCTTCCCGACCACTTCGCCGACAACGGACACGGGCACAGCGAGGGCGATGAGGCGATTCGGGAGTATCTCCACACCGAAGGACGTATGCCTCGCCTGCCATGCGACATTCTCGAAATTGTCCGAACTCACCTCCACAAGCACATTCTGATACGGCTCGATATCGAATACACGCACAAGTGTATCCGCTGCATCGACGAGGATGCGTCCGCCGGTGGTCCGGAGTTCGATTCCCGGAATACGTCGTTCACCGGCATCCCGAAGGCCGTTGCCGTTCACGTCAAGAAACGTCTCGACCACCAAACCACCGCGTCGCAACAACGCATCCGGATCGAGGTGGAGCGAAGCATGGGTGTCGTCGACTTGCACCGATCCGCGTACCGATTGCGTGAAGCGCGTGCCACTGTTCTGCCGTGCAAGACTGCCGAGAACTCGAGCGAAGGAGAAATCGAAGCGCACTGCCAATTGGGCGTTCCACGAACCATCCATGAGGTTGCTGCCGAGCGTCGCCGTGAGCCAACCCGACTTCCCGAGTGGGCTTTCGACCCCAAGTTGCGCCGAGCCACCGCGCTGTCCGAGGATGTCGATGGAGAATTGCGGGCGAAGCAGCAACCCACGAAACAGACTGTGCGCTGTACCGACCGTAAGCAGCATGGCGCGGTCTCGGTCGAGCAAGTCATCGACGTTGATGCTCATCTGCGAACGCACCCCGAGGATAGTGGCGCCGACATGGAGTTCGGCCGCTGTGAATTCTCCACCGGCGGCAACGTCCTGTCGCAACCCCATGCGCAGGTTTCCGGACGAGGAACCGAGGGAGAACGGTGTGTGCAATTGTATACGACGTTGCTCACTTCCCTTGAGCGAAAGCGACCCGGAAGCGGCATCGTACAGGGACCACTCACCGGAGAGCGTGGCATTTCCCGGAAGAGCGTACACCAGGGACAGACTGCTTTTTTCATTCAACACATGCTCCGCATTGATCAGTACGTGATCGAAGGGGCGCATGGTTGCGGAAAGTGCCGGGTACACCTCGGTGGCGTGCGCGGCTGCTTCGATATCCATGGAGGCGGCGAGTGTCAAGCCAGTACCGAGACCGAATGATCCTCGCACGGAGGAGGCGAGCGCGTCGCTGTTATCGTCAGGAATTCCCATGCTGGCAGTGTATTCGAATTCACCTGTGGGCAGGACGTTGAAGGGGATATTGATCACGCGCTCTTCCATGCGTTCCTCTCCCCACGGACCGTACACTTTCACTGTCACCGCGGTAGTGCCGTAGAGCAGCGGCACATTGAAGGAGTAGTACCCGAAAGCATCCGCTTCCGTGACATCGATAAGGACGTTGTTCATCAGCAACTCCACCGTCCATCCCGCTTCGGCCTGGCCGTCGACCACATACGTGCCGTAGGTTTTGCGAATGGTGGTCGGGGCGTTGCTCAAGGCGACTCCGAGAATTCCCCGTGTGCGAGTATTGCGACCAACGGAGGCGATGCGACCGATGCGCAACTGACGAAACAGCGTCCAATCATTGCGCACATGGTTCCATTCCCACCCGAGATCGCGGAGGGAGTTGTCCCCTGCCGAGGAAAGCGACCACCGCAGTGCCGCGTCTCCACCCAGCAGGCCCATGCCCGCGGCGAGATCGGCCTTCACAATGTCGCGCTCCCCGGGAATGGAAGCCCAGGTCAGGTTCCAATCCAGTACGCCGAGACGCGGAGCGAGACTCCGGCCATTGACAAGCGTATCTGCTACCGTGCCATCATTCAGGCGGACGAGATTCTTGCGCAAGCGTTCGCGGCGCATTTCCCGGAGAAAGGGGAAGTCAATCTTGCCGAGCACATTGACCGTCATCGCGCGGAAATTGAATTGGCAATCGAAACCGAATATCGCGAGAAACAGGTCGCGACGAACAAACACCGACATTTCGGTTTTGATATAATCGCCCCGCTGGAGCGTGTGTACGGTGTCCCCGAGGTGAATCCTGCCTTCGGCGAAATCCACGAGGTAAGGGCGGGCTTCGTGGAGGAAAAATCCCGAAATCGAATCCCCGGTCATGCTCACCACCGAGCGAATACGGAGAAATTGAAACACATCGAACAGCGGGATGAACAACTCCTTTCCAACAAGAACGGCAGGAATGAGTGTCGCACCTTGTTGCTGCACCGTCAACGTCACCTCGATCTCTTCACCCTCGATAGAATCGAGCTCCTGCCCGTGAGCCATGGTCACAAGCAGGAGCGCGAGGATGGAGAGGGATATCAGACGAAAGAGTGCCATTCTTGTCGGTGATTGTTCAGTCTTTCATGATTGTTCGTGTTCGTGCAGCTGGTGGAGGCGCTTTCATGCGAAAAGGCCATGGGTGCTATCCCATGGCCTTCCGCGTACCGCGTTTTAGTTGTAGGCGGCCACGACGGTGAAGTCGCCGCTGTACACACCTGTTTCCTGATTGGCACCCACCGCGACGTCGGCACCGACGTAGAAGGACGCTTCCCCGTTCACATCGAGCGTACCGGCGTTACCCGTCAGCGTGCTGGTGAAGTTCGACACGCTCATCGTGGCGTTCGAACCGCTCTTGCTCAGCGTGATGCTGGTCGGCAGGGTGATGCTGAAAG
>JAMIQH010000140.1:0-4385 GCA_035914695.1 Bacteroidota bacterium | reverse complement strand
CATCTCGAATTTTGGCTTCGTACTGCCATCCATCGCCTTCCACATGATATCGGATGTCACCTTGCCCTTGAACACTGGACTTCCTTTCAGGCGCAATGAGCGTGCAGGGTCGGGAGCACCGTTCTTGTAGGGTACATTCACATGCACCGGCCCGGTGAAGAGATCACCCGTGGCGAAGAAACCACTGGTGTTGAAATCGTTAATGAACAGGGAAAATCTGGCGAAGGATGTCGACTGCATGACAATGGTGACCCTGCGTTCGAACTCGTAATACCTTCCGGTGGAAACGATTCGGACACGACCCTTGACGGGATCAATCACCTCCCGCGTCACTGTCAACGTGCCGTCGAGCATCTCGATGTTGTTCATGGTCTCGTTGGGATTCCACGCGGGCGAGATAAAGAAATTGCTCGTCGCAATATTGGCGCCGCTCACGGCGATTTGATGTGCGATTTCCTCGACGTAGTACTCGTTGAACGCGCGCTCGGTCACGGACGCCACATCGCTGTTGTTTATTCCGATAATCGCGAGTGTGCTGCTCAAGCCGAGAATGACAAGCAAAGCCGCCTTACCAAACATGATGCCTCCTACTTATAGCGCAGATTCGGAATAGCCAATCGCATCTGCCTGTAAAATGCGCGGGGATTGTATCTCTCATAATCATCGTCGGAGAATGATGGATTCTGACACACCACGGTGATGGTGATGGTTGCGATCTCCCCCTTGTTGTTCACCGGTGTGGGGATACGATCACCGGTGTAGTTGTAATACTCCAGAACGAACTCGGTCACTCCATAGGTGGTGACCGCGTCACCCACGCCGTTGATTCTTCGGAAAAAGGGCATGTCGTTGGGATTCACCGTACCAGTCAGATCATCCACATCTCCGACAAAGAATTCCACCGTCTCCATCGTCCCGTTGTTGTCCATATCTGCCAGAAACTCGATATGATTGTCCTCGGCCTCGGTGATGGCTCGAATGGCATGCGGGATGTTCTCCGCACCACGTTGATAGCCGATGCGGATGAAATCCCGCTCCAGCAGGGTCGTGATATCGATGAGATTCTGCTGTACTATCGACTCCGAAGAGTATTCCCACGCATTCTCCTGGGAGTTCGTGTACAGACGGATGGCATTGAGCATCAGAAGACCACCGATAATCACGGCTCCAATGATGTCGATTATTGTGCTGCTACCCATGGTGACACCTAGAACTTCCAGTAACTGTTGATCGAAGACAACACAACGGGCTCGGCGAGGTTTTCACTTGTAACCACCACCCTGATGCGCTTGTGCCATGTTGTCGCTGTAGTGGGACGGTAACCATCCTCCGCGTCGACGTACTGCACGGTGGATACCACTCGGAAATTCGCGGAGGGAATGGTATCGACCACCTCGACAAAATTGTGGTAGTCGTCGAAGTCGTTGAATTCTCCGCTGTTGCGCTCCTCGTTCGAAGGTCCCAATCCTCCGCTGGCGGTTAGGCTCCCGGTTGGCGGGTCGCCATGCACATCCGGGTACACCGTGCCGTACACAGTGTTGGCGTCGAATTTCAGCGCTTTTGCATCGTCGATGCGGGATTTCGCGAGCGCCAGTGCCATGATGCTATACTTGGAGTTGTCCACACGTTGCCCGGTATCCAACTCGCTGGTGTTGAGTCTCAGTACTCCCATTCCGAAGAGTATGATCGCGCCCAGTGTGAGAAGCATTTGTCCTGTATTCATCGTGCACCTATCTCCTGTTACCTGTATTCATCGAATACCACATGAGGAATCCGTGGTCGATATCCGACTCACTGCTGCTCTGATGCGTGGCGAGGTCTGCGCGGAGCTGTGCACGGAGATCGACCGATGCAAAGTAATACGAACGATCAAGCGTCGCATGAACAACGCATTACAAAATCCTGAACATTCCATTACATTTTCCTTTCAACTTCCTTTCGGCGAGTGCGTCATCTCCTACCCAGAACGGCGCAACCGATTCGTCTCCGCGAAACGAATCGGTTGCGCTCAGTGCCGGAAGCGGCTGTCGCTGTTGGCAGGCGGCGACAGCCGTCCGTTTCAACGTTGAACAATGAACATGCGGCGAGTTACCCCGGTCGTCGAGTGGAGCTCCAGATAGTATTGTCCACTCCCCAACTCGCCCGTCGGCAATGAAAGCACTTGCCTGCCGGATCGCACCTGCAGGGCGCTGGTCAAATGATCGTAGGATCGCCCGTGAATGTCGTAGAGTTTCAAGCGGCTCTCGCCCTGCTCCAGTGTGGCGTCCACTTGAACATGCGCCTTATCGCGGACGGGGTGCGGGAACACGTGCAACGCCGCGTCCACCGGGCGCGCCGTCACTTCCAAGGTCTTGGAAAAGCTCGTTGTTCCGTCCCGGTCCAACTGCTGGAGACGGTAGAAGAAGGTGTTCGAACCGGAGCGCAACACGTCGGGGTCGAGATAGCTGTATTGCCGCGGGGTATAGCTCTCACCCGCCCCGTTGACGAAGGCTAGTTCGATCCACGATTCCTTGTCGTTGGAGCGCTGCACAGCAAAGCCGACATTGTTGAGTTCCGTTTCCGTCCGCCACTCCAATTCCACGTCCGCTTCGCGAGTTCGGGCCGAGAAGCTGCTGAGTTCCACCGGAAGTGGTTCGGCCGCGCCGTTGTCGATAGCCACATTGAAACGCTGGAGAATAACGGAGATAGGCGTGACAAAGCTGTACGAATTGCCGCTTCGCGCAAAAAGCAGCCCCACAGGTCGTTTGTAGGAGTTGTTCGTGACAACAAGTGCGCCAGAATCACCCGTGTTGCAGAATCCGTTCGCGCTCACGATGAACTGGCCAGAGAAATAGGCCGTCCCCCCCACATAGTTCACCGAAATCGTGACATTGACGGCGGCGATGTTCCCGTTCGTCAGTCCCGTGGTTTTTCCGTACTTCTGTACGCTCATATTGAGCGAAGGAGCGCTCGTCGTTGTGGAAGGCGCACCATAGCCACCCAACGGGGTGGTCCCGTGCACGAATGCCGGGTTGATGCGCACCAATGCGGCATCCATCGTGTTTGGCGTAGTTGAGCTAAATGTCAACACCTGATAGTCGGCGAGGCTGCCAACGGTGTCGATGAGATTCTGCGCGCACGCGATGTCGCCCCTGCCGGGCTGTACAATGCGCTCACCCAGGGCGGCGGCATTCACGCGGGCGAAGACATGGTTGCAGGAAATGATATAATAGTTGTTACCGTTGCGCACACGTGCGCCGATGGTGCCAGCGCTGCACTCGTTCCAGTTGCTCGTTGATTGACCAATATAGGCGGGACGAACCGTGAAGGTGGATGATTCACCAGCGCCACCCCAGGTCTTGAACAGTGCGCCGTTGCCACCCGCAACAGGAAGTTCCTCGTCATTTGTAATGGCCGGTGTCACGGGACCCATCGGACGGCGCTCGACCGGGACGCCTTCAAGTTGCTCCGGCAAATCGGACAGCACCGCTTCCGGCGAGGCGAATACCAGAATGGCAAGCGTTCCTTCGCTCGAAAAGCCAGTCCCAACCGCATGCACACCACTCATCTCCATCAATCCCATGGTATATCTGTCCTGAATGGTCATCACCCGACGCACGGAAGGATGATCCACCGAGAGTTCGGGCACGGACATAACTTCATTAGCCATCGTTTGCGCAAACGCCACGCCGGACATGGTCAGCATTAGGGCAAGAACGGTGTAAGCCACCAGAACCTTGCGCATTTTCGAGTTGCTTCTGTCACTGATCTTCAACCTTGCATTCATCGCGGCCTCCATTCCTTGAGTATTCTCGCCCGGTGCTTTCCGCTTTCACCGGGAATCTGGTATCCAATTTAGAGGCCCTACCTTTCAGGGAGCTTAATCGCGTATTACAGGGTGATTACAATAGTCTTTCGATTTCCTTACAAACTTCCACTCTCAATGACCACTGCGCATGTTCTTACGAAAAGCCCTTGAATTCAGCGATATTGCGTGTTTCTATCATAATGGCATACACGCTTCGAAGGACATCCTGAGTAAGCGAGACAGGATTTCTTACACTATGACTAGGCATTGTATTCCCTCTTTTAGCGATTTTGGACGGCTTGCTTTCGATTTGTAATCCCCGGATTTTCTCATTATCGTAGGCGAAACGAATCGCTCACCCCCCCCTTCACCACACGCATGCAACACTATCGCCGCCTCGTCGCCCTCCTCCTTATCGCGCTCGTCTGTCGCCTGCCCGTGAATGCCACTTCGCGGTATTCGGCACAGGTTGCGCAACGGGAATGCTCAACTCGGCTTCTTCCCCTCGTCATCCGTACCTCCGGCCAGCATGAAACCGCAGGCCGCATGACCCGTGAGCCGCACCAACGGCTTGCGGCACGTCCGCATTTCCGTATTT
>JAMIQH010000139.1:0-5564 GCA_035914695.1 Bacteroidota bacterium | reverse complement strand
GTCTGCTGTACTGCTTCGAAGGTACGACAAATCGCCTTTCTTTTTACCGCCCGCGCGGTTTACTTCCATGAATCTTTCCGCATTCTCCAAGTGGTGGTAATGAAACGTTGTTTCCCGATTGTCCTCCTCGCATCGCTACTCGCGCTGCTGATCGTATCCCCTCTTCACGCACAACGTCAAACCGGCGGTATTCGCGGCATTGTCTCGGACTCTCTCACCGGTGAGCGGCTCTCCCTCGTCAACGTGTACCTCACCGACGTGGGCATGGGCGCGGCAACGGATGCGAACGGCTTTTTCTTCATCGGCAACATTCCCGCGGGCAAGCACACGCTGCGCGCCACGCTGATCGGCTTCGCCACATTGCAGCGTGAGGTCACCGTGGAAACGGGAAAAATCGGGACGGTGAATTTCAGTCTCGCGCCCACCGTGCTGGAAATGGAGGCCATCGAAACCACCGCCGAACGCCGCATCCGCTACGATACCGAAATCAGTACGCAGCCCATTTCGGCGGCGGAGATTTCCGTCGTGCCCAAGGCGGTGGAGGCGGATCTGTTCCGTACCATCGCGGTATTGCCCGGTGTGGTGGCCACCAGCGATGTGAGCAGCCAGTTCTACGTGCGCGGCGGCGGCGGCGATCAGAATCTGATCATTCTCGACGGCATGACGATTTACAATCCCTTCCACGCGCTCGGCATCTTTTCCATTTTCGACGCCGATGCGGTGAAGGAAGCGGAAATTCTCAAGGGCGGCTTCCCCGCGCAATGGGGCAATCGCCTTTCTTCCGTGATCAACATCCGCACACGCGAGGGCAACAAGAATCGTTTTTCGGGGAAAGTGAATGTGAGCCAGGTGGCGGGCAAGGCCTTGCTCGAAGGCCCGACGCCCTGGGATGGTTCGTGGATGGTCTCCGCGCGCAAAAGCTTTCTCGACGATGTGCTGCAGAAATTCGTGCGCCAGGAAACGCCGTTCAATTTCTGGGATGTGATCGCCCGCGTGAATGTGGCCACCGGCGAGAGCGGTCGCCTGTCGCTGCACTCGCTGTTCAGCGGCGACATCATCCGGCCCGAATCGGGATTCGATCCCGAGTACCAGTGGAGCAATGGCGCCTACGGATTGAGCTGGTTCCAGGTGTTGGAGAATAAATACCTCATCGAGACCACGTTCAGCTTCAGCAATTTCAAAGGGGAGCTGCTGCCGCGCGACAACGCGCAGATCACTCCGCGCAGTTCGGAAGTGAACGACGTGTATTTCAACGGCGCGGTGACGTATTTCCAGGACAATGGCGATCAGTACGGCGCGGGCTTCATGTTCCGCCTGCCCGAGTATCACTACAGCTTTGTGAACGCGGCGAATTTCTCGCGCAACGAGTTCCGCAAGAGCAGCGAAACCGGCGTGTGGTTCAAATACAAGCTCAAGCAATTCCAGCCGTTTTCCGTGGAAGTGGGCGTGCGCTCGGATCTGTTCAGCATCCTCTCGCCCAACAGCTCCGATGCGTTTGAGCCGCGCGTGGGATTCAGCTACGATGTGTCGCAATTCCTCGCGTTCAAGCTCTCCTATGCGCGCGTGCATCAGCGTGTGGTGACCATCACGAACGAGGACGACGTGGTGTCGCTGTTCGAGACCTGGATTCCCATCGACGAGGACGAACCCTCGCAGCAGGCCGACCACTACATCGCCGGCATCGACGGGTCGCTGGGCTTCCTCCCGGGATTGACCTTCAATCTCCAGGGCTACTACAAGGATTTGTCGAATCTCCTCGAATACAACCGCGATAAAGTGGATTCCTCCGATCCGGATTTCGTCCGCGCCGACGGCCGTTCCTACGGCTTCGAAGTCTTCCTCGAGGAACGTCACCCGCGCTACTACGGCATGGTATCCTACACCATGAGCATGACCGAGCGCACGGTGGGGAATTTCACCTACAATCCGCGCTACGACCGTCGCCACAATCTGAACCTCATCGCGGGCTACAAGCCCTTCGATGGTTGGGATGTGAATGTGCGCTGGGAGTACGGCTCGGGTCTGCCCTTCTCGCAAATCATCGGTTTCTACGATCGTCTGCGTTTCTCCGGCATTTTCGATGGTGGCGGCTACGCCACCGAGCCCGGCGAGCCGTACACCATGCTCGGCGCGAAGAACGGCGGACGTTTGCCCTCCTATCATCGACTCGATATCAGTGTATCGAAGGAGTTTCGTTTCGAGTACGTGCGTCTCGTGGCCGAGGCCAGCGTGCTGAACGTGTACGACCGCAAGAACATGTTCTATTACGACCGCAGCACCGGCGAGCGCATCGACATGTTGCCGATACTGCCGACGGTGAATCTCCGTGTGGAATTTTAACGGGCAATGCCGCGTCAACGCAAAAATGACATCCTGATCCCGTTTCTCGCGGTCGTCGCCGATGTGCTGTCGGTGATGCTCGCCTTCGTGTGTTCTTACATCCTTCGTTTCGACAGTCCGCTCGTGAAGCTCATCCCGGTCACCAAGGGCTATCCGCCCATGGAGGCCTACGTGCTTGGAGGGACCATTGTCGCCGTGATCTGGGTGCTGATGTTCCAGCGACAGGGCGTGTATCGCGTGCGCCGCGACACCGACCTGAGCTTGGAATTGTTCCGCATCATTCGTCAGGTGAGTTTCGGCATGCTGGTGGTGCTCAGTCTGACGTTTTTCTTCCGTGCATTTTCCTACAGCCGCATTGTCTTCGCCTTCATCTGGGTGCTGGCCTTGCTGTTCATGTTTGTCGGGCGATCGGCGGTGCTGGCCTACGAGAAGCGGTTGTATCGCAAGGGACGCGAGTTGCGCAACGTACTGCTGTTGGGCAGCAATGCTGTGGCGCAGGATTTGGCGGTGAAAATCGCGCATCGTCCCGAACTGGGCTACCGTCTTTGCGGTTACGTGTCCGAGCCCGGCGAACGCATCGAGAGCGTGACCACCGAGCGCCTCGGCGGCATGGACGATCTGGTGGCGGTGGTGGATGCGCAGCGCATAGAAACATTGATCGTGTGTTTGCCCGCGGGCGAAACCGCGCGACTGGCCGAAATCTTTTCGCGGCTCGAAGGGAAGAGTGTGCAGATACTCATTCAGCCCGACATTGTGGGCATCACCTCAACGCGCTTGCGGGTGATGGAGTTGTTCCGCACGCATCTGATCGCCGTGAAGGATGTGCCGATGACGTCCTGGGCGCGTGTGGCCAAGCGGGCATTCGACATCGCGTTCAGTTTGCTGGTGCTCACCTTGTTCGCCCCCTTCGCGGGAGCCATCATGGCGTTGATTTACATCGAATCCGGCCGTCCTATTTTCTACCGGCAGATCCGCGTGGGGTTGGAAGGAGAGGAATTCGAATTGTTGAAATTCCGCACCATGCGGGTGAATGCGGAAAACGAAAGCGGCCCGACCTGGACGCGCCGAGGCGATCCGCGGGTGACGCGTATCGGGCGAGTGCTGCGGCGCTTGAGCATCGACGAGGTGCCGCAATTCATCAACGTGTTGCGCGGCGAAATGAGCGTGGTGGGACCGCGTCCCGAGCGGCCGGAGTTCGTGCATCAATTCCGGCAGTACGTGCCGAAATACCTCGAGCGCCATCGGCTGAAAACCGGCCTCACCGGATGGGCGCAGGTCAAC
The DNA here is from genome assembly GCA_035914695.1 of Bacteroidota bacterium. GTDB lineage: Bacteria > Bacteroidota > Ignavibacteria > SZUA-365 > SZUA-365 > JAOSJT01. The sequence continues at coordinate 1,943 of JAMIQH010000139.1, read as the reverse complement.
GGCTTGCGTGGCGAGGTACCCATCACCGAGCGCACGAAGTACGACTTGTATTATATTGAGAATTGGTCGCTCGGACTCGACCTGCGGATTATTTTCAAAACCCTGTATACCGTACTGTTCGGCAAGGATGCCTACTGAGCCATGATCGCAATTTTCATTTTCTACCTGCACATCGTCGGAGCCGTGTACGCCTTCAGCAAGGGCTATGTGGACCACAAGCTCGCCGACGCATTCATGTCCGTGGCCTTCGTGGGCGTGATATTCTCCGTCAGTTGGACGCTCGCGGGCTTTATCGTGCGCTTCTTCTTTCCCGAACAGGGTCTCGCCACCTGGCTCGACAACGACACCAGTTCCCTCATACTCGTCACCATCTTCGAAGCCATTCTTTACGGCACCTACTTCCGCGGCCAGCGCCGCAAGCGCATCGCCGTGGCGTAGTACGTCGCCGCTTCTCCTGTTGAAGCCAGTGAAGAAGGAGAGTAGTGAGGTTGTGAGGGTAAGGAGGAATTGTGGAACACGGAGAGCCCGGAGCGCTTCGCGAACACAGGGCTCCGCTAACACAGAGAGCCCGGAGCGCTTCGCGAATACCGAGGACCCAGAGGAATCGCGGCTAAGCCTCCGCGCCCTTGCGTTGACTCGATTGCGGCGGTGCGAAGTATCGAGCGGGAAGCAACCTCAAAGGGTGGGTATGTGCAGGATTTTGTGTAAACGGGTAATTTGATCGTAGGCGGCGCGGCACGATTCGAGTTGGTAGCACCCTCAACCCATCCTCCGCGCCCTCTGCGCTCTCCGCGCTCTCTTCAAATGTATCCCTGACTCAGCAGGCCGGCACGATTCGAGCGGGATGCGCCCTCAACACTTCCTCTTCGCTCTCTCCGCTCTCTTTCATCTCTTCAAATGTATCCCGCACTCAGCATGTCCCGGCGAACAAAGCAGGAGCGAGCCCCCCTCACACCACCTGACTCGCGAGTTCGATGCCCAGGCCTTCGCGTGTGATCACGGGGAGTTCGCCGGTGAAATCGATCATGGTGGAGAGATGTTCGCCGTCGGGCGAACGATATTCGGCATCGAATTCGATGATCATGTCCACGTGGGAGTCGAAGAGATCGAAGAGTTCGTCGTTCGTCACGGGTTCGTCCCAATTCGGCAGTTTCGCCGACATGGAGATCAGCGGATTCCCGAGTTCGGCGATAAGCAACTGGCAGAGGAAATGGTCGGGGACGCGGATGCCTGTGGTTTTGCGCCGGGGATTGAGCACGAGATTCGGCACCATTTTGGTGGCCGGGAGGAGGAAGGTGAACGGTCCCGGTACGAGCTGACGGATAATCTGATACGCGCTATCTGAAATCTTCGCGTAGTCCGAAATCTGCGAAATATTCGCCGCCACAAAGGTCAGTGGTTTATCGTCGGGCAGATTGCGGATGCGCCGTATGCGCTCCTGTCCCGCCTTGCTGTTGATATCGCAACCAATGGCGTACACCGTGTCGGTGGGGTAGAGCATGACGGCGCCGCGGCGGAGGCGCTCCACAACGTTGTCGACGAGCCGTGCCTGTGGATTTTCCGGATGAATGGTGATTCGCGTTGCCATGTTGGTACAGAGTGTAACGGTGATACTTCGTTAATTCCGCTCCTCGCGCCGCTGCTCGGCATACAGCACTTCGAGTTCCTGGAGTTGCTCGACGGTGTTCACACCGCGCAATTCGTCGAAAGACTCGACCACGCACGGGAGCATGATGCGATGCTCGCGCGCGAAAATCGCAAACACGTCGGGCAGGTAGTACTCGCCCTGGACGTTGTCGTTGGTGATGCGTGCCAGTGCGTCGAACAGCGCGTCCTTGCGGAACACATACATGCCGCTGTTGATTTCCCGCACGCCACGCTCCTCGTCGCTGGCATCCTTGTGCTCGACAATACGCACGATGCGTCCGGCCTCATCGCGCAAC
>JAMIQH010000138.1:0-4527 GCA_035914695.1 Bacteroidota bacterium | reverse complement strand
CGCTCTCTTTCATCTCTTCAAATGTATCCCGCACTCAGCCAGCAAAGAAATCATCTCTCCGCTACGCGTTCGAATGCTCGCTTTGCTTCTCCGCCTGGCCGTTGCTCTTGCTTTCGCCGCGCTTCTTGGACGAACTCTTGCGCTTGCGCTCGCCATCGGTGGAGTAGTAGTAGTAGTTCTGGTAGTAGTAGCGGTAATAGGAGTAGTACACCTTGTTGGCGTTGAAGCGGTTCACCACCACGCCCAGCAAATTGGCGCCGTTGGCTTCCATCATCTCCTTGCCCTTCTCGAGGCCGAGATTCTTGGTCTGATCCGCCGACACGATAATCACCGCGCCATCGGTGTATTTCGACAGCACCAGCGTGTCGGCCATGGCGATCACCGGCGGAGCATCGAAGAGCACGAGGTCGTAGTACTGACGCACGAGGCGGACAAACTTCTCCATTTTTCCGGATCCAAGCAACTCCGCCGGATGGCTCGGGATATTGCCGCAGGGAATGATGTGCAACCCCGGAACCATGGTCTTCTTGATAGCCTGGTTCACGGGAATCTCGCCAATCAGCGCATTACTCAACCCCGGCTCACGATCCACCGAGAAAATCTGATGCTGCACCGGACGCCGCAAATCCGCGTCCACCAGCAGCACCTTGCGTCCGCTGTTGGCCGCGCTCACCGCGAGATTGGCGATAGCCGTGGACTTGCCCTCCTTGGGCGCGGGACTGGTCACCAACACCGCCTTCGACTTGCCATGATCCGGCAGAGAATTTTCGATGGCTGTGCGCATGGTGCGGTACGATTCGCTGGGAGGCGACTGTGGCGCGGTGAGCGTGACCAAGGTCTGATCGCGCTGCATGTCCTTGTCGCTCGAGCCGAAGGACGGGATGAAGGCCAGCACGGGAATGCCCAGCTTCTCCACATCCTCGGGACTGCGGATGGTGGTGTCGAGATAGCGCAGCAAAATCGCCACGCCGAAGCCCAGACCGAGACCGATGAGTATGCCGAGAATCATGTTCATCGGCCTGTTCGGCTTGATCGGCGCGCCCGGCACGGTGGCCACATCCACGATTTCCACATTGCCCGTGGTGGTCTGCTCGTTGATCATGGCTTCCTGATACTTTTCGTCGAGCAGGCCGAACAGCTTATCGTAGCTCTGCCTGCGGCGCTCCAGACGCGCGTAATCGATGGACTGCGACGGAATGGCATCGAATTGCCGGCTGTACTGCTGAATGGTCTCGTCGAGACTGCGCATGCGCGCCTTGGTGGACTCGATCTGTATTTCCTGCTCGAGTATGCGCTGCCGCAGCTCGCGTGCGTATTCCACGGGTGTGCCCGTGAGATCGCTGGGATTCTGCACTGTTTTACTTGCCGCATCAATCTGCGAAAGAACCTCGTTGTATTGCTTCTCGATCCCTTTGATCTGCTGTTTGGCATAGGGCTCGAGATCGGGCCGCGAACGCGCGTAGGTCTGCCGGCTGAACTCGGCCTTTTGCAACTGATCCTCGAGCTCGGCCTTGCGTAGCAGCAATTTCTTCAACTGTGGGTCCACGCCTTCCTTGAGCTGCTGCGCCAGAGAGGGTTCGAGCTGTCGAAGCTGATCCACGAGCTGCTTGCGGATTTTCTCCGCACCTTCCAATTCGATTTTGGCCTGCTCGCGCTGTGCTTCGAAGGTGGTGAGCTGACCGATGAGATTCTGCGTCTCGGCATCCAGACTCACAATACCGCGGGATTGTTGGAAGCCCCGCACCATGTTTTCGACCTGCGTGAGCGAATCCTTTTTGTCCTGCAACTGACTTTCGAGAAAGCTGCGGGCGGTGGTCACATTTTCGCGCGCGGATTCGAGGTTGCGCTTCTGATAGGCCTCGATATAGTAATTCGCGATGGTCGCGGCTTCCAGCGGAGAAGTGCTCTGCACGTTAATCTGAATAAAGTCCACGCCGCGAATGGGCTCCGCGGCGATCTGCCCACGAATGCGCGCCGCCACCACCGGAGGGTCGGCGATGCGCGTAGAGGTGTCGAGACGGCCCATGCCCAGCGAGATCAGGAAGTCCTCCACGCCGAAATTGCGCGCCATTTTGCGCATGGTGGAGGGACGCTGCTTCTGCCGGAGAATGGGGAAATCCATTTTTTCGAAACCCTCGGCGTCCGGCAATCGCAACAGCATGCCCGCCACGCGCTGCGCCATATCGTCGCTCTGGATGATGAGAATTTCATTGGCAATGATGCGCTCGCTGCCCCAGCCCAGATCCTCGAGTCCTCCCTGCTGCGCCGCCTGTCCGCTGAGCAAATCCTTCGACCGCTTGAGACGTACCGTGGCCGTGGATTGAAAAATATCGTCCTGCTGCATGGTATACAGCCAGGTTGCGGTGACCACGACAACGAAAATCGCGAGAATCACCCACTTGCCTTCATAGGCAATGCGCAGGTATTCCTGCACCTGTTTATTGAAATCGTCTCGGGCGCTCATGGGAACTGGGTACTCTCTCTCTGTCTCGGAAAATCCACCGGACGGCGCGCGGGCGTAGCGCCTACTTCGTCAGATTGATTACAGCGATGGTGGAAGTGATGATCGATGTAATTGCCACAACGATTTGTGCGATGCGAAGAATGGTGTCGCCACGTGATTCCTTTCCATCAACGATAATCAAATCGCCGGGGAACAGCAACAACTCCGATGTCGACGAGGGCATGGAGGTCAGCTGCAGGAAACGCTCCACATCAACTTCGAACACGCGCGCGATCTCGTACTGGCTGTCGATGCCACCGCGGCGCACGACCTTGATACGATACAGAAAGGACTCCGCGCCGCGGTCGAGCGGTCCGCCGCAGAACGAAAGTAAATCAATGAGATCGGTTTCGCAGGGCACGTTGTAGCGGCCGGGGTTGCGGACGTAGCCCCACACGCTCACTTTCAGCGCGCAGCCACCCTCACCGGCAAAATTGTAATATGCGCCGCCCTGATTGGCGAAGGTCGCGGAGGACGTCGGTAGTTCGTCAAGGATTTGCGCCCGCGAGGCGGACGCAAATCCCAGAACGAGCAGAACGAAGGCAAATGATGCGGCTTTGAAACGCACTCAGGATTCCTCTTCTCTTGCGGCCTTGGCTTCCTCGACGATTTTCTGCTGCACTTCGTAGGGCACTTCCTCGTAATGCGAGAACGCCCGGCGGAAAATGCCGCGGCCCTGCGTGATGGAACGCAGGCGCGTGGCGTACTGATACAGCTCGGCGAGGGGCACTTTCGCGCGAATCACCTGGAAGGGACCTTCCGCGTCCATGCCCTGAATCTTGCCGCGATGGCTGGAAATATCGCCCATCACATCGCCCATGAATTCGTCGGGCACTTTCACGGTGAGGTCGTAAATCGGTTCGAGGAGAATGGGATCGGCATCCGCCACGGCTTTTTTGAACGCCATTTGCGAAGCGGTCTTGAAGGCCATTTCGTTGGAATCCACCGTGTGCTGGCTTCCATCGTATAGCGTGATCTTCATGTCCACCATCGGATAGCCGGCCACGACGCCGCGCGCCATCTGCTCCTGAATGCCCTTGTCCACCGCGGGCACGAAGCGGCCCGAAATCACGCCGCCCACGATGGCGTCCACGAATTCATAGCCCACGCCGCGCGGTTGCGGATCGAGCTTGATATACACTTCGGCGTACTGGCCGGCGCCGCCCGTCTGCTTCTTGTGCTTGTAGGATACGTCGGCGTGCTTGCGCACAGTCTCGCGGAAAGGAATGCGCGGCGCCTTGAGATCCACGTCCACACCGAAGCGCTGCTTGAGGCGCTTGACCATCACGTCGATATGAATTTCGCCCTGGCCGAGCACGATAGTCTCGCCGGTCTCCTGATCCACCTTCACCTGGAAGGAGGGATCCTCCTCGTGCATGGTATGCAGGCCCACGCCGATCTTCTCTTCGTCGCCCTTGTTGCGGGCCTTGACGGCGCTCGACATCACGGGCTCGGGGAAGGCGATGGGCGGAATGACCACCGGATTGGCCTTGGTGCACAGCGTGTTGTTGGTATGCGTGTCCTTGAGCTTCACCACGGCGCCGATGTCGCCCACGGGAATTTTTCCCACATCGAAGCGATCCCTGCCGCGCATGGTGAAAATCTGATTCAATCGTTCACCCTTGCCGTTGGCCTGATTGATCAAATCCATGCCCGGAGTGACGGTGCCATTGTAGACGCGGAACAGCGAGAGTTCGCCGACATGCGCCTCGGAAATGGTCTTGAACACGAAGGCGGTGGCATCGCCGGCGGGATTGGGATTGATGGTGATTTCCTCGCCATTACCCTTTTTCGCCGGGAACGTCTTCCCCGTGAGTGGGTCGGGGCAGTAATTGATGAAAAACTCGAGGATGCGGCCCACGCCCACGTTGTTCTGCGCGGCCATGCAGAAGATGGGGAAAATCTTCCGCTCGCGAATGGCGCTTTTCAAACCCGTGGCGAGCTGCTCGTCGGTCAGCGTGCCATTTTCAAAAAACTCGTTGAGACCTCGCTCGATTCGGCCACTTTCTCCAGCAAGGCCTGAT
>JAMIQH010000137.1:0-4009 GCA_035914695.1 Bacteroidota bacterium | reverse complement strand
CATCATGAAAGTCCGTGCTTCTGTGAAAAAAATGTGTGACAAGTGCAAAATCATCCGCCGCAAAGGCGTGGTCCGGGTGATTTGCTCGAATCCCAAGCACAAGCAGCGCCAAGGCTAAACCGTCGTTATCAGATCACACCATCGAGCTTCAAGGAGTTACAGTTGGCACGTATAGCTGGAGTTGATTTACCGCGAGCCAAGCACGCCGTTATCGGATTGACCTACATCTACGGTATCGGGCGCTCAACCGCAAAGACCATTCTCGATCAGTTGGGCATCGCCCACGACAAGAAGATCGAAGCGCTGAGCGATGACGAAGTCAATGCCATCCGCACGGTCATCAGTGGCATGAAGGTGGAAGGCGCTGTGCGCAGCGAAATGCAGATGAACATCAAGCGCCTCATGGACATTGGTTGCTACCGCGGTCTCCGCCACAGGAAGGGTTTGCCCGCTCGCGGTCAGCGTACGAAAACCAATGCCCGCACGCGCAAAGGCCGTCGCCGCACCGTGGCAGGCAAGAAAAAAGCACCGTCGAAGAAGTAACATCGTATAGTTGAGTTTATAGGAGTCGCTGTGGCTAAAGCCGTAAAGAAGACGAAGAAAAAAATCCAGGTCGACACCACCGGTCGCGCCTATGTGAAGGCGACGTTCAACAACGTGCTCGTGACGTTGACGGACATTTACGGAAACACGATCTCGTGGTCCTCGGCCGGCAAGAACGGATTCAAGGGTTCCCGCAAGAACACGCCGTACGCCGCGCAGGTGTCGGCCGAAGCTGCCGCGAAGGAGGCCTACGACCTCGGTCTTCGCAAAGTGGCTGTGTTCGTGAAAGGTCCCGGTTCCGGCCGCGAAGCCGCGATCCGCTCGCTGCAGACGGCCGGTCTGGAAATCATGGAAATCCGTGATGTGACGCCCATTCCGCACAACGGATGCCGCCCTCCGAAACGCCGGAGAGTGTAATACCCCGTGCGCCGCAGGGATGTCATGGACGCGCTCCGGCGCGCCATGCATCGTGGAGAATTGATGAACGACCTGGCACGTACCCTTTAACAGGAGAACAGTTTCAAAGATGATTACGACAACGATTCAAATGCCGGAAGGCATCGTCCTTGATGAAGCGACCTACTCGGATACCTTCGGGCGTTTCGTGGTGCAGCCGCTGGACAAGGGCTATGGCATCACTATCGGAAACTCGCTCCGCCGGGTGCTTTTGTCTTCGTTGACCGGCACGGCCATCACCTCCATCCGCATCGATGGTGTGATGCATGAATTCTCCACCATCCACGGCGTTGTCGAGGATGTGTCCGAGATCGTGCTCAATCTCAAGGAAGTGCGTTTCAAGGCGGTCAACCCCAAGGCCAACAGCATCATCGTGTCGCTGAAGGGCCCGCACACCTTTACCGCCGCGGATATCCAGGCCGCATCCCCCGAGTTCGAAGTGCTGAATCCCGAAAAGTACATCTGTACACTCGGACCCGAAGCCGCCTTCGATATCGAGCTTCGCCTCGCCCGCGGCCGTGGCTATGTGCCCGCCGATGAGAACAAACTCGTCGACCAACCGCTGGGTACCATTTCCATGGACGCCATTTTCACGCCAATTAAAAACGTGAAAGTGCTTGTCGAAAATACCCGCGTCGGCGGCAGTACCGATTACGACAAGCTCACGCTGGAAATTTCCACCGACGGCTCCATCACTCCCGAGGACGCCCTTTCGCAGGCCGCGAAAATTTTGCTCGATCACGTGCAAATGTTCGTCGGTTTCGATATCGCGAAAAAGGAAGACAAAAACGCCGCTCCGGAGGATGAGGAAGTCGCACGCATTCGCAAGATTCTCACCACCTCGGTCGACGATCTCGAATTGTCGGTGCGCTCCCACAACTGTCTGAAGGCCGCCAACATCCGCACCATCGCGGACCTCGTGCGCCGCGACGAAGCCGAAATGCTCAAGTTCCGCAACTTCGGCCGTAAATCCCTCGCCGAACTCGGCGCCATCGTCGATGAGTTCGGTCTGCAGTTCGGTATGGATGTCGATAAATACCTTGCGGACGTCGTTTCGCAGGACGAAGAGTAACCTGAGGAAAAGTATACACCATGAGACACGCAAAAACAGGACGTAAACTGTCCCGCACCGCAAGCCACCGCAAGGCTCTGCTCGCAGCGCTTTCCACCGCGCTCATCAAACACAAACGCATTCAAACCACCGCCGCGAAGGCGAAGGAAACCCGGCGCATCATCGAGCCGCTGATCACACGCGCTCGTGACGCCTATCTGCGCGAAAAAGGCGGCGAACCGGTGGACGTGCATTCGCGTCGTATCATCTCCCAGTTCATTCAGGACAAGGATGCCGTGAAATTGCTCTTCACGGAAATCGCCGAAAAGGTCGGCAAGCGTCCGGGCGGCTACACGCGCGTGCTCAAGCTGGGCAATCGCCTTGGCGACGGTGCCGAAATGGCTGTGATCGAACTGGTGGACTACAACGAGGGTCAGGACAACAAGCAGCGCAAGGATCGCGTCGCGCGTTCGAAAGCCGCTCTCGCCCGCCGCAAGGCCATCGAAGAGCAGAAGGCGAAGACCGCCGCTCCCGCCGCGGCCGCTCCCGCCGCTGTCGTCGAGGAAGCTGCTCCACGTGCTGAAGCTCCCGTCGAGGAAGTCGCCGCCGCGACCCAAGACGTCGCCGCCAGCAGCGAAGCTCCCGCCGTGGACGACGCTCCCGCCGCCACCGAGGAAGAGCCCAAGGCCTGATCGGATTTATAAATTGACCACGCCGTGGTACGCCACGGCGTTTTTTTTGCCATGCAGTTGCTCACAACCTTCGATATCAGCGCCGCCAGCGTACGTCAGTTTCCCGAGGGCTCACTTCCCGAAGTGGCCTTCGTCGGGCGATCGAATGTGGGCAAATCCTCGCTGCTCAACCTGCTCACCGGTCGCAAGGGCCTCGCGCGTGTCAGTGCCACCCCGGGCAAAACGCAACAGATCAATTTCTACACCGTTGATGGCGTGCTGCGTTTGGTGGATTTGCCCGGCTACGGCTACGCCAAGGCCTCGCAGCACAGCCGCCGACAGTGGGGAAAGCTCATCACCGACTACTTCGATGCAGGACGTCCCTTGCGCATGGTTTTCCAGTTGGTGGATGCGCGTCTGCCGTTGCAGGAATCGGATGCGAGCGTGCTGCATTGGTTCAGCGAGCGTCGCTTGCCCGTGCAGGTGGTGCTGACGAAAATCGACAAACTCGGCCAAAGTGATCGCGCCAAGCAGTTGCGTGCCCTCGCTCTCGCGATGCGTCCTCTGGGCTACGAAGGCGATCTGCTCGCGGTGTCGAGTACCAAAGGCCTCGGAAGGAAGGAACTGCTGCAACGCATGTTCGCGGGGAGCGAATAGCGCGATCGATCTCTCACACACTCGTAGAACATTCAGGAAACACGGATTCGTATGCTCGATGCATTCGCCAAATCGTTCATCCCCCTGTTCGTCGCCATGGACACCGTGGGCCTCGTCCCGCTGTTCCTGGGATTGACGCAGGGCATGCCGGACAAAGAACTCCGCAAACTTATTTTCAACGCCGCCGCCACCGCCCTGGTCATTTCGGTGGTATTTCTCTTCACCGGAACGGCCCTGTTCGAATTCATGGGCATCACTGCCGACGACTTCCGTATCGGTGGAGGTGTGTTGCTGCTCATCCTATCGATACAGGATCTTGCCTCGTCGAATACCGCGCAGGTCGAACGCCGCAAGCCGGGTTCAACCATCGGTGTGGTGCCGATTGGCATCCCGTTGATGATGGGTCCCGCCGCGCTCACCACCATTCTGATACTCGTCGACACGCAGGGCATTCCCATCACACTGTCCGCACTGCTGGCCAATCTGCTGGCCGTGCTTGTGGTGCTGTTGAATTCCAAATTCATCATCCGCGTCATGGGCGAGGCCGGGTCGCAGGCCTTCGCCAAGGTGGCCTCGCTGTTCATGGCGGGCATTGCCGTGATGATGATTCGCTCCGGCGTGGAGAGCATCA
>JAMIQH010000136.1:0-2891 GCA_035914695.1 Bacteroidota bacterium | reverse complement strand
CCTCAGGTGTCAGCATAGCATCGACGCCGCCCGCGTGTATGGCCACGGGAACGGCGCGAGATGGATACGTGAGCGCAAGCTCTTCCATCTGCAAGCCACCATCGGGGCACCATCCACACCAAGCACCGGTAAATTCCTCCACGAGGACATGTTTTTCCGAAGACACTCCGAGAATGATGAAGACGTTCATGGACAATGCATCATTGTCCGGGCGTTCATCCGCGGTTCCTCCGTTGACGCGTTCCACACGCACAGTGACTGTATGGGAACGCCCTGCTTCGGCAGGTGTCCATGCCACATCGTGGGTAAACGCATAGTGCTCATTTGTGGCGACATTCACCCCTCGCACCTCCATGACCTGCCACGGCGACGCGTCGATGCGGTAGGCGATATCGAAGGATGTGAGCACTTCGGACCCAATGTTGCGCACGGTACCACGAATGCTCGCGGGCACACCAGCGCGCAGAATCGTCGGCACGTTCAGCGAGGCGATGGATGCGTCGAGAGCGTACGATGACCAGTGGAAGCGGTAGCGCACATCATCCGTCGGATCCGCAGAGACCGCGGGATAGGAGAACGACGGACTACCCGGCAACAGCGTCATCACAGTTCCGTCCGCATTGATAGCTCCGACACTACCGGCAAGCGAGCGCGTACCTGAACCAGCGACGAACACCACTTCAAAGCCCCCCTGTTCGTAAAGCACCAAAGCGAAACTCGCGATATTGTTCGGGTAGTTTCCGCCCTTCGGCACGGCGCTCATCCACATGACGATGTGCACGCGGTCGGGGGCGCTGCCTGTTGTTTTGCTGCGCACCTCGTTGCTCCATTGCGGGTTGCCCGCTTCTAGGTGGAAATCATCCCAGAATGCGAAGAGCGCGTTGCGCGGTCCGCCGACGGTATTATCGGAACAGCTATTCGTGGCTGTCGGATCGAAGGTGATATAGCCATTATCGCTGATGAAATACCCGTTGACCTGTCCGCCTGCGACCACATAGGGGAAGGGCAACGATTGCCAGCTCGACAATTCATCCTCCTTCGGCGCGGAGTAAACAAGCGTGCTGCCCGTACGCATATTGAACACTTCAGGATGGGCGCCGGTGGACTGTTCCCAAGTCCAGGTTTGCGCGTGGATGGGAACTGGGAGCAGGCAGAGGAACAACATCAGGCCGGTAATGAAGCGCATAATCTTCTCCTGAGATGAGGGTACCGGATAATAGCGTATGATGCGATCATTGGCAAATGTGATGATTGGAAAGGGCGCAGGGAACGGGACACCGCTATAGATGGCCCGAAGATGGCTTGGTGGAGTGGGTATTTCGGGGGGGATAGCGAATGCATGTTTCGCGTGTTTCCTCGCGATGAAAGTTCGACAGCCGACGCTCGTCCGTCTCACCCGGTCATCGGTAGGACCAGCTCAGCCCGTACATCGGTGCCGGCCCGAAGGGCGAGTAGCGCATTCTATGTTCACGCCGCGAATCCGAATGTTCGGTTTTTTGTGTGTATACCTTCGGGCTCCGCGGTGGCGATGCGGGACATTAGCACCATCCCCTGCAGGTTCATGAATCCGCAGTTCCTCGTTCATGCAACGCGAGCTCAGGCCAATACGGCGCTCCTGCCGCTCGAACCGTTATGAAAATCCCATCACAGCGGCAGTATTCTCGACTCCCATATCCCGTTTCACTACCGCAAACCCACATTTCCACCTTTCAACGCGCACCCTCCCGCTCCGCACGGATCGCCTGCCTTCCCGGAGTGGTTTCGGATTGATCTGTCGGCTATATTCGCCGGTAGACGCGGGCGCTCCTGCTAGGCGCACCAGCGCTCGAGGGCAAGAATACGCGGACCGGCGCGGTCGTGACGCAAATCGGGCCTCCGAATATCGGACCCCGCCGCCACACACGAGCCGGTTCCCGCCGGAATACGGATACATGAATCCGCATCGGGCCATTCCAGTTCCCCGGAAGGCAGTGTCACCACATACGCCCACCCCAACACCATCCCCTCCACACCCCGCTCCTCCCCGTCTTCACGCAGCATCACTTCCGCAAACCCCATCCCTACACGCTCCGCCATCGCCGCCGCCTCGTCCGCGTCGAACAACACCCGATCCCGATACCCCTCGCACCAGTACGCGCCACCCTCCCTCCCGCGCAACCGATTGATGCGCCGCGCGCTGTTCATTTTCAGTCGACCCACGAACAGCGGTATCAACGCCATGCGCCGCTGATACAACGTCTCGCTCATCAGCAGCAGCAAGCGACGCAGCAGCCGTGGCCGCGACACCACCGTGAGTACCAGCACCACAAGCAACGGCTGCACATCGATAGCGTCGAGACGCAGATGCGCACCCTGGCGGTGCAGCGATTCGCCGACCTCGCGCAGCAACGCGCGGCCCTCGGGGGTGAGGTCGCGGCGGCCTTTGCGATTGCGAACCAATGGGGGTGATTCTTCGCGGACGGGTAATTCGAGATAATACGTGCCCGGGCTGGAGTAATCGTGCTCGGGACAGCGCCGCGCGCTCAGTCTACCGTTTCGTGTCATGACCGGCCTCCCTACCGATGCGTGAAACAGATGCAAAGTGCAATGATAGCATGACGCGCGGAGGAATTCAAGCGCACCGCACCATCACGAATACAGCAATACTATAATCCCAGATCGGTCATTGGCCTTCGGACTCTAATGGCGGTCATTAGAGAATGGTTCTCATAACTTATTCGGTTGCTTATAGTTACGCGTGTGGAATTTTCGAAGAAATGGACGATATTTCGCGGAAGAAAAACATCCCCGTGCAAGGGTGGCAATGAAGGTCGGGTCCTTGGATATCGAATTCACCAATCGGGAGGTTACCGCCTGGGGCGCGCTATCCCTGCTCAAGCAACTTCTCGATC
>JAMIQH010000135.1:0-5077 GCA_035914695.1 Bacteroidota bacterium | reverse complement strand
GATGTCAAGCGCGCGTTTTATGGTGTGCTCTTCTCCAAGGATGTGCATGCTATGGTGAAGGCGAGTCTCGACAACGCGGAGAAAAATCTCCGCAATGTGCAGCTCTTCTTCGATCAGGGCATCGTGTCGGAGTACGACCTTATCCGCGCCCGCGTGCAGACCGAGAACGTGCGGCCTTCTGTTATCGAAGCCGAGCGCAACGTGAATCTCGCTACGAACGGTCTGAAAATGTTGCTCGGTATGTCGCCGGCCGATGATATCACCGTGGCGGGTGAGATGCGCTTCGACCCGGTGGACCCCGGCATTATCCAAGCCGCGGAGCAAACCGTGCTCGAACGCAACGAGGGCCTGCGCGCGCTCGAACAATCGATGCGCGTCAACGAGCAACTCGTGTCGATCTATCGATCCGAATCCTTGCCCACACTCGCCGCCTTCGGTGATTATCAATGGCAGGCGCAGAACGAGCACCTCGGCCGCATTTCCACAAACGACTTCGTGCGTTCCTCGCAGGTCGGACTCTCGCTGAATCTCAATCTCTTCAACGGATTGCAAACCAGCGCGCGTGTGGATCAGGCCAAGGTCGATTTCATGAAATCGCAGGAACAGTTCAGCGCGGCCAAGGATGCGATGGTCACGAACATCCAGAATATCCGCTTCCGCATCGAGGAGGCCCGTAAGCGCATCGAAGCGCAGGGTAGCAATGTCGAGCAGGCGGAAAAGGGATATGCCATCGCCACCACGCGTTATCAGGATGGTTCCGGAACGCAGCTCGAAGTCAACGATGCCGACGTCGCCCTCATGCGCGCGCGCGTCAACAAGGCGCAGGCCATGTACGATTACCTTGTCGCTCAGGCCGACCTGGAGCAGGCCCTGAGCATGCATCAGGATTAGTCAACGAAACAGTCACCATAGGTAGAGAAATACTCATGAACCGTCGCATGCTTCCCCTGCTCCTCGTCCTGGCACTGCCTTTGATAGGACTGGTCGCGGCCTGTGGAGAGAATTCCGCCGGATCGGCCACAACGGAATCCACCAAACGCACCGTCGACGCGGTGACCATTCAAGTGATGGAAATCGCAACTAGCGATTTCTCCGAAACACTGCAACTCACCGGCGCCATCGCATCCTTCGAGGACGTAAAGGTCCCGGCGGATGAGGGTGGTCGGGTTCTTCGCTGGCTCGTGCCGCGTGGCGCCAACGTCCGCGCCGGTCAGGTGCTTGTGCAACTCGACAGCGCACTGCTCCGCACCGCCTACGATGCAGCGCTGGCGCAGTACAACATCGCGCAGACGAATTACGAAAAGCAGAAACGCGTGTTTGAGCAGCAGGGAATTTCCGAACTCCAGCTCAAAACCCTCGAGTATCAGCGCGATGCCGCGAAGGCGGGTATGGAAATGAGCCGCGAGCGTCTCGAACGCACGCGCGTGAAAAGCCCGATCAACGGAACGCTCAACATCCGCTTCGTGGAAGCGGGCGAAATGATCGGTCCCGGTGTGCCCGTCGCCCATGTGGTGAACAATGGCCGCCTGAAAATCGAAGCGGGCGTGCCCGAGCGCTATGCCGGCAGCTTCAAGGTGGGCGACCGCGTGCGCTTCACTGTGGATGCCTTCCCCGGCGATGAATTCTCCGGCAGCGTGTCCTTCGTGGGCGCGGCAGTGTCGAAAGACAACCGCACCATTCCCATCGAAGTGCTCATCAGCGGCGGCGGTAAACTCAAACCCGACATGATCGCCGACATGAGCATCACCCTCTCCGCGAAATCCGGTGTAATCAGCATTCCCGATGACTACATCGTGAAAAAAGACATCGATCAATTTGTCGCATACGTCATGGAGAACGGCGTCGCGCGCGAGCGTGTGCTCGAAATGGGCAGTTCGAACAAAGGCACGGTCGTGATTCGCAAAGGCCTCAACCCCGGCGACAAACTTATCACCCTCGGCGTGCAGAATGTGGCCGACGGGCAACCCGTGCAGGTCAAGAACTGACCCCACCACGAGGAAAAGGACTCTTGTTATGAAAATCTGGAATCTCGCCGTCGACAATCGCGTCGCGGTCTACATTCTCATTCTGATCATCGCGGTGGTCGGCCTGCAATCGTACACGAGCATGCCGCGCGAAGCCGCACCCGACATCACCATCCCGTATGTGATCGTCTCCGTGCCCTATGTCGGCGTTAGTCCCACGGACATGGAAGGCCTGGTTACGCAGCCGCTGGAGAAGGAATTCAAGACGCTCAAGGACGTCAAGCAGATCAGCTCGTCGTCCAAGGAAGGTCTGGCCACCATCTTCATCGAATTCGAAACAGGTGTCGATGTCGATGAAGCTCTGCGCCGCGTGCGCGACAAGGTCAACAGCACACGCCCGAATCTACCCAACGACATTCTCGAACCCATCGTGTCCGAGATCAATTTTTCCGAATTCCCCATCATGTACGTCAATATCGGCGGACCGGTGGGACTTCCGCGTCTGAAAGCCATTGCCAAGGACTTGCAGGACAAGGTGGAGGCAGTGCCGGGCGTGCTGAGCGCCGACATCACCGGCGCTCTTGAACCGGAAGTGAAAGTCAACTGCGACGTCAATCGCCTGAAGGGCTATGACATCAGCTTCAGCGATGTTACCGATGCGATCTCCGGTCAGCACATCACCATTCCGGGTGGTTCGCTCGACAATGGCAGCACAGAATTCACGGTGCGCATCCCGGGCGAGTACAAGGATCCCAAGCCCATCGAGGACATCGTCGTTAAAATGCGCAACGGCATGCCCATCTACATTCGCGACGTCGCCGATGTGCAATTCTCCTTCGAGGATCGCGCCTCTTTCGCGCGTCTCAATGACAAACAGGTGGTGACGCTCGCGGTGAAAAAGCGCGCGGGAGAGAACCTCGTCCGCATTGCGCAGGAAGTCAAGGACATTGTCCAGAAGCATGAGGAAAAACTTCCTGCCGGCGTGGACCTCGCCGTTACCAACGATATGTCCATTATGATCGAGGAACGCGTTTACGAACTGGAGAACAGCATCATGACGGGTATGTTCCTCGTCATTATCGTGCTGTTCATGTTCTTTGGCTTCAAGAACGCGGTGCTCATCAGCACGGCGATCCCGCTGTCCATGTTCATGGGCTTCATCGTTCTGTCCACCATGGGTGTCACGCTGAATTTCGTGGTGCTCTTCGCTCTCGTGCTCGTGCTCGGTATTGTCGTGGACGACGCGATCGTGGTGATCGAAAACATTTACCGGCACCAGCAGGAATACGGCGAGGATTTGATCACGGCGGCGAAGAAAGCCACGAGCGAAGTGGCCGTGCCGGTGACGACGGCGACGCTCACCACCATTGCGGCGTTTTTGCCGCTGCTGTTCTGGCCGGGCATCGTGGGCGACTTCATGAGTTATCTGCCCATCACGCTGATCGCCACCATGCTTTCCTCGTTGGTGGTGGCTTTTGTGATCAGTCCGGTGCAGGGTTCGAAGTTCATCGACTACCGCAAGGAAATCGCCAAGGCCAAACAGGCGATCGAGCATCCGAGTTGGTGGAGGAAATACAATCCGTTCACCCTCGTGTACCACTGGGTGGACGAGAAGTTTTTCCCTGCCGCGCAGCACAATTATGTCAACGTGCTTCGCTGGGCGCTCGCACACAAGCGGACCACGCTCCTCGGATCCTTCGGTTTGCTTTTCCTCGTGCTCATCATCTTCGGCATGTTCAACAAGGGCGTGGAGTTCTTCCCGAGCACACAACCCACGAACGTGACAATGCAAATCAGCACACCGCCGGGAACGCCGCTGGAAGTGACCGACGAGGCGGTGCGCATCGTCGAGCGCAATGTGAAGACGATCAAGGGCTACGACGACATGGAGTTCCGCGTGACCAGCGTGGGCGCCTCCAACAATCCCTTCGATTTCGGTGGTTCGAGCATCTCGAACAAGGCGAACTACGCCGTGAATTTCTATGAGAAAAAGGAACGCAAGCAGAGCAGCTTTGTCACGCTCGAGGAAATGCGCGCCATCTCCAAAGACATTCCCGGCGCGGACATCACTGTCGAGGCCGAGCAGATGGGCCCGCCCGTGGGCAAGGCCGTGAGCATCGAAATCGCCGGCGAGGATTACACGCAACTCCGCGCGTTGAGCGAGCGTGTGATGAAAACCATCGAAAACACTCCCGGTCTCGTGGATCTCGAGGACGATTACAACGCTGGCAAGCCCGAGATTCAGATTCTCGTGGATCGTGAGAAGGCGGCGTTGCTGGAAATTTCCACAGCACAAATCGGTGGCACGGTGCGCTCAGCCATCAACGGCACCGAGGCGGCGAAATTCCGCGTGGGTGAGGACGAGTATAAAATCACCGTGCGTTTGAAAGAAGACCAGCGCCGATCGCTGGAGGATATCGAAAATCTGGATGTCACCTTCATGAACCGCCGCGGGCAATTGGTGTCCGTTCCACTGAGTACAGTCGCCCAGGTGGTGAAAACCACCGGTGTGACCGACATCCGCCGCAAGGATTACAAGCGTGTTATCACCATCACCGGCGATGCGCAAGGTCGCCTGGCGAACGATGTGTTGAAGGATGTACAGACCACCTTGGCATCCTTCTCCATGCCCGAAGGCTACACCATCAAGTTCTCCGGCGAGCAGGAGGAGCAGCAGGAGGCCGCCGGCTTCCTGATGAAGGCGCTCTTCATTACCATTATGCTCATCTTCCTGTTGATGGTGGCCGAGTTCAACTCGATCAAAGTACCCTTTGTCATCATGGTGTCGGTACTGCTGTCACTCATCGGTGTGTTGCTCGGTCTGTTGGTCACGGGCACACCATTCGGTATCATCATGACAGGCGTGGGCGTGATCGCATTGGCTGGTATCGTGGTGAAAAACGCCATCGTGTTGCTGGATTTCGCGAAGGAGAAAATGCGCGAGGGCATGCCCATCGAGCAGGCCCTGCTCGAAGCCGGCCGCACCCGTCTGCGTCCGGTGATTCTTACCGCGGTGTCCACGGTACTCGGTGTGGTACCGCTCGCCACCGGTGTGGATATCGACTGGCGGCAGTTCACGCTGGTGATTGGCGCGGAGTCCAGCGATTTCTGGC
>JAMIQH010000134.1:0-5977 GCA_035914695.1 Bacteroidota bacterium | reverse complement strand
TGCTATGCTGACACCTGAGGGCGACTCCATCGCAACCGCTTACAACCCGAGCTACCCGATGGCTATGATCGATCGGGCACTGCTTCCCGGTGAATCCCGCGTTCCTATAGCCCGGAGTTCCAATGCGTGGATACTTCGCGCTGGCGAGCGCCTGCAGCTGTACACCCCGCTGGACGTGTCAACTACCGGCTCGGTGAACTCCACGAACGGCGCTTGCACAGTGAATGTCAGTGTGTACTTCAGCGATTTCGCACCTCCCGCCGAGTATCGCGTGCACGCATTCCTCGTGGTGGATGCTCTGACAGGCGAAGGTCGGGGATGGGATCAGAGAAATTTGTACAGCAACAATCCCGCCTATCCGACGCATCCATTCTTTTCCAAACCGGATCCCGTTGTGGGACATGTCCATCGCCATGTTCTGCGCCACATGTTGACCGGAACCTGGGGAAGAGCCGACATCATTCCGCGGCAGCCGGTGGCCAATGAGGTCTATCAAACTCGCTTCGACACCATGCTTCCGGTACCGTTGGACCCGACGGAATATCGCATCGTTGCATTTGTCACCCGGCACGAGGATGATATCAACCAGCGGGAGGTTCTCAATGTCGTTTCTGAAGGAATGTTGATGCTGGCAAATGGGAATGTCGCATCGGACATCGGGGAGTTGCATGTCGCATCGGTGTTCCCACAGCCCGCGCGGGACGTGGTCGTGCTTGATATCGCCGCGCCTTCTGCTGCTCAGCTGCGAGTGTCTTTGCATGATCTTCTTGGGAGGGAGATTTCCCTGATCCATGAAGGACTGGTGGATGAAGGTGTGTGGCATATTCCTGTCAAGACATCGACGTTGCGTGGTGGCACGTACATGGTGTGTGTGCGGCATGGCGCCGCAGCGCTGTGGAAACCTGTGACGATCGTGAGGTGATTCCTCGCACGTCACACCCGCGGCTGCAATCGACTGCTCGTGGTTGAGTTCCGTGTGTTGACGATGTACATTGTGATGGGGAAGCCGGCCGTTCCACGACCGGCACATTATCCATGTATCGATGTCTCACGATGAAATGCGGGGTGTATGATGTCTGCAATCGAATTCACGAAAATCGCCGTGTTCTACGACGGGAATTTTTTCTCTCACGTCAGCAACTACTACCTCTACCACCACCCCCGACATTCGCGCATCAGCATCAGTGGCCTGCACGATTTTATACGGCGCGAAATTTCTGTGACCGATGGTACCAACGAGCGTTTCTGTCAGGTGGTGGACGCGCATTACTTCCGCGGACGCCTGCGTACAGCTGATGCGGATCAACGGGACATGCTTATCAAGGAACGTCTCTTCGACGAGATGTTGCTGCGCGAGGGCGTGACAACGCACTACCTCCCACTGATGCCGACCGGAGAAAAGGGCATCGATGTCTGGATGGCGCTCGAGGCCTTGGAACTGTCGTTGCTTAAGCGCTACGACGTATGCGTTCTCGTCGCATCGGATGGTGACTTTCTTCCCTTGGTGCGCAAACTGAACTCCGTCGGTACGCGTGTCATGGTCATGGGCTGGGAGTTCCGCTACCGCCAGAAAAACGGTGTCGAGCGGGAAACGAAAACCGCACAGTCCATTCTCCGCGAGGCAACCTATCCGCTATTGATGCATGAGCGCATCGAACTCGGCTTGGCGGCGGGCGATGCTCATATCGACGCGCTGTTTTTCCCGAGCTCGGACGCGCGACCCCGTTCGGCGCAGGGAACACCTCGTCCATGGCAACAAAAGCGGCGCGAGACTCCGATAACCACCGCCGAAACGAGTGGAGACGAATCCAAGGATGCCTCTGTCCCCGTGATCAGCGAATGGGTGCCGGATACCGGGGAGATCATCACTCCCGTCGTCGCGCATGTCGATGCGGATACTCCGCCGCCCTCCGTATCGTCCAACGTGATTGAGGATGCCACCGAGCTTCCACCTCGCGAAGTGGAGGTCACTCCCGAAGTGATGAACAGTGACGTGGAGAAGAACGGGGAAGACGATGGGTACTGGTTCGACCTTGACGAGGAGGAATACTCCTCGACGAACGAAGAAGAGTTCGAGACCTTCGGACTTGAACGATCGGACAGTCGTGCTCGTGAAACAATTGCTGGCGACGCCAACAATGGAGTGGAGCAACTGCACGCGCAAAGCGAGCAGCGCGTTCGAGGTATCATCGCTTATCTCAAAGATGGCTACGGCTTTATCTCCCCGGAAGATGGCGGCGAGGATATCTACTTCTACCATACCGAGTTGCTGAACGCCGATTACCCGTCCCTGCGGGTCGATATGAAGGTCGAATTCGAACCCGGGCGCAATGACCGTGGACCCTGTGCGCTGGATATTCTCGTGGGAAGCACCTGACACTGACGAACACCGCTCCGTATCCGCAAAGCCGATAGAAAATTGCAGCGCGGACGAGATGACCTTTGCGCCATTTCGCCCGCGCTGTGTTTGCAGTGCATTCCTGCCATGCCGTATGCATGGCGTGTGACATCCGGGAACGGCGGGTGATTATTTCAGAGCCACGGATTTGAACACGGCCTGAATCGTGGGATCCTTTTCATGATCGGGTCCGGAGAGGCCGATGCTGATTTTCTTTCCATCCTTCAATGCGTTGTAAAACGTTTGACTCCGACCTGCTGCCACGAACGTCGTGGTGTAGAAACTTAGACCCAGCATGTCCACTTTTTTCATGGGTGTGCCGTTGTATTGTTTCCGTAGGCTTTCAAGCGAACCCTCGACGTCCTTCTCCGTCATGTTCATGCCCGCCTTTTGCAGCTGAACAAGGAAGGTGCCGCTTTTATTGTACGTTTGCACCGTTCCATTCCCGAAATCCTGGTACTCCCAGCCTTCAGGTACGAGAATGTTGAAATCCGCCGACTCCTTCACGATGCCCGGCACGGAAGCGGCTTCGTCCCCACCTGCCTCCGCCTTGTCTCCGCTCTGCCCGCAGGAAACGAATCCCGCCGTGAGCAGAAACGCGAGCATCAAGGTCCACACACATTGTTTCATGATACTCTCCTCTTGGTGAACAGTGAACGTGACCGCCCTCGGTGTTGCGGGGCGGCATACTAATGGTCTTGCTTGTCGTGCTAATCCGAGCTGCCCTCATGCAATGTCTCGGCGATCATGTCCATGGTCTCCTCGGCCAGTTGCTGACTCTGCGTGTCGTAGCTGAACAGGCCCAGCACCGCGTGAGCCCCCTTCGACAGTGGGAGGAGATACAGTTCCAGCACGCCGTTGCGCGGAATCGTGATGGCTTGCTTCGTGCCTGTGACATCGACGCCGAGCATATTGCGCGAGGGTAGAGGTGACCCAGTCTCAGTGGTGCCGAAAAATGTAATACGCACATAGTTCAGCGCTTCGTCCGTGCTGCCACCGAAGCTGTCCAGCATCTCTCGAGTAATGTGGACCATACGCAATTCCATCGTGGCGTTCGGCATGGTCGCGTTTTTTGGTGTCAGAAATCCCACAGCATCGAGTCCGATTTCCACTGGGGGAGAGAACTCGACCGGTGTGGAAAATGTGAGGCTCTTCCAGGTCACAGGATGACTCTCCTGTGCGCTGCACGAAGTCAATGCCAGTATGGGGAACAATGTTACGGGAAAAAGCAGTATCGCTCGCCAGGTCATGATGCGGTCTCCGCGATCGTGGGTGGGATCAATTGACAGTATACTATTGGCCGCAGAGCAGGTCTTTCTTCCGGAGCAAACCCACGGTTGTGGCATTCTTGCCCTTGTAGCGCGCGAGGAGAAATGGCTGTGAACCTTCATGTACAGCTTCGACCAGCTCCACCACATTGCCTTTTACCACAAACCCCTTGCGTTCCAACGGCGGCGAGGGCATCACAACATGGAATTGCGCGCGCTTGGCCGATACCGGACAGCGGATCGGCTTGATGAAATGCGTGCGTGTGTATACCTCACCAGGCCACTCCGCTCCGCAGAACGACGGGGTCCCTTCAATGCAGTGAATACGAAGCGAGTCCTTCGTGACAATGAAAGCGATACGTCCGCTCTCGTCAACGAAGTGATACTCGTTCTGCATCTCCAGTCCAGCGACTCCGGCGCCATCGCAGATATGCGCATTTCCGAAGACGGATGTCCACGAGAAGGAGAGCGCATCTCCCGTCAGCATAACAGAAATTGTTCCGCGGCCATTCGTCCATGTGCCGCTGGGATCGATGGCGTTGTCCATTTGCGCGTATAGCGATGCTGGGAGAAGGAGCGTGGCGGGGAGGTATGCAATAAATAAAAGAAAACACGTTCCGATAATCCGATATAATGATCGGTGGTGTGCGCGCGCGCTGAGGTCAACTGCCGACATGGTGCACCGTCGTTGTCTGATTGTGGGATCGCCGGTAACATAGGATATAAGTCTCAGGAATGCAAATCCTGTCGCTGCGGGAAACGATACACTCCTCACAACGATAACAGCCCGGCAATCTCGTATGGACCGCCGGGCTGCGCAAACCCTGGTAGGGGCGAGAACATTCAATACGGGCCGCTTCCTTGCTTGTCGCGGTCTTCGAACGAGCAGGAGCCATGCTCGACGTGCCCTTTGTATTGCTCTTCCATGCTCGCTTTGTAGTGCTCCTCCAGCGAATGGCAAAGGTCGGGGGGAATGAGCCATTCGCCTTGTTCGTTGGTGCAATGCCGCAGGTCCAATGCGATTTCATCCTTGCGGTACAATCCGTACAACCGCGTCTCCGCTGGCGTGATGCCATGTGTGGCGAGATACTCCACGAGGCCGCAAATGGTGTCTGCGAAATACTCGTTGATAATGTCGTCCATGCCCTCGATCGCTTGCACGCGCGCCACGTAGGTGTACGGAATATCCTTTTCGTATTTGGAATGGGGACCGAGGATGCGCTCTGTGAGACTCATGAACTTCTCCAAGTCATTGGGCGAATGTGTGTCCGTCATGCGATGCGGTTGTTTCCAGGGCACACGCGTGGATTACCGGTGCAATGTATCCGGAAAATACACCCGAGCACACATGATTCCAAGGGTCGAACCGCGTTCGACTGCGATGTTGTTCCCGGCACGGTTCATGTTCGCCGTGCAAGGTGCTGAATTGCTGTTTCTGTCAGGACTTCGTTGCCGTGTCGCACGACAGAGTGATGACAGCCGACTCTCGAACACACGCAAATGCAATTCGCGAAGCTCACATCCTCGGTCATGAACAGCGCGAATAAATCCGCACCGCAATCACACTGATCGTACACCGGCAGTGTGGCACCACACTCGGGACATAGCAGAATGTACACATCGTTGCGCTCGAGCCGCAGCCCTAAAGAAATCCGTGAACGATCACCGTACACCGGGCTGAGGGCCACGAGTCCATCCTCCTCGCCCTTGCGCAGACGCAGGAGAATGCCATCAAACTCATTGAATTGCGCGCGGCTGTTGACGAGATTGTGTCGATTCGGGCAGTAACAGGCGCTCACCACAAGCACGTGCTTCCGCTCACGGAACTCGGGGGAAAGGGGCGATGGAAAGATCATCATTCCCTGATCGTCGAAGAGACGCATGGCTTCCTCCTTCGTCGTGTGTGTGTGGACTTTCGCGCAAACTACACGCGTTCCGGGGCATTGTCAAGGTGCTGCGAACTCAACAGGTCGATGCAGGTCACCAGGGCGCATATGCTCACTTCAGCCGTGACCCGCGATATTGGCGTGCAGTGTTTCGGGAGCAGGAAAAAAGTACCGCGCTCCCCCCTGGGGGAAGCGCGGTGAATGTGGCGGTGGTGCCGCGGTGCTATTCGAATTCGATCAGGATTTGATGCTTCTGCACCGTCTCACCGATGCGCACGTGAATACGTTTGATCACACCATCCTGCGGGGCCGTGATGGCGTTCTTCATTTTCATCGCTTCGAGGACGAGGATATCATCACCCCATCGAAGCCGCTGGCCCTCATGCGCCGTGATGGCGATGATCTGTCCCGGAATCTGCGAAAGT
>JAMIQH010000133.1:0-25139 GCA_035914695.1 Bacteroidota bacterium | reverse complement strand
CTCTTTCTTCAAAACGATTCACGATAAAATCAGCAGCTTTTTCATAGTCTTTCGTATAATTAGAAAGTTTGGTTTCCATGCCCATTTTGTGTAAAAAAGCTACTGTTTTTTCAATGGCTTGGTTGGCTTATTCGGTGAACGTCCAGAAGGCCAGCCCGAACACGGCGTACATGGCCGTGTCGCCGATGGTGTTGTGATGCTTGAGCATGCCGATGCCCGCAAGAATCGTGATCACGGGAAGGAAAATGATGAGGGGCACCGTCCAATGCACGCGCGAGAAGAACTCCATGAAGTTGTTCTCGAACATGCGCGGGGTTTCTTTTTTATTGGAAACGTAATGCTTCACATATCTACCTGTAGACGGGGAAAGGAAAAAAATACAACACCCATCCGAATTTGTAAAGATGGGGCGGGTAGCAAAAACACATGGCGACGGACAAATAGTTTTCTTCCCGCCCGGTGCTGTTCCTTCGACGTGGCGCTGCGGCGATGCTTCAACGTTGCTGAAAAAAAAAGGGCGCGGGTTGTCCGCGCCCTGAACGGTTGCCGTGCGGTGTCTTAGCGATACACCACCGCGATACCGCCGATGGTGGTGCGCGGCGAAATGGAGCGGATGTGCTCGAGCGTGACGAGACTGTACCACTTGAGATCGTTGGCGGCGATGTACACCATTTTGTTGTCTTCGGTCACCGCAATGCCTTTCATCACCACGCCCGAATTGAACAGCTTGATGATCTCGTTCTTGGCGGCGTCGATCACGTTCACACCATCGACTTCCTTGAACACGTTTTTGTGATTCACGGCGAACGCATAGCGGCCGTCGGGGCTGAACACGATTTCCTTCTGCGAGCCGGTATGGTACTTCGGCACATCGATCACGCCACTCTGCTGCATGGTGGCGGTGTTGATGACCTGAATCTTGTTCGCCGGACCGTAGCTGGCGTACGCGAGGTCGGCCGTCGGGCTGCACGCCACGCCCGAAAGTGTTCCGGCAAAGCCGTTGATTGCGGCGACGGTGCCGAGGCGTTCGAAACTCTGCGTGTCGTACACCGAGATGCCGCTACCGGCATTTGCCACGAAAATCTTCGTACCATCATTCGAAACCGACAGCGCGGTGATGTTCTGCCCCGCGTCGAATTGCGCGGTGATGAGTTCTTTTTGCGCGTCGATCACATACACGCGGAGGTCGCGGTCGGGGGTATCGGAGCGCTCGGCCACGTACATGCGGGTGCCTTCCCAGTTGCGAATCATCACGCCGGCGTAAATGCCGCGGCGGTTGACCGGCAGACGCAGCACCTGCGCAACGCGCGCGTCTTTCACGTCCATGATGGACACGGTGATATCGCCGGTGTTGCTGATATAGAGGCGGCTTTTGTCGGCGTTGAACGCCACCGACACCGGCTCGCGTCCCACCTGAATGCGCTGCTGCAGTTTGTTGGTGGCGGGATCGATGATCGCGACGTTGCCTTCGTCGGTGAGTGCGGCGTACACCCAGGTCTTCTGCGCGGTCGCCCCGGGGGCGAGAATGAGAACAGTGAGGACGAGCGCGGCGAAGAAGGAGAGGAATTGTTTCATGGTATCACTCGTTTGACTGTGGACAAAGGTCGGATCTTGGGCACTTGCAATGGTAGTGATAAGAGACGTTCCAATCAAGAACTTGTATGCTCGATATTGCTGAAATGCCAAAATTTCGATGGCAAGAAACAGCGAGTATGTACGAATAGAGTGGAGAGGCGGTTCCCATGCGTCCATTTTTCCCGGTGATTTTCAGTACCATCACCATCCTCGTTCTCAGCGCGGTGGAGATTTTGCTGCTGCGTGCGCTGCATAGGGACTGGTGGAAGCATGCGTGGGTGCGGCGCGTTTCCTGGGGCGTGCCGCTCACCGGCATCGTGTTTCTGAGTCTGTGGACGCTGGGCATACTCGGCGGATTGGAGTGGCTGGTGGCCGTGGGTGCGAGCGTGTCGGCGGCGGTGTTCGTCACGGGCGTGGCGCTGATGCTGTCGCTGCCGTTTTCCGCCATCATGCATACGGTGGATCGTGTGTTGCGCTGGCTACGCACGCGGCGCAAGCCGGAAAGCGCCCCGGATCCGATGCGTCGGCGCGTGCTCACCACATCGGCGGCGGTGTTTCCTGTGCTCGCCGTGGCGGCGGGCGCGAAAGGTTTGGCCAATGGGTACGCCGAGCCGCGCTTTCCGGTCGTGCCCCTGCGCTTTCCCGCGCTCCCGCCCGCGCTGGAAGGATTGCGCATCCTGCACATCTCCGACGTGCATGTCGGTTTTTTCATTGGTCTCGACGATCTCGAGCGCATGGCCGAGCGTGCCGCGACGCTGCGTCCCGATCTCGTGCTCATCACGGGCGACTTCTCCGACGATGCGGCCAGCTATCTCGATGCGCTGCGGCTCGCGGCGGCCATTCCGTCGCGCTACGGTGCGTACGCGTCCATCGGTAATCACGAGTACTTCCGTGGCATCGAGAGTATCGTGCGCTCCTACGAGCGCGGACCCATTCCGCTGCTGCGCGATTCAGGCGCTGAAATCCGTATCGGCGAGAGTTCGCTGTACCTCGCGGGCCTGGACGACCCGCAGATGATCAGCCGCATGCCGCCGAATTTCTTTGATCGCACACTGGAGCGCGCGCTGAAGGATCAACCTTCCGAGGCCTTCACCATTGCGCTGTCGCATCGCCCCATGGGCTTCGATGTGGCGGCGCGCAATGGCGTTCAGCTTACGCTGGCCGGGCATACGCATGGCGGGCAAATCGGCTTCAATGGCCGGAGTTTGCTCTACACCATCAATCCGGAGAAATACATGTGGGGTTTGTACGAGAAGGGCGACGACAAGCTGTACGTGTCCGCCGGCGCGGGGCATTGGTTTCCCTACCGCATCGGCTGTCCGGCCGAAATCCCGCTCTATGTGTTGCGACGGAGTTCAAGCGACGCCGGGTAATCGGCCGCGCCAATGTAAGGCCGATTCTTATCGAGGACGCCGCATGCGTGCCCGCGGGATCACGGGTTTTCGCGGCAGACACAGTCACGTGTCGGCGACGTGTTTGCCAACAACGCGCACCGTGAGCAGCATGGCGAGTATCCCCAGCGGCAGTGTGAACAGGGGAGAAATGTCGTATCCCGCCGGTAGTAGTCCGACCCCGAGTGAGAGCAGCGCCGGAACGAGCGCATACGGGAGTTGCGTGCGCACATGGTCGATATGGTCGCAGGCCGAGGCCATGGAACTCAGGATGGTGGTATCCGATATGGGAGAGCAGTGGTCGCCGAACACCGCACCCGCCAGCACCGAGGCGATGGTGCCGAGCACCACACTGTAGGCATGCGCCTGATCCAATCCCGCATCGCTACCCAGCACCACGGCCAGAGGCAGCACCAGCGGCATCATAATGCCCATGGTGCCCCAGCTTGTGCCGGTGGCGAAGCTGATCACCGCCGCCACGAGAAAGGTGAACAGCGGCAACCACTGCGGATCGAGCGTGCCCCGAAGCAGCAACACGAGATAATCCGCTGTATGAAGATCGGCGGTGATCTTGCCGATGCTCCACGCCAGCGTGAGAATCAGCATTGCGAGCAGCATGGATTTCAACCCATTGAACCAGGCGTCCATCGCCTCGAGAATAGTGATGGTGCGCTGGGCGGTTGCGAGCACGATTGCCACCACGCAGGCGAGCAGCGAGGCCCAGAGCAGCGCCCTGTACGAATCGGCTTGCCCGATGATGGCGCCGATGCCTCGTTCGCTCGATCCCGCCGCTTCCAATGCTTCCACGCCGGTGAGATACAAGCCAGCCAAGGCCACAAGCACCACGGTGAGTATGGGCAGTACGGCGTTCCACCAGCGGGGTTGCACACCCTCGGCGGGCATGACGCTGGCCGACTCGGTGAGATCGGTGGCGAGTTGAGCGCCGTCGCGGAACAGCTTGCCCTCGGTACGCGCGCGCTGTTCCGCACGGTACATCGGCCCGAAATCCCGGCGCAACAGAATGAGTATGGCTGCGAAGAGGAGCGTGAAAATGGGATAGAAGCTGTACGGCAGCATGTCGAGAAACACGGCGTAGGCGTTCATGCCCACCCAGCCCGCCTGCTTCAGACCTTCGTCGATCAATCCCACCTCGTAGCCGATCCAGGTGCTGATGAAGAGCAAACTGGACACGGGCGCCGCGGTGGAATCCACGAGATAGGCCAGCTTTTCCCGCGATATCCGCAATCTGTCGGTGATGGGCCGCATGGTGTTGCCCACGATCAGCGAATTGGCGTAGTCATCGAAAAAAATGAGTACGCCGAGCAGCCAGGTGGCGAACATGCCGCGCCGTGGCGACGATGCCATGCGCGTGAGCGCATGCGCTATGCCCATGGTGCCGCCGCTTTTGGACATCACGCCCACCATGCCGCCGAAGAGCATGCTGAACGCGATGATGGACATGTGCTGCTTGTCGGCCAACGCCTCCACGATGTAATGGTCGAGCACGTGGAGGAAACCGGCGAAGGGATCGTAGCCAAACACGAACGTGGCCCCGAGCCAAATGCCCGCCACCAGCGACACCACCACCTGTCGCAGCAGCAAGGCCAAGACGATGGCGAGCAGCGGAGGCAGTATGCTGAGTATGCCCGGTATAACACGGCTGCCAACGTGCTGCTTCAACGGCGTCGCACCCGCGGCCGAGGCACTGTCTTCCGGTAGCAGCAGCACACGCAGCAGGAGCTCTCCCCCGCCACGTGCCACGGCTTCTTTGGTGACGTATTCTCCATTGCGCATCCACTGCGTTTCCTTCGGAAGCGTGAAGCCGTCCGGCGCGATCATCCCCGTCACCGTGGTGTCGATGCCTCCGTGCGCATTGACCGCGGTGATGCGCAGCTCGAAGGGCACGCCGTCCAACAGCAGCGATGGCGCTTCGATGCGCAATTCCTGCGCCCGGACTACGCCGGTGCAAATCATGAAGGCGAACAGCAACAGAAAGAGACGCGTGCGCATGGGGGTATTTCGCTGATGGACAGGGAAGCAAGATGGCGATTGAGGTGGAATCGAGCAAGGTGTGTGCCTCGTCCGTCCCAACGTGCCGCCGAGCTGGGTCACATCAGATAATGAACACGGAGATCACAGAGAACACGGAGCGCACGGAGGATGGGTTGTGAATCCTTTCCGCAACGCTTTTCATGATGTTGACGCGGCTTCACTTGAAGATTTCTCTAACGAAGTGCGAGGACGATACGCCGTCGATCCGACGCGAGCGCTCCGCACTGGAATTTCCCGTGGAATGCGCCCTTACCTTTCCTCCGTGCACTCGTCGACCTCCGTGCCCTCGGCGCAAAAGATAGAAGTGACTCACCTCCGCTGTGGCCTTGCCCCGCCTCGAACCCGCGATGTACATTGCCTCATGTTCCACAGCATGAGTACACCATGGCATTGACTTATTCGAACGGCCTGCCTCTCGGCACGGCGCTTCCATCGTTCTCCCTGCCGGGGGTGGACGGCCGAAGCTGGTCGGCGGCGGATTTCGCCGAGGCGACCGCGCTGGTGGTGGTGTTCACCTGCAACCACTGCCCCTACGCCATCGCCAGTGAAGAGCGGCTGATGCGCTTGCAGCGCGATTTCGCCGAACATGGCGTGCGCTTCGTGCTGATCAATCCCAACGATGCCACGCGCTATCCCGACGATTCCTTCGACAACATGGTGCGGCGCGCGCGCGAACGCGGCTTCCCTTTCCCCTACCTGCAGGACGAAACGCAGGAGGTGGCGCACGCTTTCGACGCCGCCTGCACACCGGATGTGTTCGTCTTTGATCGTGCCCGCACCCTGCGCTACAATGGTCGCATCGACGACAACTGGCAGGACGCGAGCAAGGTGACGCGCGAGGATTTGCGCCGCGCAATCGAGGAGGTGCTGGCCGGGCGCGACATCACCTTCGAGGTGAAACCCTCCATGGGGTGTTCGATCAAATGGCGGTGAGACGCGGAGTAGCGGTCCATCGACCGTGGAAAAGCAACGGGCGGCCTGCGTAGGTCGCCCGCGCTGTTTGATTGTATGACGCAGCGGGATGTTGCGGCCGCTTCAAAACCGCAGTCGCACACTGCCGATCACGTTGCGTCCCGGCGCGGAAATGCCGGAGGAATAGGGACGGTAGCGCAGGTCGGTGATGTTTTCCACACCTACCATCAGCTGCACGAGATCACTGAGACGGTAACGTGCTTTGAGATTCCATGTGAGAAAGGAGGGGACGTAGGGTTTGCCCGATGCATCCAGCGCGTAGAGATAGCTTTTGCTCTGCTCGGCCGTGGCCATGTCCTCGTAATCCATGCCGCCATTGTGCATGACATAGGCGTCCACTTCCACACCGGCACCCGACCAGAGCAGATGCGCCGTGCCGTAGGACGGACCCACGTGCCGCAAGGGAGCGGTGCTGCCATCGTCCATCTCGCCCTCGCCGTGCAGCCAGGTCATGGCGGCCCAGGCGCGCACTCCTTGCGCCAGATGTGTCTCCACCCGCGCCTGCACGCCACGAACAAACGCCACGGCGGCGTTTTGCAGTGCTTCGACGCGGCTCGGCTGACCGCTGTACAGCACTGTGTCCTGGCCGTTGAGCTGGAAATCCCGCAGCACCATGGCATTGTCGAGCCAGGTGTGAAAGGCCGTGGCGTCGAAGCGCAGCCAGTTGCCGAAGCGCTTGCCGATGCTTGCCTCGATATTCCACGCGTACTCCGGCGCGAGATCGGGATTGGGCACCACCACGGCGCCAGGTGTGGAATCGAACACCTTTCCCATGTCGTCCACATTGGGAGCACGATAGCCGGTGGAGAGGATGGCATTCATTTGCCAATCATCACCTGGACGATACACCGCGCCCACACTGCCGTTGACCGCCACATTGCGCAGTCGCACATCCTTGAAGGGGAAGGGATAAAATGTCGAACTGAACTCCGCATCGAGAGTCGCGTAGTTGGCGCGCACGCCGCTCCGCAGCAACAGCCGCTCGGACAAATCCCAGCGATGATGCAGGAACAAGGCCGAGGATGTCCAGGTCGCGCCATCCGGATAGCGCGTGGATGCGGGGCGCCACACGCCGTTGACAATGTCCTCCTGCTCGCCGACGGAGCCGACGTGATTGTGCACGAATTCCAGGCCGTAGGAAATGCTGTGCCGATCGGCCAACGAACGCTCCGCCCCCGCGTTGAGCGTCCAGGCGCGCACGGTTTCGGTGCGATGGTAGCGCGCGCTTTTCCCGAAATCCCTGTCGTGACGGCTTTCCTCGAAGTACTGCCAGGCCGCGGTAAGATGCGCGTTGTCCCAGAATGCGGTGGGCGTTTTATGGCACAAGGTCAATGCGTGCATGCTCCAGATTTGCGGTCCGTAGTACCATTCGGCGTGATAGGGCAGCGTGTTGCGACGCCGCAGCAAGCGATCGTAGCGCGGTGCGTCGGAGCTGCGCGAGTAATGTCCGGCGTACTGCACATCCCAATTCGCTGTTGGCGCGAAGCGGATTTTCTGCATCACATTCCACTGCCTGTAGCCGCTGGGTGTTTGCACTTCCGGATCGTCGTTGCGAATTGTGCTGTCGCGTCCATTCGCACGCACGCTGATGTCGGGTCGCAAGTAGTCGTCGGGTCCGTCGCTCCCCATGCGCAGGTCGCCGAACTCGGACCAGGTGACGCTGCTGACAAAGGCCCATTTCCTCAGGCCCAGGGCGAAATCCACATGCCCGGTTTTTTCCTCACCGGCGCTGCTTCCTCGGAGCAAGGCGCTGCCGTAGTACAGGGGACGCTCGTCCTGCGAGAGACGCGCATCCAGCGTCTGAAAGCTCATCACGCCACCGATGGCGTCGCTGCCGTAACTCACCGAACCGGGACCGAACACCACTTCGGCATCCTGCAGCGCCAGCGCGTCGAGTGAAATGATGTTCTGCACGTTGTCGTTGCGGAAAATGGCCGTGTTCATGCGAATGCCATCCACCGCGATGAGCACGCGATTGGTGGCGAAGCCCCGCAACATCGGACTGCCACCGGCGAGCTGGCTTTTCTGCACGAACACTTCCCCGGTGCTGCCCAACACATCCGCCACGGTCTGCGGTTGCCGCAACTGCACATCCGACGCATCGATGCGGCTCACGCGCTGCGGTAAATCGGACTGCGCGGTGCGCCAACGCGTGGCGGCCACCACCACTTCGTCGAGGCGGAAGGGTCGTTCGCGCATGCGCACGTCCTCCTTCAAAGCGACGAGCATTGCCCGTGGCACCGCCACGGATTCGAAGCCGAGTCGGGAAAGATACAGGGTGTCGGCCGCACCGAATCGTGCGATGTCCACCTGGCCATGCACATTCGTATGCTGCAACGCCGGGGGATTGGTGGACATGACGCTCACATTGTCCAGTGGACGGCCGCTGCGTTCCTCCCGGACAACAACGGTTTGCGCCTGAACGAAGCCGGTGATCGCGAACAGCAGCACAAGCATGAAACGATACATGATGCACTCGATGAATGTGTTGAAAAAGGACGGATGCCTGCTCTCGCTCCCACCGCGGCGAATGCGGTAGTGCGGCAATCAATGATCATGAAGTGGCGGACGTTTTACCACGACGATGGCCTTGTCCGTATCGGGATCGTGAGCGATGGCGAAAATATCGAAAAACGTACCGTGCGAATAGTATGCGAGCAACATATCCGTATTGGTCGATAAATGCAAGTGTCTCACGCGGGCGTCGCTCAGGCCCATGACGCCGCCGATGATAAAACACATCGACACGCGCGGTGTTACGCGCAGGTGAAAAAAAACGGAGCGGCTCGGGGCCGCTCCGTGGAAAGGGCAAGGCGTCGAGGCGACGCGGATCAGAAGCGCAGTTGCATGGCCCCGATCAGGTTGCGGCCCGCCGCGGTGATACCGGAGGAGTAGGGACGGTAGCGCACGTCGGTGAGATTTTCCAATCCCACGGTGAGCTGCAGCAGATCGCTGACCCGGTAGCGCGCCTTGACATTCCAGGTGAGCCACGAAGGCAGCCAGGGATTGCCGTTCTCATCCAGCGCGTACATGTAGTTCTTGGCCTGCTCCTCGGGGGCGAGATCGTCGTAGGCGATTTCGCCATTGTACACGGCGTAGAAATCGACTTCGAGGCCCGCACCCGACCAGAGCAGATGCGTGGTGCCGAACCACGGCCCGGCATGGCGCAGGGGAGCCGTGCTGCCGTCGTCGAGTTCCTCCTCGCCTTTCTGTACCGTGAGGCGCGACCACGAACGGAACCCCCTGCCGACGTTGAGATCCACACCAAGCTGCACGCCGCGCACCGTGGCCTGCGCCGCATTTTGCAGAGCTTCAACAGGGCTGCGCTCGCCATTGTACATGATGCTGTCCTGTCCGTTGAAGGTGAACGGACGGCGCACCATGGCATTGTCGAGCAGGGTGTAAAACGCCGACACATCGAGACGCAGCACATCGCCGAAGGTTTTACCCACGCCGACTTCCGCATTCCAGGCGAACTCCGGTTGGAGATCGGGATTGGGAACGATGATGAGCCCCGGCGTGCTTTCGAAAACCTTACCGATGTCGTCGATGTTCGGGGCGCGATATCCCGTGGAGAGATTCGCGTCGATTTGCCAATCCGCCCCCGGACGGTACACGCCTCCGATGCTGCCGTTGAACGCCAGATTGCGCAGGCGTACTTCGTCGAAGGGGAAGGGGTAGAATTGCGGCGAAAATTCCGCATCGAGTGTCACGTAATTCGCGCGCAATCCGCTTTGCAGGGTGAATGCCTCGGCCACTTTCCAGCGATGATGCGCGTACGCCGCAGCCGACATCCAGGTGGAGCCGTCGGGATAACGGCTGGGACCGGGGATGCGCTCGCCGGTGAGTATGTTCTCGTCCTCGCCGGTGGATCCCACTGTGTTGTGGACGAATTCGATGCCGTAGAACAGTTCATGCACCGGCGAGAGCGTGCGTTCCGCATCCACGTTGACGGAGAAGGCGTTCACCTCCTCGTCGCGATGGAATTTCGTGTTTTTGCCGAAATCGCGATCGTGGCGACTTTCGGCGAAATACTGCCAGGCCGCCGTCGCCTTCATTTTGTCATACAGTCCGCCGCAGTTGCTGTGCTCGGCGGAAAGTGTGTGCATGCTCCAGATCTGCGGGCCATAATACCATTCCGCCGAACGGAGGTTGGTGCCCTTTGTGCGAAGCAGACGATCATAGCGCGCGTAGTCGGAGGTGCGCGAGTAGTGACCGCCGTATTGCAGATCCCACGAGCCGCCCGGGGCGAAGCGGATTTTCTGCATGAAATTCCACTGCCGGTAGCCGCTGGGTGTCTGCACCTCGGGATCGTCGTTGCGTACCGTGCTGTCGCGCCCGTTGACACGAATGGCGTAACTGGGGCGCAGATAATCGTCCGGGCCGTCGCTGCCCATACGCAAATCGCCGAATTCGGACCAGCTCACGCTGCTGAGGAACGCCCAGCGCTGCAGCCCGAAACTCAGATCCACGTGCCCCGTTTTTTCCTCGTTGGCGCTACTGCCGCGCAGCACGGCGTTGCCGTGCAACATCAGTCCGCCATTGCCGGAGTAGCGCGGTGTCATGGTGTAAAAGCTCATCACGCCGCCGATGGCGTCGCTGCCGTAGGAGACGGATCCGGGACCGAACACGACTTCGGTTTCCTGCAATGCGAAGGCATCGAGCGATATGACGTTTTGCAGGTTGCCGCTGCGGAAAATGGCGGTGTTCATGCGCACACCGTCCACCGCCATAAGCACGCGATTCGTCGCGAAACCGCGGATCATGGGACTGCCGCCGCCGAGCTGACTTTTTTGTATGTACACCTCGCCGGAGCTTCCGAGCAGATCGGCCACGGTTTGTGGGTTCTGCAACTGTGCGTCCACGGGATACAAGCCCACGATGCGGTGGGGGATGTCGCTTTCGGGCAGACGCCAGCGCACAGCCGCGATCACAACCTCCTCCATGCGGAAGGGACGCTCAGCCATCGTGACTTCGAAATTCGTCGCGCGTAGATCCGCCACGGCACGCGTGCTGGAAATGTAGCCCGCGCGGTCAAACCGAATGGAATCGGCTTCGGCGTAGGCGGAAAATTCCAGTCGTCCCATGGCGTCGGTATAGCGCAATAGTGGTGGTCGAACCGAGTATACGGCGACGTTGTCGAGAGGGCGTCCCGAGCGTTCGTCCCGTACCACCAGAGTTTGTGCCTGCATGACCGTGGATACAGCCAGCAAGGCGATGAGAGCCAAATATTTCATTGTTGTGTGTATCCTCTTTGGATGATCGATGTCGTGAATGGGGAGAGGCCGTGTCCGTAATGGAACGGCATCGCAAGCGCCATCGCGCGCCGACCGCGGCCACAAGCTCGCGGTGGCGTTCGTGTCGGCACGCCTCTCGCGCCACGCTCATGCGATGTGATGAGCCGCGCGAGTGTATCCATGCTCACGACATTGGTCGGGGAGGAGGATCGGGGGGGCGAAGGTCGGCATGCAGCGGCGCCGGTGCGAGCTGCATGACCGTCCCGTGAAAATGGAGGGAAGGTCGCACGCCGCAGGTCTCGGTCGGGAGGTAGAGCAGGGAAGCCAGTCGCTGCAGCGAAGCGCTCTTTCCGCGTTCGGCGGGATTGCTGCCGCTCTCCTCACGCACGAGCGCATCCAGTCGGGCGAACAGCGCCGTTTCCTCATCATCGCGGACGCAGTGGTGAATGATGCTGTCGCCACATTGCTCGCTGCGCACGATATCGTACATGTCGCCGTCGAGGCGGAATTCCCGTTCATGCATCCACTGTACGCGTTCGCTGTCGCGCAAATGCCGGGATGCCGCAAATGCGATACGATGCAACTCCGCATCGGGAACGCCGGCCTTGATCGCGCGCTTCATCTGCCGTTTCAACTGCTGCTGCTGTACCTGGAATAACGCATACGGTCCCAGACTTTGCAGGGAGAGCAGTGAAACCAGAAGAGTGACGATGAAACGCATGGGCCGCGGAATGAGTCGACGGAAGCGAATCACACAACTTATCCCGCCGACAGGCGAGTATCAAGCCATTTCCGTTGCGCCATGGCTCGCCTCGGCTTCCCGCTCTTCCGTGAGTTCGCGTCCCCATGCGCAGTGCACAATGGTCATCACCCGCAGCAGACGATTGAACATGATCATGATGCGCGTACGATACGGTACGTGCTCAAGTGGTAGTCCATCAAAGAACTCGAATTGCCCGAGAACAGTCACACCCGTGTTCCACGCATCGATTTCGCTCGCGTCGCTCAGCCCCCATTGCATCACCGCCGCCTCCATACCGACATCCTTCAGCATGCCGTTGGCCTTGGTCACGCCGGCGGGTGTCATGGCGTCGAACAGCAGTTCACCCGACGGAAGGTGTTCGACGAGTGTGTGAAAAAACGATCGCACTTCGAACGCGGTGAAATAGAACAGCACACCTCCGGCGAGCAGCAACACGGGTCGCCGTTCCGTGTGCACCTCATCCAACCACTCGGTGGTGAACAGCGAAGCGGCGATGCTGCGCTCGCGCTCGTGGCGGGGAATGAAGCGCTCGCGCAACGCGATGACTTCGGGGAGGTCGAGATCGATCCAGTGCATGCGTCCATTGTCCACGCGTGCGAAGGTGGTGTCGAGCCCCGCGCCGATATTCACCACGATGCAATCGGGATGCCGGAGAGCAAATCGCCGCACGCTATCATCGAACTGACGCGCGCGGGCTATCCAGGAGTAATTTTTTGACACGTCGAGCACGGAACGCAACGCGGTGAAATCATCGTCAATGCCGTCGAGTATTTCCACCGCGAGCGGATCGAGCAATATGCCGTTGCCGGAGCGTGTGAGTTGCGCGCGGCCCCACAATGGGAGCAACAGGGTGCGCGGAACCTGCTCCAGGGCGATGCCGGGCGAAGTCATGGTGCTTCTCGCGATTGTTGTGTAGGTGACAAATATATCGGAAAACCATCTGTCAGACAATGCATCGCGCGAATTGTCACGCGATTTTCGTGGTTGAGTACGGCTGCTGAATCCGAGAGGCCTGGCTTACAATGGTAGCAGGACATGATCGCTCGCAGGAGGCGTACTGCACGTCGGCGTTCTTTTTTTCTCCTCTCTGTGATGCGAATAAAAGAATGCCGACCTTTTAGCAACGAAATCTCATTGTCGATCAAAGAAGAAAGTTCAACGCATGGCACTCGAAGGAATCGACTTACGACTCGCGATGCAGCGCGTACGCGACGATGACAGCATGGTGGAGCAGGTACTCGACGGAGTGCTCATCCCCATGGTGATCGATGCGGAAGGATTGGCCGAGGAATTTTTCAACGCATGCGAGCGCTATCTGCATGCATTCGATGACATCGGTCTGAATTTGCTCCATCAATGCTTCGGTCAATACGCCGTTCATACCGCGGTGGGCAGGCGTGGCCTGGCACGTGAGCAACTCGGCGAGCCGCGCATCGCATCGCTGAGTCCCAAGCGCCGTGGTTACATTGAGCATTGCCTCGAACACCCGTATCGCTACACCTTTTGCGAGTACAGGGAATCCCTGGAACGGGATTTCCACATCATGCACGATCTTCTGCGCGATGAAGACATCATCGTGCAATCGGGCGGGCTGTCGCGGACCAGGCGGGATTATCCGGCGGTTGCTTGCGTCGGCATGCTCATCCATCCCTGCGGTGAGTGCTGGACCACCTACGGTCCCCTGATCCCCTACCTGAATCTGGGCTTCGAGGAATTGCGCTACTACGCGATGATGCGCGGCCTGCCCATGGCCTCGCGGGAGCGCATCGAAGAGGATGTCCAAGCCAACCTCGCGGCCTGGCTCGTGTTGATGCGGGTGTCGAATGCGCCATTGGTAACATCTCCGGCGGGAAGGATGCGTTTTTGCTTGTCGGCGACGATACTGCCCGACTTCGATCCGCGCACGCTTCCGAAGGAATTCCGTGTCGTGGAAAAGGAAGGGATATACCACATCGCACTCGCTCATCCGACGGGTGCTCCGCCGCATCCCGATGCGTATTTCAATGGAGCGACGAAGACGCTGTACGTGTCGGCGATGACGGAGGAGGCGTATCGAAAATTCTCGCGGCGCCTGGCTCTCGCGCATTGCATCACGCCCGCGGCCCCGCAATACACGGTATGTGCGTCCGTCATGACCCTACTGCGCACGCTCGCTCCCTCCGCCGATCCCAGCGAGTGGATGATGAACATGTTCGCGTCGCCTTCGGCGGTATCGGAAGGAGACAGCGGAGTGGGCACCCTTAATCGCTTGCTCGAAGAAATCAAGCAGGCGTACAACCTGGGGCGACAGCCCGACGCCAGCGAGATTAGTGCGAAACTCGATATCCCGCTCGAAGAGGTCAACGAGGTGATAGCCACATTTCTTGATGCCCTGAAGCGGACTGGTGGGCTGCTGTAATTTCGTGGGCTGTCACGCACTGTAGCCCAATACCTATGGGCTGCCTCGACGATCTCAGTCGGTCGTGATCCCGCTACGTGTTCTTCTTGTCCCCGTGCAGCGTGTTTTCGCGCAGCTTGCGCGCCATTTCCAGCGAGCGCGTGATACGCGTATCGACACGCTTGGCCGTGCTGATGTACATCACCAGCGAGCGTTGCATGCCGGGCGTCAATGCCTCGAAGCGCCGACGCGCGGCATCATCCATGGCCAGCGCCGCCTCGAATTCCTCCGGCACATCCACCGCGTCGGGCTCGGGATCGGCTTGCAGCAGCACCTGCACCATGTCGCCTTCGCGCGCGCCGATCTCGCGCAGCAGCGGCTGTCCCAGCAACAGCATGTGATTGCCGTCGGCGCGAGTGATGATGCCTCTGCGGTACATGCGGCCGTTCAGCGTGGCCAGCACGCGCCGGATGCCCGCCGGGATGAATACGGCCACGGCCTCCTCGGGCAGAGGCAGGCAATGGTTGATAATGCCCTCGTCGAGGCGCAATACGGGCGCGTGGAACTCCACGGCCCCGCTGGGAGCGCTCTTCCGTTTCATGGCTCAAATGACCGTTGTTGCAGGATACACTGAAGGATCGTTCATCGCGGTGTGCGGACGAAGAATACCTGGACATCGCCGCGGCCCGATGACGCGCGCGCGTATCGCGTCGCTACACCCAGGCGGTGACGCAGTACAGCTCGCCGTGTAGTTCCATGTCGAAGCGGGTAAATCCTGCATCCTTCACCAGACGGGCCACATCGTCCTTGCTGTAAAAAAAGACGTCACAGCTTTTTACCGATAGTCGCGCCTTGCGTACCACCGCGCGCCAGGATCCGCTGCGCGGAAAACTGGCGATGGCCGCCACTGTGGATAGTTCGCGCATGCGGGCGAACACGGGCAGCGCATCGCCGATGTAGTCAAACAGTCCAATGCCTATGCTGATGTCGAAGACGCGCGGCGCATCGAACGCGATCACATCGGCACGCACGAAATCCGTGCTCTCGGCAAAGCCCTCGGCCGCCGCGCGCTGGCGGCAGATTTCCAACATGTTCTCCGCCACATCGATGCCCGTGACATGCGCGGCGCCGCGACGCAAAAACTCCATCGCGTAACGCCCCGTGCCACACCCCACGTCGAGAACACTGCGTCCCGCGATGGGCTCGGAGTTGCGCATGGTGTAATTGAAGCGCTCGTACATGTCCCAGCGGAACGTGTTGTCCAGCCAGTTGCCGAATGGGCCCTTGTTGCGTTCGTAAATGGCGTCGAAATTGCCTGTCTCGCTGTTCCAGTACTGGCGCTGGCGTTCGAGTTCGTTGCTCATGAATACAGAAGCTCCTTGATGGGGACGAAGGGAAAATCCGACAGCAGGCGATGCAGCCGCTGCTCGGTGCGTGTGAGATTGATGTAATGCCGCAAGCGCTTGCTGGCCGACATGGGCGAGCGCGGTTGCCCGGGATCGAGTTCCCAGGGATGCAGATAAAAAATCACCGGTCGGCCCTGGGCATTGCAGACGCGCATCAGCCAGCGGCTGGCGCGATACGGCAGGATGCGGAAATAGCCACCGCCGCTGCTGGGAATGCGCTTTGAGCCGAATTCCACACAACTCAACGGCACCTCCATCATACCGTTGCGCCGATGAATCTCCAACGGCGCGTCGGCTATGCCGTAGTCGGGGTGAAAGCCCACGGGAAACACGGAGGAATCGTAGCGCAGTCCGTGGCGCTGCAGGATGTCGTAGGCCCACAACGTCGCGCCCGTGACGGTGAAGCTCGGCGCGCGAAATCCAAGTATCGGCTGCTGAAGCAGTGGCTGCGTCACCTCGAGCGCGTGCTGGAGATCACGTTCGAAATCCTCCGGCGTCATGCGCGTGAGCAGCACGTGACCGTAACCATGCGTCGCCACCTCATGCCCGCGCCGCTCGATTTCCCGCACCATATCGGGAACGCGTTCGGCGATCCATCCAAGCACGAAAAACGTGCCCTTCGCCGCGTGCGCATCCAGAATGTCGAGCAGGCGGAGCGTGTTGGTTTCGACGCGCAATTCCTTCTCGTCCCATCGCTCGTAGGGGATGCCGAGATTGTTGGCGCAAAACCAGTCTTCGATGTCAAAGGACAAACCATTCGCGCGCATATCGCATACCTGTGCTTGCCACGGCGGGTCACCGTGGGATGGGAAAAAACCGACTGCCGCGGCGTCCTCTTCCATGGGGTTCGGCTGTTCCAAGATACTGTGAATTTCCCCTGTGCGGCAACCGTACTTCCGACGTCGGGAGGTGGGACGTTCCACCGCGGGAACACACCGGCATTCAGTGCCCCGTCGCAGCGCTGTGCCGCATGGCACGACGCGAGACTTCCGCGCGGGTTTTGTACATTCGTGAAGGACACTATCAACGAAACCGGAGTGCATCCCATGAGTCATCATCGAGAAATCATTCATACCGATCAGGCGCCCAAGGCCATCGGTCCCTACAGCCAGGCCAATATCGCGGGCAACCTCGTGTTTGTTTCCGGCCAACTCGGCTTCGACCCGGCCACGGGCAATTTCGTGGACGGCGGCGTGCGCGAGCAAACCGAGCAGGCACTGCGCAACATGCGCGCCATACTCGAGGCCGCCGGCGCTTCGCTGGCCGACGTTACCGCCTGCACGGTGTATCTGAAGGACATGAACGATTTTGCCGCCATGAACGAAGTGTACGCCACCTTTTTCAGCGAAAATCCCCCCAGCCGCGCGGCTATTCAGGTGGCGCGTCTGCCCAAGGACGGCATCGTGGAAATTTCCTGCATCGCGGTCAAACCGTAAGGTCGTCGACATGCGGAAAGTATTGTCCGGGAAGAACCATGGCGCCTTGCTGTCGCTGCTCGTGTTGTTCGCGCTTGGAGCGGCCGCTTGCGGCGGGAAGGCCGGCCCGCAATCCGGAGAAGTGCAGCGCGGCGCCGAACTGTTCATCAGCCGGAATTGCGTGACCTGTCATGGACCGGGCGGCGAAGGCCGTCCCACGGGACCTTCGCTGCTGGGCCTGGCCGAACATTACGATGTGGACGGCATGGTCGAGTATCTGAAGAATCCCGACGCGGTATTGCAGCGCGATGCGCGATTGCGCGAACGCGCCGAAGGCATTGGCGCGCTGATGCCGCGCTACAACTATTTGCCGGACGAGGAACTCCGCGATATTGCCACATACGTGCTGAGTCTCGAATAGCATCGGCAGTTCAAAGGAAAAGGGCAACAGGGATCGCTCCTTGTTGCCCGTTGCCATTTCAGCGGCCGAGGCCGCGTTTACCAGGTGTCGCCCGCCGCGTAACGCTTGACGCTGATGCTCGACAGGCCCGTTTCCACGCTGATATACATCTTGCGCTTTGCCGTGTCGAAATTCGCGGTGCGATATTGGCCGCCGCGCTGTTTGGTGAAGCCCGGGAAATCCTTGGAACTGAGCGCGGATTCCGTCACGA
The DNA here is from genome assembly GCA_035914695.1 of Bacteroidota bacterium. GTDB lineage: Bacteria > Bacteroidota > Ignavibacteria > SZUA-365 > SZUA-365 > JAOSJT01. The sequence continues at coordinate 7,280 of JAMIQH010000133.1, read as the reverse complement.
TTTCACAACCCACTTCCTCGGGCACGTGCAGCTTGACCGACGAGGCGCCCGCTTCGATGGTCACGTCCGTGGTGTCGCTGCGCGCGCCGAGGTGCACGTCGATGGAGGCCGCGCCAGCTTCCAGCGAAAGCTCGCGCACGCGGTACGGCGTCAGATCCAGATCAAGCGTCGCCGCGCCGGCGTCGATATCAATGTCCCAGAGCGGATCGGGATGCAGCGCCACACTCACGCGGTTGCGCGCCTTGCCTTTCCAATGCACCGACGACTCCGTCATTTCCACATGGAAACGATCCACGCCGTCCGAGGTCTCGCGTGTGAGCATGTAGCCGCTGATGCTCGACCGCACGTCCGCTCGCACGTAGTCGGAGGTGGTGTCGCCTATGCTGAAATTGCCCGCGCCGCCTTCCAGCGAGAAATACGCGCGGCCGGAAGAGGAGTCGTAACTCTCGGTCAAGGTCTGCGTGATGGTGACGTTGGAATCGTCGCCGTCGAAGCCGCGCTCCACCAGCGTGTCCACACTGTCACACCCGTGCTGCACCGAGGAGAAGAGCACGATACCGGTGAGCAGCCCGATGGCGCCCACGGCAATCCACTTCACCTTGCTGTCTTTGAGAAACACGCTCAGACCGAGGAACACCAGCAGCAGCGGCCATAGCTTCCACAGCGTGCCCCAGGCGATGTTGATGGAGAAAAAGTTGTTGAGCAGTCCAAGCACGCCGATGATGACGAACAGCGTGCCCCAGAAAACGCGTCCCGATTTCATGATTGCACCTCCTCGCGCGGAGTGAAGGGCCAGGCATTCGCCAGCAACGCGCCACCAATGCCGATAAGCAACAGCGGCCAGAAGTCACCGAAGGAAAAGCCCGGCACAAAATTGTTCAACAAAAACAGCACACCCAGCGCGATGAGCAGTACGCCCGTGAACATGCTGCTCTTGCCGTTCGCGGCTTTGACGGGCGTGGGGGGAACGTCGGTGGTGAATACAGCTTCGCTTGCCTCTCCAGTGGATGCGGCCGGAAGAACAATGGGGCGGTAGGGCACGACGATCCAGAGGATGACGTAGGCGAGAATGCCGACGCCGTTGAACAAGGTGAAGATGACGAAAATCAGGCGGATGAGTACGGGATCCAGGTTGAAGTATTCCGCCAGACCTGTGCTGACGCCGGCGACCATTTTTCCGTCGCGTGTTCGGTAAAGTCGTCTCTCCATGTCGTGCCTCCTTGAGAATGTGGAGAATCTGCAAAGGGCCTACGGGGATGGCGAGGTGATGTTTCACTGTGCCGGTGGCGCCGGCGCTTTCCCGTTTGTGTCGGGAGCGGTCGCTTCCGGCCATGGCAGCAAGGCGGGGCGGTCGTCGCGCCAGAGAAAGCCCTCGAGGTTGTAGCCGCTCTCCTTGCCGTTGACGTATTTCTCCGGATAGTAGGTGCCCTCGACTCCACCGAGCGTGCGTATGGTTTTCGCGTCGCCTTCCTCGAAGGACACGATGATCACGTCGCCGCTTTCGAGACGCACGCCGTTGAGTGCGCCCTCGTCGTAGAGGTAGTACAGACTGGTGGCCGCGCCGTCCACGCGGATGTAATCGGCCTTGCTGTCGAGGAAGCGGAGATGCATGTCGCGCCCGCGGGTCTGGTCGTAGCGCCCGGGTGGATACAGCGTGTCCTGCTCCGAGGGCTTGCTGCGCGATGCGCTGAAGGCCGCTCCTGACACGAAGAGATCGCGGAGTTCGTCGTCCTCCAAGCGCGCGGTGATGGAGTCGCCGCTGAGCTGATTGTCCCCATACCAGAGGATGGGTTCTTCGCGAAGAATGATGAGACTGTCGGAGCGCAGGAAATGCGCCATGCCGCAGCGTGCGGTGAAGTCGCTGCGCACGATGCGCACCTCGCCTTCGCAGAGAAAGCGGTTGCTCGAATCGCGATGGGCTTCCATATAGCGCGCTGCGATATTCAGTGTGTCGAGATCGAGCGAGTCGATCACGCCGTCGGCATCGCGCCGCTGATAGGCGGTGTCGATTTGCCACAGTACCGGATCGTGATAAAAATGAGATCGTTTCTCGTCGGGATAATGGCGCACCGAATCGGCGATGATCAGAGCTTCCTCGTCCTTGAAGCGAATGCGCACCCGCCGCCAGGCCACGATCAGCGCACTGTCGCGCACATAGCGCATCATGCCCGCGCGAATGGTGGCGGAGGTGTCGTCGATCAGCACATCGGAAACGAAGTCCGCCACGCGGCTGCCGGTTTCATACCGCCCCACAGCGGCACTCAGCGTGACGTGGCCGTCGTGCAGCCATACGCCCGCGGTGGAGGAAGCCACGCGCGTATTGGCGTCGTAATCTCCGCGCGGCGTGCGCAGTTCCAGCGTATCCTGCAGGATCACCACATTGCCGGAGAGCTGCACGGTGTTGTTTGTGAGATTCTGCATCGCGCGGTCGCAGGAAATACGCACGTTGTCCTGCTGCATGCGCACATTGCCCACCAGCTCACGGTACTCGATATCGCCCACCAGTCTTCCATCCAGGCGGTCGGCTTGCAGCACGCGCAGCAGCGACCGGTCTTGCGCCCCGGCAAGGCCGGCGAGGAGAAACAGTAGGAGGAAAAATGGCGGCATCTTGTTCATATCGGTAAAATACATACGGCCCGCGTTGCACCATAGGCTTTTCCTCCTTTCATTTGTATAGACGTTGCGTTGCCACTCCCGTGTTTATCAGGTCGCCCGGCCCTTGCCGGCAGACGAAGGCTGGTGACGCGGATGGAAAGGCGGGCCACGTCAACCCCAGTGCCACAGCGTGAAGCCCCGCCGTGCGATTAGCGATACTTTCCGACATTCATTCCAATCTCGACGCGCTCACTGCCGTGCTTGAAGACGTCGATGCGCGCGGCGTGGACGAGATCGTGTGTCTTGGCGACATCGTCGGTTACGGTGCCGAGCCGCGCGAATGCGTGACTGTGTTGCGCGAGCGGGTGAGCTTCGCCGTGCTGGGCAATCACGATGCGGCGGTGGTGGATCGCACGGAGCGGGAATTTTTCAACACGCATGCGCGGACGGCGATTCATTGGACAGTGCAGCGGCTGGACGAGGGCTCGCGCGCGTGGCTGGCCTCGCTGCCCTACCGCGTGTCACGCGACGGCTTGCTGTTCGTGCATTCGGCGCCCCGCAATCCGGAGGGCTGGGAGTACATTTTCGGCGGCTTCGAGGCGCGGCGTCACGGCAAGTATTTTTACGAACGCGTCTGCTTTGTCGGACACACGCATGTGCCGGCAGTGTTCGCGCTCGACCACGATGGAGTGGCGTACGATGCCACGCATCGCTTCCTGATCAATGTGGGCAGCGTGGGACAGCCGCGCGACGAGGATCCCCGCGCCTGCTACGGTTTGCTCGACACCGTGGCCGGGAGTTTCGAGCACCTGCGCGTGGAGTACGATGTGGCCGCGGCCATGCGGAAAATACTCGCCGAGGGCTTGCCCCGACGTCTGGCGGAGCGGTTGGCGGCCGGCACCTGATAATTTCGTGGCGGAAGCGCCGGCGCCGTGCGGGGAGCGAGGGAGCGGCGGCACAGCGGAGCTTGTGGACGGGGGCAAGCACTGCCGGCGAAAGCCGCGCATCGCCCGGTGGAATGCGGCATTCGACGGACTCCACGTGCCTGTGGAAAAAACATTGTCAATTGTTGATTCTTTCCCTATATTTGCTTTCTACTGCAATTTGAACTGAAATTGCAGTACTGCGGTGGGGCGTAGCCAAGTGGTAAGGCATCGGCCTTTGGAGCCGACATTCGCAGGTTCGAACCCTGCCGCCCCAGCGAAGCTTTTCCCGGAGAGTCCCACACGAGGCGCACACATGTTGGTGTTTAGCGGCCGGTCCAACCCGGCACTGGCGGAAAAAATCGCGGCTCATCTCGGTGAGCCCGTCGGTGCTTGCGAGATCAAGACCTTCTGCGATGGTGAAATCTGGGTGAAGTACCGCGAGAACATCCGCGGCCGCGATGTGTTCATCATTCAGAGCACCAATCCGCCAGCGGAGAATCTCCTCGAGCTGCTGATCATGATCGATGCGGCCAAGCGCGCATCGGCCCGGCGTGTCACCGCGGTGATACCCTATTTCGGGTATGCGCGGCAGGACCGCAAGGATCAGCCGCGGGTGGCCATCACGGCGAAACTGGTGGCCAATGTGATCACGAGCGCCGGCGCGGACCGGGTGATTTCCATGGATTTGCATGCGCCGCAGATTCAGGGGTTTTTCGACATCCCCTTCGATCACCTCTACTCGTCGGCCGTGCTGCTCAAGCATTTTCGGGAAATGGATATCCCGAATCTCTCGGTGGTGTCGCCCGATGTGGGTGGCATCAAAATGGCGCGGGCATTTGCGAAGCGCCTGAAGGCCGATCTGGTGGTGCTCGACAAGCGCCGCCCGCGGCAGAACGAGGCCGAGGTGATGAACATCATCGGCCAGGTGGAAGGGCGGAATGTGCTGCTGGTGGACGACATGATCGACACTGGCGGGACCTTCGCCAACGCGGTGAAAGCGCTCAAGGCGGCCGGCGCCGAGAACGTGTACGGCGCATGCACGCATCCCGTGTTTTCGGGCCAGGCCGTGCCCAACATCGCTGGCTCGGGTGTGAGCAAGATTTCCGTGACCGACACCATTCCGCTGCGCAAGGAAATGGCCGACACGGGGCTGGTCGAAATAGAAACCGTGTCCGCGTTGTTCGCGGAAGCCATCAAACGCACGCATTTGCATCAATCGATCAGTTCGCTCTTCGACGTTGACAAAGACAAACTAATGTAACCATACAGGTACTCAGGAGTTTTCCCGTGGCAGAAATCACATTGAAAGCAACGATTCGCGATTACAGGGGCCGCTCTGCCTCGAATCAGGCGCGCCGCGCCGGACGTGTTCCGGGCGTGTTTTACTACGGTAACGCGAAGAACATCCCCATCGAGGTGGTCGCTCTCGATCTTCGCTCGCTCGTGTACACGGCCGAGTCGAATATCGTGAATCTCGAACTCAGCGACGGCAGCAAGGAGAAATGCGTGCTGCGCGAAGTGCAGTTCGACCCCATCACCGACAAGATCATGCATATCGATCTCGTCGGCTTCGCCATGGGCGAGAAAATGACCTTCGAAGTGCCGGTCATCGCCGAAGGTACCGCGCAGGGCGTGCGCGATGGTGGTTTGATGCAGGTCGTGCTGCACAAAATCGAAATCGAATGCCTCCCCGCCGATCTGCCCGAGCATATCGTGGTGGATGTCACCGAACTGCGCGGCGGCGAAAGCATTACCGCCGGCGACCTCCCGCTGAACAAGGCCACCCTCGTCACTCCCGCCGACCAGCCGCTGATCGTGATCAGTCACGCGCGCGGCGAATCCGATGCCGACGCGCAGGAAGGCCCGAGCGAGCCCGAGGTCATTGCCCGCGGAAAGGCTGCGGACGAGAAGGACTAACCGTCCGGATCCGCACTGGTGGAGGAGACGACCGCGATCTTCGCGGAAGACCCCCCGTTGCTCTGCGTCATGGGTCTCGGCAATCCCGGCCCCCGCTACGCAATGACGCGACACAACATTGGCTTTCTCGTATTGGACAAGCTCGCGGAGGCCTTGCGCCTTCGCGAGTTTTCCATTTTTACCGACCAGCATTTCGCCGAGGCCTGTTACAACGGCTGGCGCGTCTTGCTCAGTAAACCACGCACCTACATGAATCGCAGTGGCGAGGCGTTTCTCACTCTCGAGAAGCTCCATGGAATCAAACCCGCCACGACGGTTGTTGTGTACGACGATGTGCACCTTCCCCTCGGCACGCTGCGCCTTCGCACACACGGAAGCGCGGGCGGGCACAATGGCATCGCCTCGGTGATCGAGGCCGCGGGTACCACGCGCGTGCCGCGCGTGCGTTGCGGAGTTGATTTTTCGGCGGAGGGTGATGATCTTGTTGATCATGTATTGAGTCCGTTCAGGAACGAAGAACTATCCCTGGTCGATTCCATGACAACGCGAGCGGCTGAAGCCGTTCTCGCCATCATGGACATTGGCTGGGACCGAGCAATGAATCGTTACAATACTGTTTCATCAAATACGCAGGATACCTTATGAGCGAGCTGGGTTCAATGGGTCTGTGGCCTCCCATTTTTGGAGCGATCGGTCTGGTGTTCGCCCTCATCATCTTTTTCGCCATCAAGAGGCAGCCCGACGGCACGGATCTCATGCGCGATATCGCTTCGCAGATCCAGGTTGGCGCCATGGCATTTCTCAAGAGCGAATACCGCGTGCTGGCCATTTTTGTGGTCGCCGTGTTCATACTTCTCGCGGTGTTTCTTGATTTGAACACCGCGATAGCCTTTGTGGTGGGAGCCGTGTGCTCCGTCAGCGCGGGCTTTCTGGGCATGCAGGCCGCCACGCTGGCCAATGTGCGCACGTCCGAGGCGGCGCGCAGCCACGGCCAGGCCAAGGCACTGCTGATTTCCTTCTTCGGCGGCTCCGTCATGGGTCTGTCCGTCGCCGGTCTTGGATTGCTCGGCGTGGGCATACTCTACATCCTGTTTCACGCACCGGGCGATGTGGGTGTGCTCAGCGGCTTTGCCATGGGCGCCAGTTCCATCGCCTTGTTCGCGCGCGTGGGTGGCGGCATTTACACCAAGGCGGCCGATGTGGGCGCCGATCTCGTGGGCAAGGTGGAAGCCGGCATTCCCGAGGACGATCCCCGCAATCCGGCCGTGATCGCCGACAACGTGGGCGACAATGTCGGTGACGTGGCTGGCATGGGTGCGGACATTTTCGAATCCTATGTCGGTTCCATCATCGCCGCGGTGGCCATCGCCGCGTCCACGGCCATGGGACTTGTGTTCATGACGCTGCCGCTGTTCCTGGCACTCATCGGCCTGGTGGCCTCGTTGATTGGCATTGGTTCGCTGAAACTCTACGCCGCATCCAATCCCGCCGCGGCGTTGCGCTATTCCACTATCATTTCCATCGTGCTCTTCCTGATTGGCTCATACTTCGCGCTTGGCATGATGGGCATTCCCGTCATGTATTTCTGGCCCATTCTCTCCGGCGCCATATCGGGTTTGTTCATCGGCTTTGTCACCGAGTATTACACCGGCGGCAAGCCCGTGGTGCGCATCGCCAACGCGAGCCGCTCGGGCGTGGCCACCAATATCATCACCGGTCTGGCCGTGGGCATGGAGAGCGTGATCGGCGCCGTGCTGCTGATCGTGATCGCCATGTTTGTGTCCTTCGAAACCGCGGGCATGTACGGCATTGCCATCGCAGCGGTGGGCATGCTGGCCACGG
>JAMIQH010000132.1:0-2430 GCA_035914695.1 Bacteroidota bacterium | reverse complement strand
AAAATGGTGATCAGTACGGCGGATCTGTTCCTCCGGAATCCCGCGAGACTTTCCTGTATGGTGTAGGTGACGCTCATCGGTGCTCGGATTGTCAACCTGTAAGATAACCGACAGGCGCTACTGTCCCAACGGCTCCGCGCGCGTCCCGCATTGTTATTGTGCCATGATGGTGTAAGTTGAACGATGCCCCGATCGGGAAGGACGTTCAACAGCTGAGTGGACATTCATGCACGAGTATACCTTCGACTATCTTCTGGAAGTGATGCGGCGTCTGCGCAGGGATTGTCCATGGGACCGCGAGCAGACCAACGACTCCATCAAAGGCCACACCATCGAGGAGGCCTACGAAGTGGTGGAGGCCATCGATCATCGCAACGACAAGGATCTGGCGAGCGAGTTGGGCGATTTGCTGCTGCATGTGGTGTTTCACGCGCAGATCGCCGCCGACGAGGGACGCTTCACCATTGACGATGTATTGCAGGCCATCATCGACAAGCTCGTACGCCGGCATCCGCACATTTTCGGCGAGGTGCAGGTGAATGGCACGGCCGATGTGTTGCGCAATTGGGAGCAGATCAAAATGGACGAGGGCCGCGAGTCGGTGATCGACGGCGTGCCGCGTTCGCTGCCCGCGCTGCTCAAGGCCTGGCGCATGCAGGACAAGGCCTCGAAAATCGGTTTCGACTGGGAACGTCGCGAGGATGTGTGGAACAAAGTGCGCGAGGAGATCGCCGAACTTGAGCATGCCACCGCCGACGCCGATGCCGACGCCATCGAGAGCGAAGTGGGCGATGTGCTGTTTTCCATCGTGAATTACTGCCGCTTCATCAAGGTCAATCCTGAGGATGCGTTGCGGCGCACCATACAGAAATTCGACCGACGCTTCCGGCACGTCGAGCGCCGTCTCCGCGAGCAAGGCCGCGCGCCCTCGGATGCGACGCTCGAAGAGATGGATCGATACTGGGATGAGGCGAAGCGGGCGGAGTAGTGAAGCGGGAGGTTTCAGCTTTCACAGTGCACCTTTTCGACACAGGGGGGGAAACCACAGATTGCACAGATTTCGCGCAGATTCTCACAGAGGGATCGTGGAAGTCTGCAAGGATCCGAGCAGATGGCCGCAGGGAAGGAATGCAACGCGCGCTGGCGATAGCGACGCCAAAAGGGGATCCATTGCCTGAGAGGATTCGATGACGCGCGTGGCGGGAGAAAGCTCGGAGTTGAGGATGCGATGTGGAATGTGAACTGCCCGGAGCACGGATCGGGTCAGTGCATTCAGCCTAGGACTCCGCTTTACTCTTCACTCTTTACACGAATCATCTCAGCGTTCATTCGCCCCATGGATCATCGGTCGCAGCACCGCGAGGATGCGTTCGGTTGCGCCGGCGCGTTCGGCGACGAAGCGTCCGGCGGCATCGCCACGGAGACGGCGCTGGGCGTCGTCGCGCAGCAGTTGCAGCAGGCGGCGATGAATATCCTGTTTTCCACGCACCACCAGGCCGCCGCCGGTTTCGGCAAGTTCGATGGCCTCGCGGCTGTTGCCGATTTTCGGACCGAAGAGTACGGGAATACCGTAGGCGGCCGGTTCGAGCGTGTTGTGCACATTGCTGCGGAAGCCGCCGCCCACGAAGGCCACATCCGCCGCGGCGTACAGAGGCAGCAGAATGCCGATACTGTCGACGAGCAGCACGCGTTCGTCGTTCCATTGCGCGATCCAGGAAAAGCGCAGTGTGGCTGTGACACCGCGGAAGCGGTATTCCAGCCATTCGAGATGTTCGGGGGTGGGTTCGTGCGGCACGATGATGACAAGCACATCGGTTTCCGCCTCAAGCAGTTTCTGCACGGAGGGGAGGAATACCTCTTCATCCTCCGACCAACTGCTGCCGAACACCACGACGCGGCGACCCTCGCGGATATGCGCGGGGAGCGGGGAGCGCGCGCGGGACTGCTCGGCCTTGGTGGACACGCGGTCGAAGCGCGTGTCGCCCACGGCCGCGATGGAGGGTCCGTTCAGCCCGAAGCGACGGAAACTCGCGGCATCGTCGTCGCTGACCGTGAGGATGGAGGTCATGCACTCGAACATGTTGCGATGGAAGGCGCGCAGAACAGGGAGCAGCCGTGGGGAATCGGCGCGCAGCGTCGCGTTGGCCAGCATGGCGGGGATGCCGAGGTCGCGGCAAGCCCAGAGATGGTTGGGCCACACATCGTAGCGGATGAACACCGCAGCGGTGGGACGCAGCAGTTCGAGGAACGCATGTGCGGCACGCGCCGTGTCGAAGGGGATGTACACGATGGCGTCGATGAAGGCGTAACGCAGGTTGTTTTCGTAGCCCGAGGGCGAGAAGAATGAGGCAACCACCGCCAGATCCGGCATATCGCGTTTGAGCGCCTCGATGATGGGTTTGGCCTGCTCGAATTCGCCCATGCTGGAGG
>JAMIQH010000131.1:0-7091 GCA_035914695.1 Bacteroidota bacterium | reverse complement strand
CGCGAGCACCGCACGCACGATGGAGCGCGCGGCGGCATTGGACTCGAAACGCTCATGTCCCTCACCCTGACGGCCGAGATTCACCTCTGTGGCCGTCACAGTGCGCGCCTTTTTGCTCATCCACAAGGTTGCCGCCATGATGGCACCGGCGATGAGCAGCATCCACGTGTTGGCGCGGACGGGTTCGGCCAGTGCGCCCATCATCTGTGTGAGTGGATTCTCCACACCCTGCACATGCTGCATCGCGAAGAGACCGGCCAGCGGCGCACCGATGAAGTTCACCAGATCGTTCGCCGCGAATGCCATGGCCAACGCAAAGGTACCGGCGAGTACGACCGGTTTGAAAATGTTCACCTTGGTGAACCAGGTCAGCAGCTGCATGACCACGGTCCAGAACGCCCAGGACGCGGCCGACAGCAGCAGGGCATTGGCCTTGATCCAGTCCGCCTGCGTCTCGCTGAGGAAGGATGCGCCTTTCGCACCTTTCACCAGCAGGAAATACGTCAGCGCGGCGAGCGCGAAGCCACCCCAGATCGAGCCGTAGCGCTTGATTTTCGCGTTGATGTCGAAGGTGAAGAGCATACGCGAGAAATACTGCACGAGCGAACCCACAATGAAGGCCACCACCACCGAAAGCACGATACTGAACAGGATTTTCAACACACTTGCCGTGTTGATAAAGGCCAGCGCTTCGGCAACGCCACCTGTTCCCGTGGTCAATACCTTGATCAGTGAAATGGCGAAGGCCGCGCCCAGAAGCTCGAAGACCAGCGACACGGTGGTCGATGTGGGCAAACCGAAGGTGTTGAAGAAATCCAGCAGCAACACGTCCGTGAGCATGGTGGCGGAGAAGATGAACATCACGTCCACAAAAGTCAGCATCTCGGGATTGAAAATGCCCTTGCGCGCGATTTCCATCATGCCGCTGGAAAACGTCACGCCGGTGAGAATACCAAGTGAAGCGATGATCATGATCACCGTGCGTGGAGCGACTTTCGACCCGATGGCGGAGTTCAGAAAGTTGACCGCGTCGTTGGCAACGCCCACCACCAAGTCCGCGATGGCGGTAAGCAGGAGAACGGCGAGAATGAGATAGAAGAGGTCCATGTGTGATAATGGTTTATGAGACAGATAGCTGTTGTTCGATCAAGGTGCGCTTTCGGGGGGAAGCGGATTGCGCCCATGGCGGATGATACTGCCCGAGTCGATATACACCACGACCTCGGCGATATTGGTGGCGCAATCGGCGATGCGCTCGAGATGACGCGCGATGCCCAGCACGTTGAGCAAGCGACCGGTCATGGCCGGATTCTCCATGATGCGCTGCTGCACGAGTTGATACATCTCGCGATTGAGCGCGTCCACCTCGTCGTCGCCCGCGCACACCGCGCGCGCCATGGAGACATCGGCTTCGACGAAACTATCCAGCGCCCGCCGCAGCATGGCCAGCGCGGCATCGGCCATACGCAGCAAATCCGCGGGCAGCAACGCTTGCTCATGCACGCTGAGATCCTCGACATGCCGCGCGATGTTGCCCGCCAGATCGCCGATGCGTTCGAGATCGGTGTTGATTTTCAAAAATGCCACAATGACGCGGGTGTCTTCCAGACGCAGCGGGGGTTGCGCGAGCAAGGCCACACAGTCCTCTTCGATGGCGATTTCCAGCGTGTCGATTTCCGCATCGCTGCGCACCACGGCGCCCGCGGCGAGCTTGTCCTTGCCACGCATGGCCAGCACGGAGCGTCGCGCGCTTTCCTCCACCAATGCGCTGAGCATCAGCAGTTTACGCCGCAAATGATCGATGCTGCGCGCCGGTCCCGTTGTCATGCCGCCACCTCATCCAGGGCGTGCGTGCCCGCTGCATCCATGGTACGCGGTAGATACATGGTGAAGACACTGCCCACGCCGGGTGAGCTTTTCACCTCAATGCGACCGCGATGCGCCTGCACGATGTGCTTGACAATGGCGAGGCCGAGTCCGGTGCCGCCCATTTTCCTGCTGCGCGCCTTGTCGATGCGGTAAAAGCGCTCGAACAAACGCGGAAGATGCTCGGCTTCGATGCCGTAACCTTCGTCACGCACGCAGACGGTGATTTCATCTTCGGAATGGGCCGCCGCGCTGATCCATACACACTTTCCTTCGTCGCTGTACTTGAGCGCATTGTTGATCAGATTCACCACCGCCTGTTCGAGCAGTTGGGCATTGACCACGGCGGAAATCTCCTCCGGGCAGTCGATGAGCAGCGTCGCACGTTTCGCCTCCGCTTCCACCTGACAGGTTTGAGCGGCGCTGGCGAGAATTTCGGCCATCGCACGCTCCTCGAGTTCGATTTCGTGGCGGTCGGCTCCCTGCTCGATGCGCGAGAGACTGAGTAAATCCTCGATGATGGCGTTGAGGCGATCGGCCTGCTTGGAGATGATGGTGAGAAAGCGCATCGCATCCGCGCGGTCGTGAATTGCGCCATCGAGCAAGGTTTCCACGAAGCCCTTGATGCTGGTGATCGGCGTCTTCAATTCATGGGAAACATTGGCCACGAAATCGCGCCGCACATTTTCCAGCTTGCGCAACTCGGTCACATCGTTGAGCACAACCAGCACGCCGAGAATGTTGCCGGTGTGGTCGCGCAGGAGTGTGCCGTGCAATTGCACGTGCCTTTCCTGATTGTCTTCGACGATGGAAATGAATTCCTCGAGCGGCACGCCCCTGCTCAGCGTATCTGCCACGAAGCGCTGCAAGCCCACGTTGCGCACGATTTCCTGAATCGCACGGCCGAGCGCCTTTTCGGGCACGATATTCAGCATCACCGCGGCGCTGTGGTTGATGTTGATCAGGCGCTCCTCGGTGTCGAATGCCAATACGCCCTCGACCATGCTGGACAGCACGGCGTCCTGCTCGCTGTTCTGCTGCACGATGGTGCCGATGCGATCCTGCAACTGCGCGGCCATGGTGTTCATCACCGCCGCGAGATCGTTGAGTTCCTCGGATTCCGGAATTTCCAGTCGGAAATCCAATTCGCCTTCAGCGAAGCGCCTGGCGCCCAGTTTCATTGTCTCGATCGGATGCGTGAGGCGTCGCGAGATGGCCAGACTGACCAACCCCGCGATGAGCGCGATGACGAGGCCACCGAGCACGATTTGCCACTGCAAGCGCTGCACCGCCTCCTCCACGCGATGCACCGGGACGGCGGTACGCAGAAACCCGATGAGGGTGTTCCCATCGTACAGCGGCACGGCGGCGTACATCATACTGCGGCGCAGAGTGGAGCTGTAGCGCGTCGACGTGCCGTAACCACCGCGCTCTGCGAGTATCACCTCGGGACGCCGAGCGTGATTTTCCATTGTCGCGGGATCGCGCTCACTGTCGGCCACCACGTCGCCGTTGGCGAGCAACACGGTGATGCGTGTATGCGATGTGCGCCCATAGCGACGACTCTCGGTGTTCAACTCCACGTAGGTTCCCGCGCGCAAATGCCGCACCACTTCGGGTCGGAGTAATTCCACACGAGACCGCAGGTCGTTCGACACCTGATCGAGCAGAATGCTTTGGAAGGAACTGGTGGTGAGAAAGGTAAAGGCGAACAGCGCCAGAAAAATGACGAGAAAATTCGACGTGTAGAGCTGCCAGAACAGGCGCCGCTTTCGCATCCACATCACTCCATGAAGCGGTAACCGACACCGCGCACGGTTTCCACATAGCGTCCGGCCGTGCCGAGTTTCTTGCGCAGGCCCACGATTTGCACGTCCACCGAGCGATCGGTGACCGGATAGCCATCGCCGCGCACAGCTTCCACGATTTGCGAACGCGTGAATACCCAGCCCGGCCGGCTTGCCAGGAAGTACAGCACACGGAATTCGGTGAGCGTCAGCACGACTTCCTGCTCGTCCACCAGCACTTCATGCCTGCCGGGATTGATCACCATGTTGTGCACGCGCAAACTCGCGTCGCCACCGCGCTCGGCCGGCTGACCACTGCGCCGCAAGAGCGCTTTCACCCGCGCGAGCAACACGCGCCGACTGAACGGCTTGGCGATGTAATCGTCGGCGCCCAACTCGAGACCGGTCACAATGTCGGCCTCCTCGCTGCGCGCGGTGAGCATGATCACGGCGATGTCCTTGGTGGCGGCATTGCCTTTCACGGCCTTGCATACCTCCAGTCCATCCACACCGGGAAGCATTAGATCCAGCAAGACCAGATCGGGCGGACGTGCGGCTATGCGCGTCAGGGCGTCCTCCCCGGATGTGACGCTCTCCACGGTGTAACCCTCCCTACTGAGATTGTAGGTCACCAGCTCGAGAATCTCTTCCTCGTCTTCGACAACCAGAATATGACCGCGTGACATGGGATTGAACCTGTGTTAGTGGCGTTTATCCACATGCAATATGGCCCTCACATTGTTAGCGTTGCGTTAGCGGCGCATGAGGACTTCGTGTGTTTTCGTGGAATGTACTCAAAAAAGCGCGATTTGCGCTCCCGAATCCGGTCGGCGGAATGCTGCCGTGGATACCATTGCTCCATTCCGCGCGATACCATGCCGCGCGCAGGCCAGGTGAAAGAGCGTACGCAGTTGTTCGTACATCGGACCCGAACCCGTCATGCGTTTTCCGAAGCGCGCTTCATTCACCTTGCCTTCGCGCATGGCGGCGAGGCGATGCAGTATTTTTTCGCGCCGGAGTGGATAGTGCTCCCGCAGCCAGGCATCGAACAGTTGTTCCACCGCATGCGGTAGACGCAAGGGTATGAAAAACGCGAAGCCGGCGCCGCGCTTCGCCGCCTCGGCGATGATCGCGGGTATTTCCTCGTCGGTGAGCGCGGGAATGACCGGCGAGACGCTGAGTCCCACCGGAATGCCGGCGCGGTGCAATTCCTCCATCGCGTCGAGACGGCGTTGCGGCGTGGAGGTGCGGGGCTCGAGTCGTCGCGCGAGGTCGGCATCCAGCGTGGTGATGGACAGCACCACCGCGGCCGCGTTGTCGCGCGCCAGCGATGCCAGCAAGTCGATATCGCGCGTAACGAGGTGGTTCTTGGTGATGAGCTGCACGGGATTGCGGAATTCCTCCAGCACCTCGAGAATCGAGCGTGTGATGCGCAAGCGCCGTTCGATGGGTTGATAGGGATCGGTGACGCCGCTCAATTCCAACGGCTTCGGCACCCAGGACGGGCGCAGCAATTCCTTGCGCAACAGAGCCGCGGCGTTTTCCTTGACCATGATGCGCGTTTCGAAATCGAGTCCGCTCGAAAAGCCGAGATATTCGTGAAAAGGCCGAGCATAGCAGTAGGTGCAGCCATGCTCGCAACCGCGGTAGGGGTTGACGCTGGCCTCGAAGCCGATATCGGGGCTGTCGTTGGTTGCGATAATGGATTTGCCGTGATCGCGGTAGAAATGCGTTGCGCTTCGCGGAGCTTCGCCATCCCATTCCCCATCCGCTTCGTAGGAAATGCGCTCGAAGCGATTGGGTGGATTGCTGTCCGTGCCCCGCCCGGAGCGACGCTTGCGGGGAGCCGGCGCGTCTTCCCGTTCGTTCATGCGCCCGTGCTCCTTCCGCCGATGCGTTCAGCGTTGGTGGCGGCCACCTGGCCGTGGATTTTCTTGCGGGGGAAATAGGAAAAAAGACACATCGGTATTATCTTTCACGAATTCCCCTGCGGGGGGATGAAACGGAGCAATGCTGTTTTTCCTCGAACCACCAGACGCAAAGGACACCATATGAAACGAATGCTGCTGCTCGGAGACGAGGCCATCGCGCAGGGAGCGCTGGATGCCGGGCTTTCCGGCGTGTACGCCTATCCCGGCACCCCATCCACGGAAATTACGGAGTATATTCAGCGATCCAAACAGGCGCAGGAACGCAACGTGCACAGCATGTGGAGCGCCAATGAGAAAACCGCCATGGAAGCCGCGCTGGGCATGTCCTACGCCGGCAAGCGCGCCATGGCCTGCATGAAGCACGTCGGCCTCAATGTCGCGGCCGACGGATTCATTAACGCAGGCATCACCGGCGCCAATGGCGGGCTCATCGTGGTGGCGGCCGACGATCCCTCGATGCACTCCTCGCAAAACGAGCAGGATTCGCGTTTTTACGGCAAATTCGCCCTCATTCCCATGCTCGAGCCGGCCAATCAGCAAGAGGCCTACGATGCCATGCATTACGGCTTCGATGTGTCGGAAAAATTCGGTACTCCCGTGCTGCTGCGCATCACCACACGCCTGGCGCATTCGCGTTCGGGTGTGGCGGTGAAAGACGCGCGCAACGAGAACGAACTGCGCCTGCCCGGCGACAAGCGGCAATTCGTGCTATTGCCCTCCATCGCACGCCGCAATTACCAATCGCTGCTGGGCAAACAGGCCGCCTTCGAAGAGGATGCGGAGAACTCGCCGTTCAATAGCTTCATCGACGGCGCCGACCGCTCGCTGGGCATCATCGCATGCGGCATCGCCTACAATTATCTCATGGAGCACTATCCCGAAGGTTGCCCCTATCCCGTGCTGAAAATCGGCCAGTACCCGATACCGCGCGGCAAGGTGCGCGACATCGTCAAGCTCTGCGAGCGCGTGCTGGTGCTTGAGGACGGTGCGCCCTTTGTGGAAGAGCAGCTCCGCGGCTTGCTCGACGAGAGCTATCGCATCTCTGGCCGCCTCGATGGCAGCATACCGCGCGCGGGCGAACTCAATCCCAATATCGTGGCGGCCGCGCTCGGTTTGCCCGTGAGCATGGGGCAGCCCAAACCGGAAATCGTCAAACCGCGTCCGCCCGAGTTGTGCCCCGGCTGTCCGCACATCGACAGCTACAACGCGCTCAACGAAGCGCTGCGCGAACTGGAGCCGGGCCGCGTATTCAGCGATATCGGCTGCTACACGCTGGGCGCGCTCGAGCCGTTCAATTCCATCAATTCCTGCGTGGACATGGGCGCGTCCATCACCATGGCCAAAGGCGCTGCCGATGCCGGCCTCTTCCCCGCCGTGGCGGTGATCGGCGATTCCACTTTCACGCACTCGGGCATGACCGGCTTGCTCGACGCCATTATCGAGGACACGCCCATCACCGTGATGATTGTGGACAATGAAACCACGGGCATGACCGGCGGCCAGGCCT
>JAMIQH010000130.1:0-10434 GCA_035914695.1 Bacteroidota bacterium | reverse complement strand
AGTGCCGGACCGAAGGGCGGTGGTAATGCGCCCGCCGTCAGCTGCGCCACGCGTCCGTCGACGTGACGCATTTGCAGCGACAAGCCCTGGAGTCGATCGAGCAAATGCTCGGCGCCGCACAGCCGGAGATAACGCAGGGTGGCGTGGTAGCAGCCCATCAGCGCGTGCTGACCATTGTCGATGGCCACACCGGATTCGCGGTCGGGAACAGAGAAGCAGCGGCCACCGAGACGGGTGCGTGCCTCGAACAGCGACACCTCGGCCCCTGCCGCCTGCGCGTGCACGGCGGCCGCGAGTCCGGCCAAGCCCCCGCCGACGATCACGACACGTTTCATGCGGGGTTGGGTGCGGGCTGCGGGGCGCGGCTGAAATACTCGGTAACGGCGATGCGGATTTTTTCGAAAGAGGAAATGGAAATGCGCTCGTGAAACAGCGCGAAATTCCTGCGCTCGATGGCGTCGAGTATGCGGTAGTAAATGCGGTCCATGATGCGCGCGGCGAAAAACGCGGCGTGGTCTTCGGGAGCAAGCGACAGACGGGCGCGACTGTAATACTCGCGCGCGCGTTGCGTCTCGAAACGCATGAGCTGCACGAAGGCCTCGTTGTACTCCGAACGCAACAACTGCTCGGGCGTGTAGCCGAAACGCTCGAAATCCTCGAGCGGTATGTACACCCGCCCGATGTCGGCGTCGGCCTTCACATCGCGAACGATATTGGTGAGCTGCAGGGCGATGCCGAGATCAATGGCGTATTGCCGCGTCTGGGGATTGCGATAGCCGAAGATTTCGCTGCACATGAGTCCCACCGTGGAAGCGACGTGATAGCAATACCCGTGCAACTCCTCGAAGGTGGCGTAACGATTGCGGTCCAAATCCATGCTCATGCCGTGGATCAGATCGAAAAAATGTTCCACGGGAATACCGAATCTCCGCGCGATCACATTGAGCTTGTTCAGCAGTGCGTGCTCGCTCTCGTTGCGCAAACCTTTTTCCAACT
This sequence comes from Bacteroidota bacterium, assembly GCA_035914695.1. Lineage (GTDB taxonomy): Bacteria > Bacteroidota > Ignavibacteria > SZUA-365 > SZUA-365 > JAOSJT01. The sequence continues at coordinate 9,438 of JAMIQH010000130.1, read as the reverse complement.
CCTCGCGCCAGCGCGTAAGCCGTGCACGCTTGCTGTCGGCATCGCCGGCTTCGTCCACAATGTCATCGGTGCAACGGCAAAACGCGTACACCGTGTGAATGGCGTCGCGCTTCTCTTCGGGCAACATGGCGAAGGAGACCATGAAATTGGTCTTGCTCTTCTTCGTGATCTCTGCTGCGTGATCCTGCTCAGACATGCGGGGCACCTGCTCTCATCGCCGCGCGAAGCATGCGGACGTAGTCGATAAATGTAAGCGTGGGACGGATCGAAACCACAGTATAGCGCAAGGCGGAGATTTTTTCAAGGATGGAAACTCCGCCCTGCCATACCGCCCGCACTTCCATGCGTAAACGTAGTGGCAGGAGATCGAACAACTCCACTCCCTCCCGGAACAGGTCATGCGTCCGCCGCACCTGAAATGCAATGCATTCGCGCAACGCGGGCGAGTCCTTCCCCTCCAACACGTCCGTCTCACGCACACCGTGGCGATGCAAGTCCTCGAGCGGAATGTACACCCGTGGCTTGAGGCGATCGACCGACACATCCTGCCAGAAATTGGTGAGTTGCAGCGCCGTGCATATCGCATCACTGTACCATCCACTGCGCTCGTTGAGACAGGAAAACAAGGCGAGCATGATGCGTCCCACGGGATTGGCGGAGCGCCGACAATACTCCAGCACTTCATCGTACGTGGCGTAGGAATGCTTCACCACATCCTGCGAGAACGCGTCGAGTAAATCCTCGAATAACCGCACCGGTATGGAAAAACGCTGCAACGTATCACCCAGCGCGCGGAATTCCGGCAGCGCACTGCGCCCGCTCGTGCAGCGATGTAATTCCTCGCGCCAGGCGTCGAGCAGCCGCAGACGTTCGTCCGGGCTCCGCGTCCCTTCGTCGGCCAGATCATCGGCATGACGCGCGAAGGCATAGACCGCCGCAACATGCGGGCGCAAACGTCGCGGCAAGGCGATGGATGCCACGGGAAAATTCTCGTAGTGTCCGCGCACAATGCGCTGGCAATGCGCGTAATCCGCCGCGAGCGATGATGAAGAGTCCATCATCCAATATGCGCAGCACGCCGGGATCTATCAATCACCCTGCGTGCAAAAGGAGATGGCGCGTGTCGGCCGACCTTTGTGTGTACACCAGGCGCCACGCGGCATCGGCCACAGCGATCGAGCGATAAACTACACCGCTTCGAACAGCGCCGTGGACAGATAGCGCTCGCCGGTGTCGGGCAGCACGGTCACCACGTTGTGTCCTTCGGGATACGACCGCGCCACCTCGATGGCGGCATGCGCCGCGGCTCCGCAGGAGATGCCCACCAACATGCCCTCTTCGCGGGCCAGACGCCGCGCCATACCAATGGCCTCATCGTTGCTCACGGTGCGGATGTCGTCGATGAGCGAGCGATCCAGGATTTCGGGTACGAAGCCCGCGCCGATGCCCTGGATTTTGTGTGGTCCGGGTGTGCCGCCCGACAGCACCGGCGAATCCGCCGGTTCAACCGCCACGATGCGCACCTCGGCCGCGAAACGCTCGCGCAGCACCTGCCCCACTCCGGTGATGGTGCCTCCCGTTCCCACACCGGCCACGAAGGCGTCGATGTTCAGACCGTGCATATCGGCGAGGATTTCCACAGCGGTGCTTTCGCGATGGGCGCGCACATTGGCCTGATTGCGAAACTGCTGGGGAATAAACACGGCCGCATCGGCCGCGGCGAGTTCCTCGGCCTTGGCCACCGCACCACGCATTCCCAGCGCACCTTCGGTCAGCAGTAACTCGGCACCGAGGTGGCGCACAAGCGCGCGGCGTTCAATGCTCATGGTTTCGGGCATGGCGAGGATCAGGCGATACCCTTTCACCGCGCACACCATGGCCAGCCCGATGCCGGTATTGCCCGATGTGGGTTCGACGATAACTGATCGCCCGGGATGAATCAGACCCGCCTCCTCGGCGGCTTCTATCATGTACAACGCGGGACGCTCCTTGACACAGCCCAATGGATTGAAGGACTCGAGCTTGGCCCACACGGTTGCGCCGCCCTCGGGTGACAGGCGTGAAAGACGCACGAGCGGTGTGCGTCCAATGGTTTCGTTGATGCTGTTGTAGCGCATGCGTGTATCTCCTGTGATTGTATTCGTCGCTGTTTCGTTGATCGCCGCGCCGTCGTGGATGGGTCAGATGATGTACTCCAACGGCGCATCGGCGCCACCAGGACGCACATTGACGCGCGGTTCGCTGGTGACCAGCGAATACGGTGGCACAGAGCGCAGAAGCCAGACATTGCCGCCAATGACCGAATCGTGTCCGATCACCGTGTCGCCACCGAGGATGGTGGCGCCGGCGTAGATGGTAACGCGGTCCTCGATGGTGGGATGCCGCTGCTGTTCGCGCAATTCCTTGCGCACCGACAGAGCGCCGAGCGACACGCCCTGATAGATTTTCACGCGCTCGCCGATGACGGTGGTCTCGCCAATCACCACGCCGGTGCCGTGATCGATGTGGAAATACTGACCAATGCGTGCGCCGGGATGGATGTCGATACCGGTACGGCTGTGTATGTACTCGCTCATCATGCGGGCGAGCAAACGCACGCCGTGCGTCCAGAAAAAATGTGCGACGCGATGCACCGCGATGGCACGCAGCCCGGGATAGCTGAGAATGATTTCCTCGCGGGAACGCGCGGCCGGATCGCCCTGAAGCAGCGCATCCACGTCGGTGGTCAATGTCGCCCGCAACGATGGTAATTGCTGAAGAAAATAGGTCACCACATCGTCGGCGCGACGTGCGGCGGAATCCTCATCCCCTTCGGTGTCCGCATCGAAGTGGTAATTGCGCGTTACCTCGCGCACGAGCCGAGCATGCACATCGAGCAAACTCGATCCGATGTGGAATCGCAGGTTCTCGGCGCTGAGCTTCTCATCGCGGTGGAAGCCCGGAAACAGCAGCGCTTCGACATCCTTTACGATGCCGATGACGCCATCGCGCGACGGCAGCGTATGCCCGTGAAGGTGATTGATGCCTCCTTCGCGCTCGTAGGATTCGAGCAGCGCGTCGACGAGAGTTTGAACATGAGAGGTTGTCATGGGTACCTGTCCTTTCCTTGCATTCCTAAACAACCCGACGGACGTCGGGGGAATTCCAGTAAAACGGAGAAAAATCCACCGCCCATCGCATTGCATTCGCGGTGCTGATGTCCTCACGGTTGCGTACATTTCCCCCATGACGTCATCACAACCTCATCGACGAATGCCTCGATCCGCCCTCGCACCAACATGGATTGCGCTGCCTACAGTGGTCGTTCTGCTGCTCGGCCTGGCCGTGGCACCGGCTACAGCGCAAGTAAACACGGAGAAACTCCGCCGCCTCGACAGTACGCGCGGTGTATTTGCCAACCTGTCCGCCACGGCGGGACTGGTGCGCGGAAACTCCGAGTACGTGGCAGTGGGCGCCTCGGCACGCGTGGATCATGCGGGCGACGGCGCCTACCACTTCCTCGTGGGACGCTACGAATTCAAAGAAGCCGGTAATGGAAAAATCGCGAACAAGGGCTTCGTCCACGCACGCGGCATTCGAGATGTTGCCGATTGGCTTGCCCTCGAGGCCTTCGGTCAGGTGCAGTACAACGAGTTCATTTCCCTGCGCAATCGCACCTTGCTCGGTGCTGGCACGCGGTGGACACTACCGCTGCCACGGGATGAGGACGGACACGAGTGGCTGCGTCTGCACGCGGGTACCGGAATCATGCACGAGTATGAGCGCTACGGGCTGGCCTCCGGAACCCTGCGGAACAACCGCCCACGCCTCACAAATTACCTCACCTTGTACCTGCAGTACAGCGATCGCGTGACCTTCACCGCAGTGAGCTATTATCAACCCCGCCCGGACGACTTCGAAGACTTCCGCTTCATCGCCGAAAGTTCGCTCGCGTTGCACATCAACAAGGTGATCGCCGTTCTGATCGATCTCAATTACCGCTACGACAGCCGGCCCATCGGCCGTTCGGTGAATTACGATCTCGAATTGTCCCAAGGCATCAGCGTGACGCTGCGCTGAAGTTGTGGCATCAGCCGCGCGGTGATGTGCGCTTCCAAGCGTCGATGGAAAAAATGGTGGAATTGGAAAAAGGTAACATGGCGAAAAGGAGCAATCGTGCCGATGGTACCGGATCGCCCCCGCCTCAACTACCGCGGCTCGCACAGGTACCGGCTACGCGTCTCCGCGCACTTGCGTTGACTCGATTACCGCGTGGCGCAGGATTTGAGCTGGTCGCACCCTCAACCCTTCCTCCGCGCGCTCTGCGCTCTCCGCGCCCTCTTCAAATGTATCCCGCCCTCAGCGGGTTGGCAGGATTTGCGCGGGATGCGACCTCAACCCTTCCTCCGCGCGCTCTGCGCTCTCCGCGCCCTCTTAAAATGTATCCCGCCCTCAGCGGGTTGGAAGGATTTGCGCGGGATGCGACCTCAACCCTTCCTCCGCGCGCTCTGCGCTCTCCGCGCCCTCTTTATATGTATTCCGCTCAATCGCTTCCACAAGCGCGTTCCCAGCCACAACGCTGAAACGAAGCATGAAAAAATCGATAACAGGGACAACTCTGCCGATTATATCGGACCGCATTCACCTTTTCACGCTTAACGCTTAACGATTCACGATTCACGATTCACGATTCACTCTTCTCTCCCCCCTCCACCCTCCGCAGCACACTCCCCTTGCCGAACTTCCGCAGCGCTGGCCCATCATCACTGCCAGCGGTGAGCACGATGTCGTAGCGTGCGAGGCGCGCGAAGTCGGCGTTGTCATCGCCGAGGTCGCGTTTGTTGATCTGGCAGGCGAGACGTCCGCGCGCATCGCAGAGAAAGCAGCGGTAGCGCCCTTTTTCATCCACCAGCTCGCTCACAACGCGGGCTGCTGCGGCCGATGGAGCCGCGGAGATGGCGGACTGCGGGACATACCTGTCGAGCGTGGCACCATCCAATGACAGCGAGAGATAGGAGAACTTGAGCGAGCGCTTCACATTGCCCAACTCCTCATCCATGAGCGCGTACCAGGCGGGGCGTTCCCACGGCACATCCGCGTGGCACCAATCGCGCTCATCGGCAAGGGCGGGACAGTGCTGCTGCCGCAGGCAGGGAGCGAATACTGTCCACCCATCCCGCACCGCCACGTCGCGCAGCCGCAGCAAACGCCGCGAACTGTGTCGCAGCGCGGGTTCCATGAAAAGCACGCGCGCATCGGGACGCAGCGAAGCGTGCAATGCGTGCAAGCGCGTTTCGTCGGTCGAAGGGGCGAGTTCGTTGAGCGTATTCATCATCAAGACGAGATCCGCATCGCCGCAGGCGGGTGCCATGCGGTCGAGATCAAGGAGTTGCGTACGCACGCGCAGGCCGGCGGGCCTGGTGGCGAGCAGTGCCGCCATGCGTTCCACCTCGCGCAGCGCCGCTGGAACCACATCCATTCCTGTGTACTCGATTTCGATATCGGGGGCGTGGGCGTCGAGGAAGGCCAGCAGCGCGAGCAACCCGGTGCCGGGTCCGCAGCCCAGATCGACCACGCGCAACGTGCGGCCGTCTCCCGGAAGACCGGCGAGTTGGAGTTCGCGCAGCGGGGGAAGCGGCTTGAGCAGATTGGCGGTCACAAAATATAGAAGATACGCCTGGCGAAGGGCGCCATCCGCGAGGTAGCGCCGTGACAGTGGCGAATTGCTTCTATCGGTGGTGTTGAAATGCCCGGACAGGCGCTGCACTGCGGGCAAAAGTCGGCGAAGGTGGGCGGTGTTGTCCACATCCACCGCCGCGAGACGATGAAGCACTTCGGGCCACCATGTGGGGAGATGCAGTGTATCGGAAAACACGGGTGGGAGTGAGTGATGGTGAAAGATGAAAAGGCACGGGACACGAGCGTGTCTCGTGCGCCGTGCCTTGCAAATAAATGCTTCTGAGCGGCTCCACACCGCGACGGTGGGAGTTCAGCTCGGCGAAGCTTGTACCGTGTTAGTCCTCGTCCTCGTCGCCTTCGGCCTCGTCGCCTTCGCTGGCATCGAGTTCTTCATTGGCATCGAGAATGATGGCGGCGAGATCGAGCACTTGCTCGAGCTTGTCCTCGGGCACGAAGGTGCCGAGCAGGGCAACGCCCGCATCGAGGCGCGCTTCGGCATCGTCGTTGTCAAAGATCTCTTCCAGCACCTTCGTGGCTTCTTCCTCGTTCAGGCTCAGGAAGCCCGTCTTCATGGCGTCGTCGAAATTCATGGTTTCTCCTGGTGGGATGAACAGTGGTACTGCTTCAATATACACAAAAGAGTGCTATACGCATCCAAGTCGTGGTGCTTTCGTATATTAGATTTTGGTCAATCCCCCACTCGTCGGGTACGATGTGACGCCTTCCCACACCGCTGTAGTGACGATACTGCTTCTCGCCTTCCTCTTCGCCATCACGGCGATCAACGCCACCATGTCCACCGCACAGACCGCGCAGCTCATACGGAACACTCGGGCGGAGGATGCCGGGAGCGGCGATGGCGTCACGAACGGCATGCGCGGTGGCGTTGGCGCCTTGCTCGCAGCGGGTGTACTCAACGGTTTCCGTGTCGGCGCCGTGGCGTTCGCGCGGCCCGATCTTTCGGGCGAACTGTCGCTTGGCTGGCTCAGCGTGCAGTTGATCGAGGAGGGCGAGCGCAAAACCCGCACCGACGGCTACACGCTCACCGCGGCGGCGAATTGGTACTCCCACCCCGACGCTCCGGTCAGTCCCCTGCTGAATTTCACCGCCACCTACATCGTAGCCGATGGCGCACGCCTGCAACAATGGCGCGCCGTGTTGATGGCGACGGTGGGATCGGATTACACGCCGACGCCGCGCAGCTCTCTGTTTTTCCGCTTCGGTCCCGCATGGCAGTTGCTCACGACGCGAGGCGAAGCAAGCAGTGAATGGTCGGTACAATTCGACGCCGGCATCACCTATAATTTCTGACCATGACGATGAGTGTACCACGTCCCCTCCAACTCACCCGCGACGATGCGATACGCGCTTTGCCCCGCGCCTACCGCGAGGCGCCGGTGGATATTCAGCGGAATTATCTGAACCGCCGCGCGGGCAACTACCTGCTGCTCTCGCGTCTCGGCCTGCTGCTCTGCGCCGTGCTGTTGCTCATTATTCTCCTCGCGCTGAATACGGCATTCACAGTCAACACCTTCGCCTTGGTGCTGGAAGTTGGTGTGATTGCGGCGGTTGTCGCCGCCTCCATCCACCTGCGGCGCGGCAGCGAACGCTTCGAAGCATTGATGGAAACTCTCACCGATAGCGACACGGAGGAACGCGCGCATGACGACGAATGATGCCATCACCATTCGTGCCGTCGGACCCGGCGACGACGCGGCATTTCTCGCGCTGGTGGACGCCCTTGCGGATTACGAATCCCTGCCCCGACCCGACGAGGCCGCGCGCGAGCGTCTGCGACGTGACCGCATCAGTGCCTCGCCGCGATACGAGGCCTTTCTCGCCTGGCACGGCGACGAAGCGGTGGGATACGCCATCACCTTTCAGAGTTATTCGAGCTTTCTGGCTTTGCCCACGCAATATCTCGAAGATCTTTTCGTGCTGCCCGCGCACCGCGGGAAAAAAGCCGGGTTGGCGCTTTTTCTCCATGTGGCGGCGCTGGCGCGCGAGCGCGGCTGCGGCCGCATGGAATGGACCGTGCTCGACTGGAACACGCTGGCGCAGGATTTCTACCATCGTCTCGGCGCGAAGCACATGCACGACTGGTATCTCTACCGCCTGACGGCCGAGGAGCTGCGGGCACTGCCACCTTTCCCCACGACATCAACGCCTTTACCCGATAAACTCGAGGATACACGATGACGTTCACCACGCGATTCCGCTTCAGTCACATCCTTGCGCTGGCGCTGCTGCTTTCGGCGCCGCTGTTCGCGCAGAAGAAGCCCGTCACGCTACGCGACGTGTTTATGAATGCCGCCTTCCAGCCACCCCGCATGGTCAACATGCAGTGGATGGCCGACGGAAAACATTACACCTACGTGAAAACCGATCGCGAGAGCGGTTCGCGCTCCATCATGCGCGTGGATGCGCGCAGCGGCGACGAGCAAGTATTGGTGGACATCGGCGGCCTGGGCCTGCCCAACAACGCCTTCGATGGCTATCGCTGGGAAGACAACGAGCGCTTCATGGTCATCACCATCGAGGAACGCCCCATCTGGCGGCGCTCCACCATCGGCAGCTATGCGGTGTTCGATACGCAGACAAAAAAACTGACGCTCGTCCCATCACATGATAGCGGTGTGATGAACGTGAAAGTATCGCCCGACGGCAATTGGGTGGGCTACGTACATGCCGACAATATCTGGATTATGAATCTCGCCACGGGCGAGGAGACACAGCTCACGTCCGATGCGGCTCCCGGCGTGTACAACGGACGCTTCGGTTGGGTGTACGAAGAGGAATTCAGCATTGTGGATGGCTGGCAATGGTCGCCCGACAGCAAGCGCATCGCGTTCTGGCAGGAAGACGAGCGCGCTGTGCCGGAATTCACCATGACCAACTGGATGCCCCTGTATCAGGAGCTGATTCGGATTCGCTATCCCAAACCCGGCGAAAACAATCCCATCGAAAAAATCGCGGTAATCGACATCGCCTCCAAGGAACGCCGCTGGATGGACCTCGGCAGCGAAACCGATATTTACGTGCCGCGCATCGCCTGGACACGCGACGTGAACACACTCTGCATCTATCGCATGAATCGCCTGCAGAACGTGCTGGAATTGCTTTTCGCCGATGTGCGCAGCGGCGCGACGCGCACCGTGCTCACCGATCGCTCCTCCACGGGCTGGATTGGCGTGGACGACGGCCACCACTTGCAGTTCCTAAAAAAGAGCGACCACTTCCTCTGGTTGTCGGAGAGTAGCGGATACAACCATCTCTATCTCTACGACTACAGCGGCAAGCAAGTGCGTCAGCTCACATCCGGAAATTGGGAAGTCACCGAAGTCACCGCCGTGAGCGCCGACGAAAAAACCGTGTACTACATTTCCACCGAAGTCTCGCCGCTCGAGCGCCATCTCTACAGCGTGAGCATGAAGGGCGGCAAGAACACGCGCCTGACCAAGGATGCCGGACGACACACAATCAACATGAGTCCGGGCGGCGAACTGTACGTGGACACCTGGTCCAACGTCGCCCGCGCCACCACGCGCGTGTTATTCGATGACGAGGGCGAGCAGGTCCGCGCTTTGGGCGCCACCGATATGAAGTTGTTCGACAACTACGCGTGGAGTGCGAAGGAATTGTTGACCATCACCACCTCCGATGGCGTGACGCTGGACGTGAGCATGATCAAGCCGCCGGATTTCGATCCGACGAAGAAATACCCCGTATTCATGGACGTGTACGGCGGTCCCGGTACGCAAGCGGTGTACAACTCCTGGC
>JAMIQH010000129.1:0-3704 GCA_035914695.1 Bacteroidota bacterium | reverse complement strand
GGAGGTGGCCTGGTATCAGATGAGAAACAATGTGACGGCGGGACACCTGGATTTCAACATTCGCTCCGACTCGGCCAATAACGTCGCGATACTGATGTGGGAAGCGGCCGGAACAAGCGTGCGTACGAACTCGACGAATCCACCCTATATCGGCGACGCAACGGCGAACTGGACTGTAGTATGGCGGCCGAATATTATTGCAACGCAGTCAGGAACGACGCGAAGTGGAGGAAATGCAGCCAGTCCTGTCGCTACCACGACGATAACCGCTCCCAACTCTGGCGTCAGAGCCGACGGCTACGCGCCGATCTACTGGACGAACGCACTGTTACAGCAGTCCAACAGCGGAACGACAGCCCACTTTTTCCGGCTGCGGGTATATTACGTAACTCCTGTTGGCACCAGCTCGGACTGGCACGTAACCATCGAAAACCTGTAATTTTGCAAATAGCGTGAAAACGCTTTGCAAAGAGCGCGCGATTTTACAATAGGCACCCTCGCGATGCACACGTCTTCAACGCGTGCTTCGCGTGGAGATGCTATGATCGCGCTCAACGGTCGTAGAACAATTTCATGAAATGACCGGAGTCCTTGTGGTCGCTTATGGTGCACTCCTTTCACGCAACATGGGGATGAGGAATGGTTTCGAACACTTCCGTTTCGATGAAATGTTCACGATCGAGTTGGCGAACTTCATCCTGACGAGAAAACACCATGCTTGCTGACTCTTCAAGGAGTTTACGCAATGGCGTCCTCTCCTCAAGTCGACGCGTCACCGTATGACCGAGAATCTCCATGATATCGATCGTCACCGGAAGGACGTGCTCGCCATTATCCTTATAGCCCGTCATGAGTTCTTTGTCGAATCGTTCCTCATCCCAATGAGCGAACGCGGTGCCCGGGCCTCCTTCCAACTCAACCACCATCGGTTCCAGCATCGTGAGGCGGGCGATTGCGTCGGGATAAAACCGGCCGGTCCCGCGATCGTAGAGCGTATCCCAGATCTCCCATCCGATACCGAGTGTATGACCGATTTCGTGGATAATGGTCGCGGCGGTCTCGGCCTCGGTAAACTCTCCGAGATACTTTGTATTGAACTCCACGCGTCCGTACTTCACACCATCCTTCGAGTAGGGTTTGTATGCGCAAGCGATGGTATCGCTGTTTTCGGTGAATGTACCGAGGCGAATCACAATCGAATATTTTGGCTGTACGAACCGGTTCCAGAAATTACACGCGGTCCGCGCACCCAATTTAAGCCTTTCGCCAAGATCGTTCGTGATGTGGTAGGTTATTACATTCACGGGGATTTTTGGAGTCGGCGTGGGTTTCACCAGTGCGTTCGCTTTATGCAACCACGAGATGGTGTGCTGTATCATCTGCAGGCGCGACAGATCCGTATCGGACAGGGCGTGCCCCTGCTCCTGAATTCGTATTGCTTCGCCTTCCAACTCTTTGATGAGATCATCAATTGATGTGGCTTCGGAGCGTGTTTCGCCGATAGTGTGTGCTGCGGGCGCTCGATTCACTTTCACAATCTGTAGCGCCCGTTGAATCCGACTCTCGCTTACTGCAGCTGCCTTCGCCGTACTTCCCAGTGGAAGTTCACGACTCCATGAGGGGAAGAAATTCAGTTTCGTCCTGGCTTCAACTTCCTCCAAGGTTGAAGGATAGTCCTCCGGATTCGTATTGGAGGGCGCGATTTGAGGGATGATAAAACAATCGAGCGCGACTTTTGACGGAGTATCGTACGGATAGGTGTGCGGATCGACGATGACGCAGAAATACGCGTCGGGAACCGGGACGTGCTTGTTTTCCCCGCGGTACACGGTTGCTGACTGCTCGCCGAAAACCGGACCGACGATGGCCCATACATGATCCTTCCCGTCCTCGTCTTTGATCTCTCGGATCGCGGTTTCCAACTTCAGCCATACGCCTCTGTTCAGAGCCCCGTACTGCGGACTCATGTTCGACATGAGGAAGGTCTCCATCTGAGCGAGGCGTCCGAATTGCCGGTTGATGACCTCGTTCGGTGTCATGTGACCGACGTCCAGCGGAATTCCTCCGAGTTTACCGAATGTGGATCGACCGATGCGGTGTTCCGGAGTGAGGCGCAAATCATCATGATACATCAGCGGACGGGCGAAATCGACATCTCTGGTTGCGAAGGCAACCCTGTACGCCGACCATGTCGGTTGCAGTCTGGCGGGACAAAACCCCACGACATAGCCGTGGTTCACAAGAATTTGCACGGGATGATGCTCATCCAAGTTTTCCGGCGCTCCACGCCACAAGTGGAGATCAATGAGATGCGCCTGGCTGGCGCACAGCGGATGAATCGTGGTGTAGTCCATCGTTTCCTTCTGCGTGATGTTGTGGGGACGCCGCATTCTTGCATTTTCAGAGATCAAAGTCAATAGGCGGGACCGTCAATGTATAACTTTATTTCTCGATGCATCCCAAAATTGCGTCATAGTATTCACGACTACAATGTCCCCATATCATAATTACTGTGACAAACAATCAACGTACTATGTTTCTCATGTTGCTTTCCGTGTGCGCGACCGGATCCTTCAACGCAAGGACGCAACGGACCGATGACGCGAGTGGAATCGAATTACCCTCCTTGCGGTTCCTCGTCCCGGTGGCGTTGCGTTTCGGTTCCGTTCATTACCTCCCCTCGTCGCTGCGACCTTGTATTCTTGTGTCCCTTGAATGCACGATTGAGCTCTTCAACGCATGGACGCAACGTCCCGAAGACGCGGTGGAATCGAATCACCCTCCTTGCGGCTCCGCGGCCCGACGACGCTGCATTTCGATTCCCTTACTTGCGTCTCCGCGTCGCTACGACCTTGTATTTTTGTGGCCCTTGTGTGCGCGATCGAGCTCTTCAACGCAAGGGCGCAATGGCCCGAAGACGCAGGTGGAATCGAATCACCGATCTTGCGTTTCTGTGGCCTTGCGTTCACACACTATTGAGACTCCGTGCCGTCGCGTCACCGCGCCATCGCGTCCCTGCGCCTTCGCGGCTCTGCGTTTTCACTTGACCACATCCCCGATTGCTACTGGCGCACAGCGCCGACAACGGAAAAAGCCCCTCGTGACCGAAGGGCTTTTATCTGCGGAGAGACTGGGATTCTCCCGAAGGGATCCCTGTGGGAGAACCCAGGGTACCCATATTTACAGTTACCCTTTCATAGAATTCCTATGGATCTAAGCCATCGATACCCTTCAATCGATTTGAAAAAACGCTCGCGTTTGCACGCTTCGGCACGTGTCTCGAATTCCTCGATGTAAAGCACCTTGTATGGACGGTGCCCTTTTGTGTAGCGTGATCGCCCCGCATTATGCTCGCGAAGTCGTGCTTCGACATCGGCAGACGAACCGAAATAATGTGTCTCATCTCGCAGACTTTCGAGAATATAAGCGTAATACACAGTCCACCTCCCTGGTTGTGCTCTAAGAGGAAATGCTTTTCTTGTTCAACGGGCTCCGATCTGCACGCAGAGATTGTGTACCCATGCTCTCTGAAGCCCTGAATCGGTACGAAAAAGCCCTCCAGATTCGAAGGGCATTTTCTTGCGGAGAGACTGGGATTCTCCGGCAGCGTAGTCTAAGTCATTGATATTGCGTAAGATACTCCATTGCGACGGAGCCAAGTCGCACAGAAATCGCAAAAGGCTATCTCATCGGGATCAGCATAC
>JAMIQH010000128.1:0-15340 GCA_035914695.1 Bacteroidota bacterium | reverse complement strand
GGCCTTCGAGCGCGACATCCCCGTCATTCTTGGCAAATTGGGTTTCGATCCCGGCATGGCATTCGCTATCGCTGGTGCCATCGGTGTTGATGCTTCGCGCGGCGCGGGGCATGCGATGGGAGCGGGACGCGTTTCGGACAAAGCACGTCTGCGCACCCGTATTCCCACTGGAGGAATGAAGTACAAGGGGTACAACATTGCGATACACGAACTCGGGCACAATGTCGAGCAGGTGCTTTCGTACCGCTACATCGATCACACGTTGCTGCGTGGCGTGCCCAACACCGCCTTCACCGAGGGTTTCGCTTTCGTCTTCCAATCCCGCGATCTCGAATTACTCGGCTTCAAGCAGCAGGATCCGCGTCGTGAGGCCTTGAACGCGCTGGATGTACTCTGGTCCACGTACGAAATCGCCGGCGTCGCGCTCATCGATATGCGCGCCTGGCGCTGGCTGTACGAGCACCCCGAATGCAGCGCCGAGCAGTTTCGCGAAGCGGTACTGGGCATTGCCAAAGAGGTTTGGAACGCTTACTACGCGCCCGTGCTCGGCATGAAAGACGTTCCCTTGCTCGCCATTTACTCCCACATGGTGGATGCGGGACTGTACACGCCGGATTATCCGCTCGGCCATATCATCGCTTTCCAGATCGAGCAGTATTTGCAGGGCAAGAATCTGGCCAGGGAAATGCAACGCATGTGCGCGATTGGTAGTGTTTCACCCGATTTGTGGATGAAAACAGCGGTGGGCGCGCCCATTTCCACCAAGCCCATGCTGGAAGCGGCAGAAAAGGCCCTTGCGCTGCAATAGCATTCCTCCATCCACTCGCAATGACACAAGGCCCGCCACATCAGGCGGGCCTTGTGCGTTTTCTCCAAGCGCCGCCAAGATGCGTGCAATCCTCGCCAGGTACGTACCGCTATGTTCTGGCAGCGCGCGCAACGCGGCACCTTTTTCCCATTGGGGAATGTTATAGTTTTATTCGCCGAGTTTCCATCGAGCACTTCATGAAGCACATAGATATTGTCATACTCGGAGCCGGTTACGGAGGAATGAGCTGCGTGACCCGTCTCTCGCGCCTGTTTCGGCGGGATGAACGCGTGCGCATCCATCTTGTGGACAGGCATACGTACCACCTTCTCGAAACGCGTCTGCACGAACGCGCCGTGCGAAAAAGCGAAATCACCGTTCCCCTCGCACGTTTCCTCGCCCGTCGACCCAATGTCACTTTTCATCTCGGCGAGGTGACGCGTATTGATTTGCCGGAGAAACAGGTGGAGTTGGATTTCGGCATTACACAGACCAGCGATGCCACAACGCGACGCTTGCGCTACGACTATCTTGTCATCGCGCTTGGGAGTAAAACCAACTTCTACCAGATTCCCGGACTTGAGGAGCACGCTTTTCAGCTCAAGGAATTGCGCGACTCCGAACTGTTGCGCGAGCATACCGAGCGGATGTTTGCCATCGCCGCTTCCGAGAGCAATCTCAACAGGCGCAAGGAATTTCTGCGCTTCGTCATCGGAGGCGGAGGGCTCACCGGCGTGGAATTGGCCACGGAAATGGCCGAGCGCTTCGACATTCTGAGCGAGCAGTACCATATCGATGTATCCGAGCCCGAGATGGTGTTGATCGAGCTGTCCGACCGCATCCTCCCGTCACTGGATGGGAAGCAGATCGCGCGTTCCGTCGAAGCCATGCAGGCCATGGGCATACAGATCATCACCAACACCCGGGTTACCGGCATGGAGGAGCGTGACGGACGCCTGCTTGTGTTACGCGACCCGGGCGAGCCCATTCCCACCCGCACCATGGTATGGACGGGCGGCATTCGCATTTCCGATCTTATCCGCCGCAGCGGCGCCGAAACCGGTCCGCAGGGACGCGTTGTGGTAAACGAGTACCTTCGTCTCCCACGTTTTCCCGAAGTATTCGCCATTGGCGACAATGCGCTTGCCATCAATCCGATTACCGGGGCTGCAGTGCCCACCGCCGCGCAATTCGCCCTCCAGCAGGGGTATCTCACCGCCGACAATCTCCGCGCCGTGATCGCTGGACGCACGCCCAAGCGTTACCGACCGCGTGTATTGGGTGAAGTTGTTTCGCTCGGCAAGCATCTCGCCATCGGTTGGGCATCTCTTCCACTCGGTACGAGACTGAATTTCGTCGGTTTTCTCGGGAGTTTGCTCAAGCGCGCCATTTCCGAAAAGCATTTGCTTTTACTCTGGCGCGAGCGCCAGAACTGGAGCGGACACTGGTAGGGGTGCCAGCCATTCGCGGGAAATAACAACGGGGCCGCCGGTTTGACCGGAGGCCCCGTGTGCGTGCATGAATGCTAAGCGATCTACGATTTGAGCAGCGTGCGCGTACGAATACCGTCCGCACTCGTCATTTTCAGCAGATACGCTCCCGCAGGCAGTTCTTTTGCATTGAAGGGGATGAGGTGATGGCCAGCGTTGAGCATAACGCGATCCAACACCACGCTCAATTCCTTCCCATGGACGTCAAGTATGCTTACCGTCACTTCTTCGTCCTTCTCCACAGCGATGGACAGCGTGGTGTATACACGCAAGGGAGCGTTGCTCACCTTGTTCACGCTGAAGGTGGTGGAAACCTGCAGCGGCACGACAGTCATCACAGACGTGTAGATGGATTGGCTATTGTCCGACACTTGCTTGAGTCGATAGTAGGTCACCTTGTCGGGGGCATTGCGATCGGTGAATTCATACGATTTGGGCGACGCGGTGGTACGACCGCCGTGTACGTAGCCGATGGTCTCCCAGGCAGCGGCATCCTGCGTGCGCCGTTCGACCTCGAAGCCGATGTTTCTGCGCTCGAACCGTGTATGCCAGCTGATTTTCACAACGTCGCTCACATGAATGGCGCTCAAAGACATCATATCCACGCCTGCTTCCATGATCGCTTTGCTGGTGGTGGATGCTTTCGCCGCACGCAGCACCGGCTCTTCTGCCAAGGCCATACTCGTCATGAAAAGAAGCAGGACAATCGTTGCGGTTTTCATCATCTTTCCTCTATATCAAGTGTGCAATAACAAACTGTTGGATATGCATCAAACACCGTGCCATTGCTTGGATCGCACTTTTTGGCCTGGAATCGCATGCCTCCTTCATCCAGATTCGCATTCATGGCCGAATGTGTTTCATTTTGGAACTGGAAACCGGAACAGTTTGCGTTTTCCGTAGCCTTGAAGAAGCAGCTCCCGCTTCCTTCCGCACTTCGATACTTCGGCGATTGCGGCGCACAGACAGCCGCAGGGACCCGAGTAACATCTGCGTCGGCATGCGAACGGGCAACGCGCTCTGGCACTAATGGCTCCCGTTGGAAGCCAATGGCGAACGACCAATGCGGGAGGAGCAAAGATGTAAGGGGAAAAATCAACCCCCTCACCATCAACGGCAAGGGGGTGCAGGGTGGGGTCAAAAACCAGGCACGATCTTTCCATCATCTCGATGACGCTTCGACCGCTTCCCGTTATCGCGGGCGGCTCTACCGGAGCCCCAACGATTCCGCATCCGCGGGTGCTGCGATGATCGAGGACGGGATAGCGATCAATCGCTGTACAGTGCGGGAAACAGCTCTCGCTCCACGGTTTCAATCACGATGTGAATGATCTTGATATGCAATTCCTGAATGCGATCGCTGGTGGAACCGGGAACGATGATCGGTACATCGCACAGTGGCAGCAGCGATCCACCACCCTTTCCGAGCAGGCCAACGGTGGTCACACCCCGCCGCCTGGCTTCCTCGGCCGCTCGCAGCAGGTTGGGGGAATTACCGCTCGTGCTCAACATCAGCAGCACATCGCCTTCACGACCAAGCGCCTGCACTTGACGCGCGAACACCTCGGCAAAGCCGTAGTCGTTTGCCACACAGCTCATATGCCCCGGATCGCTGAAGGCGATGGCGGGAAGCGGCGGGCGCTCGCTGCGATAACGACCGCTCCACTCCTCGGCAAAGTGCATCGCGTCGCTCATCGAGCCGCCATTGCCGCAGGAGAGCGCCTTGCCTCCATTGCGAAAACATGCCGCGAGTACATCGGCGAAGCGACGCACCCGACCAAACTGCTCCGTGTCGGCGAGAAAGGCGGCGAGGCAATCCTGTGCCTCGCGAAATGACCGTTCGATGGTATCCATTATTGCAGCACCTTCAGTTCGAGATGGTTGAGCCGTTCGGCCGAATCCTGCTCCACATCGGCGTGCAGCGAATTACCGTGGGCGTCCATGGTGACAATGGCGGCGAATTTTTCCACTTCAAAATGCCACAGAGCTTCAGGAACGCCGAATTCCTCCAGGAAATGCACTGCGGGCACGCTACGCACGGTTTCCGCGTAGTACTGCGCCGCTCCGCCGATGGCATTGAGATATACCGCTCCATGCTCCTGAAGCGCCTTCAGCGTATTCATCCCCATGCCACCTTTCCCAATCACCGCCCGCAGGCCGAACTTACGGATGATCTCGGCCTGATACGGTTCCTCGCGGATGCTGGTGGTGGGTCCCGCCGCTTTCACATGCCACACGCCCTCGGCGTCTTTCAACATCACGGGACCGCAGTGGTAAATGATGCCTCCGCCCATGTCCACCGGAGCATCGTGCGTCATCAGATAGCTGTGCAGCGCATCGCGGCCGGTGAACATCGTCCCGTCGATCAGCACGATGTCGCCCACCTTGAGCGAGCGGATGAGTTCATCGGAAATAGGTGCCTTGAGCAGTACTTCGCGGCCGGTAAGGGGAATACCCTCGCCTCGCGCCATGCGCGCGGGATCGGCATCGCGATACATCCAGCGCGTGATGGCGCCGCTATTCGCATCGATATGCACCCCGAGACGACGGAACGCCCAGCAATCGTAGGCCACGGACACGAAAAAGCTGGCCGGCAGCCGGTGATAGCTGCCAATTTTGCATCCAATAAGCGTGCTCGCCCCGCCGAAGCCCATCGGCCCGATGTTGAGCGTGTTCGCATGCTTCATGATATCGTCTTCGAGTGCGGCGAGCAGTGGATCGGGATTGGTGTCGTCGAGTTCGCGGAACAACTGCTCCTTGGCATAAGCATAGCCCGATGCGCGATCGGATCCGATGGCCACACCGATGGCACCCACCGAGCATCCCTGCCCCTGCGCCTGCCACACCGCGTGCAAAATGCATTTGCGCACGCCATCGATATCGCGCCCGGCCTTGCCCAGATGATCGAGCACCATGGGCAGCGAGTACTGAATGTTCTTGTTCTCGCAGCCACCGCCCTTGAGGATGAGCTTGACCTCGATTTCGTCCTTGTCCCATTGCTCCCAGTAAAAAATCGGTGCGCCCGCGCCGAGGTTGTTGCCGCTGTTTTTTCCGGTGATGGAATCCACCGTGTTCGGCCGCAGCTTCCCCAAGCGCGTGGCTTCGGCCACGGCCCAAAGGATGTCTTCCTTCATCGCCAACTGATCCGCGCCCCGCGGTGTCTTGATTTTAAATGTGGGCATGCCGGTATCCTGGCAAATGGCACCCTCGTTTTCGCACGCCATGTCGATGTTGCGCGCAATGGTTGCCAGTGCCATCGACGCGCGCGAACCCGGCTCCTCCTTGTCGAGAATCCCTTCCATGGCCCGGCGCACATCCGCCGGAAGATTTGTTGATGTCTGAATGACGAGATCCAGCATGCTTTGACGGAACTGCTCCATGCTCTGCTCCTCTGTGTTTCGTGCAAGAATCGCGATATGATACGAGGATTGGTCAAGGAAATCAAACCTGCCGCCTCCGAATACACGCGGCGGGGAGAAATGGGAACTCGATTATCCCATTAACGGCTCTTAAAATTCCCTTGACATTATCTATAGTTTGCGATATGTTGAGTACGATATTTCACCATGGTGCGACATGCCAGAAACAGAAGTCTTCCAACGCGCAGAAACCCTAGCCAGCCTGACACTGAAACTGATGTGGACCTGCCAACGCAAGCAGGAACAAATCGCCGAACGCGCGGAGCTGTCCTTGTCCGAGTTCAAATGCCTTCGTGCATTTCATCACGATACAGAACTCTCGGTGAAGGACATCGCCGCCCGAATGAGCTTGACCAGCAGCCGCTTGACGAGAATCATCGACGGGCTCGTGAAAAAACGCTATGTAACGCGTCATATCGACCCGGCCGATCGACGAATCATCAACGTCCGGCTGACCAAGCAAGGCGAAACTGTTGCCCGCAAAGTGGGGCTCGAGTGCATTCACGTGTACGAACAAGCGCTCGAAATCCTGCCGACCGAGGAACACGACAACATCATTTCCTGTGTGAACGAACTGTCCTCCGCGCTGTCCACGCGCACGGCCTTCGCTGAAGTGGAATAGCAACTATAACAATCTTGAATAGTTGCTAGCATCAACGAGCTAGAGCGGGGTACGGCCTTGTGCCGCATCCCGCTTTGATTGTTCACCGCTGCGCCGCAACACCCCGAACACATACGACCCGATGGAAAGCGCGAGTCCGACGTACATCGGTTCGATGCCCAACGGATAGGCACCCGTCTCCGACAACCTCCCCAGCACAAAGCTCAGCAACGATAGCCCGAAGGCACCGAGCATCACCAGAAACGTCGCCCGGGGCGCCAACGCCAGGCGCGGATAGTAGGCAGCGGTGAGCGGCAACAACAGCGCCGGAATGAACAGCGTGCCGATGATGTACCACAACTCTATCACCGAAGGGAACAGCAGCGCCGCCGCCGCCGACAGCAGCGCGGTAAAGAGCACACCATAGCGCGTCAATCGCCTGTCGGCGCCCTCATCGGTGGCGGGCTGCAGCCGTCCCGCGATGTCGCGACCCGCGGTAACCGAGGCGATGAATAAAAGCCCATCATTGGTGGACATCACCGTGGCCAGAAGGCCGAGAAAAAACAGTCCCTTGAACACCTCCGGCAAAACCGTCTCCGCCAACAGCGGATAGGCCATGGCCGCATTGGACATGTCGGGCAGCAGCGCCCGCGCGTACATGCCCGATAGCGTGGTGATGCCATCCAGCGCGAACCAGCACAATACCGACAGCACGATGCCGCGTCGCGCAACCCGAGGGGATTTCGCGCTCAACGTGAACTGGTGAAATTGCGGCGACACCAGCGTCCACAACGCGATGAAAAACCACACCAGGATGTACTGCCATCCATGCCCGCCAAACAGTTGGAAATGCGTCTCCGGAAGCGTGTTCGTCAGAAAGGGAATTATGCCATGCTCCGGGATGAGAAAGGCCAGCAACAAGAGAAAGCCGCCGAACATCAACACGAACTGCACACGGTCAATACGCGCCACAGCTCGGAAACCCCCGGAATACACGGAGAGCACACTGACCGCTGTACCAACAAGCACGCAGAGCAACAGAGACCACCCCGTCACCACTTGCAGCAACACCGCAAGCATCAACGTGTACGGTGCGGGCGAACTGTTGAAATACACCAGCAGCGAGCCCAGCATGCCGGTCCGCCTGCCGTATTGCCGATACAGCATGTCGGGAATGGAGTAGGATGCGGATTCGCGCACCTTGCGCGCGAACAATAACGCGAACACCAGGGCAAACACATAGTACGGTGCGCCGAATACCACCCAGTTCGACAGGCCGTTGAGATAGGAAAACTCGCCCACGCCGAGGATGCCGCCATACCAGGTGGACACCAGCCCGGCCACGAAGGCCGGCACCGTCAGCGTTCTGCCGCCGACGAGGAAATCCTCGGCATCACCGCGCCGGGAGCGCGCACCACGTAGCCCCAGCAACAGCAGCGCCACGAGATACGCCGCGAGTATCGCCCAATCGAGAAGGCCGAATCGCAAAATCATGCCGACGTGTCCCTCGTGCGTCGTTCATGTGAAAAAATGGGGATGCCCGTCGAGGCACCCCCATGGCATGCGAAGCGCGCGGACATTACCGTGCGCTGATTTTCAGGATTTTGGGTTGCGCGGGATGGCGATCCCGGTAGAGGCGCTCGGAAACCTGCTTGCTGTGCACATCGAGATCCACGGTCAGATGCACGAGCGTTTTCATGCAATTCGCGCACACACGGACCTTGGTCTCTCCCTCCATGTCCAGCGGTTTTTTGAAATACAGCGTATCCGGGGGAATTTCATGACCAAACACGCATTGATGCAGCTTCTCGGATACGCCTGTGTGCCATTCGTATTTGTGCGATGAAAGCGCGTTGAAACGCTTCAACGACCGGAGGAAGTCCTTCTCAGAGTGGTATACCGCCATGGAAATCTCCGTAGGTGATCGACAGCAGTGATGGCCGCGTCCCCATTCTCCGCATCGCGGAACCGTGCAGGGTACGGCATGGACAGCTAATGTAACAATATCCTCGATAAAAACTAATGCAATGCGCACGCGTGTACCCGCGTGACAACATCGCTCATCACGGCGGCGGATCGACACGCGACGCCACATTCCCGGGCGGGAGCCAACGTTCGTCTCCTCATACTTTTCCCGATGATTTGCCCGCGCATACGCTTGCGGGTCAGGGCAACTTTGCCTAGATTACCGGCTCCGTCTTTCACCAAGTGCAACGATTCGCAGAGTAGCATGAGCGACTACCCAAAACACCTGTATATGATCGTCTTCCCCATGAACGCCCTCGTTGCATCGCAGCTCGAGCCGGCGGCTTTCGCGCAGCACTACACCATCGGCAGCGCGCGGCATTTCACGGGCAAGGTGATTTTCGCGGAACTCGACATCAACTTCCGCAATCCGTATTTCAAGATCGACGAATATCTCCAGGCAACGGTGCCCCATGAGGATGGATCGCCGAAACGCACCAAGTTCATCTCCTCCTATCGTGTGCTGGAGCATGTGCCCTTGGAAGCGATTCGGAATCTTTATCTGGTCACCGTAAACGGCAAGGCACTCAAGCTTTCGCCCGCTGAATACACCGCCGAAAACGAGCCCGGCCTCATCCGCATTTTCCAGGAAGTGGCTCCGGTCAACAATCTCATCGCATCGCGACTCGACCAGCGCGCCTTCGGCTCCTATATCACATCGGATGTGGCGAAAGGCGCCCCCAAACTCTGCTTCACCCAGATCGATCTCAACATCGAGGAGTTTTTAACGGAAAGCCGCAATCGCGAAATCATCGTTTCGCCCATCCCCGACAGCAATCCCTACCGTTTGCTCGACTGTCTGCTCGAAATGCAGCAATACGAAAATAAGCCGGTGAAAACCATCAGTCTGTCGTCGGTGTTGCACAGCATCTCCTATCGCGTGCTGCGGCATGGCTTCTGGTTCTTCGACAAAGAAGGCAATATGCTCTTCTTCCCCATGCCGACTGCGCACGAGCTGGAGACAACCTATTACGAGTGGACCAGGAACGCCCGCTGACAGTCCGTTCCTCAACATTGCACAGGCACGCGGTGGCAGCACCTGCGTGCCTGTTGCTTTTTCCGCGATTCCGTGCGTCCATTTCCCCTCATAATGCATCCAAATTGTTATATTGAGGATTCCGACCATCTGCACATTGGAGTGAGGAAACACCATGACGATGAATATCGATATGATTCAACGGGTGTACGGCGAATTGCCCGGCAAAGTGGAACAGGCGCGCGCCATGCTCGGCCGACCCATGACTTTCGCGGAGAAAGTGCTCTACACGCATCTCTGGGAGACACCGGAAGCGCCGTGCGAACGCGGCAAGGATTATGCGAATTTCGGACCCGATCGCATCGCCATGCAGGACGCCACAGCGCAGATGGCTCTGCTGCAATTCATGAGCGCCGGCATTCCCAACGTTGCGGTGCCCTCAACGGTACACTGCGACCATCTCATTCTGGCCGAGCACGGCGCCGAGCGCGATCTGGCCTCCTCGCTTGATACCAATCGCGAGGTGTTCGACTTCCTCGCCTCCGTGTCGAAGAAATACGGCATCGGCTTCTGGAAGCCCGGCGCCGGCATTATTCATCAGGTGGTGCTCGAGAACTACGCCTTCCCCGGTGGCATGATGATCGGTACCGATTCGCATACGCCCAATGCCGGCGGCCTCGGCATGATCGCCATCGGTGTGGGTGGCGCCGATGCGGTGGATGTGATGGCCGGCATGCCGTGGGAACTCAAGTTTCCCAAACTCATCGGTGTCAAACTCACCGGCACGCTGAAGGGCTGGACCTCACCCAAGGATGTGATTCTCAAACTCGCCGGCATTCTCACCGTGAAGGGCGGGACCGGCGCCATCGTGGAGTATTTCGGCGACGGCGCGCGCAGCATCTCGGCCACAGGCAAGGGCACCATCTGCAACATGGGCGCGGAAATCGGAGCCACAACCTCGCTGTTCCCCTACGACGCCAATATGGCGGCCTATCTCGCCAGTACGGCCCGCTCCGATGTCGCCGCCCTCGCCGATACCGTTGCCGCGCATCTGCAGGCGGATCCCGAAGTCGAGGCCAATCCGGAATCCTACTACGATCAGGTCATTCACATTGATCTCGACACGCTCGAACCGCATGTGAACGGCCCCTTCACGCCCGACCGCGCCCACCCCATCTCCGAATTCGCCGCCGCTGTGCGCGAAAACGGTTGGCCCGAGGAGTTACGCGTGGCGCTCATCGGCTCGTGCACCAATTCCAGCTATGAGGATATCGACCGCGTCGCCGCCGTGGCGAGGCAGGCGCAGGCCAAGGGACTGCGGGCCAAATCCGAATTCACCATCACCCCGGGCTCCGAGCAGGTGCGCGCCACCATCGAGCGCGACGGCCAACTGGCGCTGCTCGAAGCCATCGGCGGCACGGTGCTCGCCAATGCCTGCGGACCGTGCATCGGTCAGTGGAAGCGCCACGATGTGCAAAAGGGCGACCGCAACAGCATCATCACATCGTTCAACCGCAATTTCACCGGACGTAACGATGGCAATCCCGATACACACGCCTTCGTGGCCAGTCCCGAAACCGTGGCCGCCTTGGCTATCGCCGGCACGCTGACCTTCGATTTCACCAAGGACACGCTGGTAAACGAGCACGGCGAGGAAGTTCGCCTCGAAGCTCCCACCGGCGACATGCTGCCCGCCGCCGGCTTCGTACCCGATCCCGACGGCTTCGTGCCTCCCGCCGAGGACGGCAGCGCCATTACCGTCGCCATCGATCCCGGCAGCAACCGCCTGCAGGCGCTTACGCCTTTCGCCGCCCCGAAGACCGAGGACTTCCGCGACCTGCGCCTGTTGCTTAAAGTGCGTGGGAAATGCACCACCGACCACATTTCCATGGCCGGCCCGTGGCTGCGCTTCCGAGGACATCTCGACAACATCTCCAACAACATGTTTATCGGCGCGATCAACGAGTTCAATGGCGTCGCAAACAAAGTCAAGAACCAGCTCAGTGGCGAGTACGACGAGGTGCCCAACGTGGCGCGCGCGTACAAAGCCGCCGGCGAGGGCTGGGTGGTGATCGGCGACGAGAATTACGGCGAGGGTTCTTCCCGCGAGCATGCCGCGATGGAACCGCGTCATCTCGGCGGCAAGGCCATCATTGTGAAATCCTTCGCGCGCATTCACGAAACCAATCTCAAGAAGCAGGGCATGTTGCCGCTTACCTTCGCGAATCCGGCCGATTACGCAAAGATTCAGGAGGACGATCGCATCACCCTGCTTGTGGACGACTTACGTCCCGGCGCTCCACTCACCATGCTTCTCGCACACGCCGATGGAAGCAGCGACATGGTGCTGCTCAATCACACGATGAACGAACAGCAAATCGCCTGGTGGAAAGCAGGCAGCGCGCTGAATCTGATCGCCGCCGCTGGCAAATAAGCGGCCCGCCTTCTCTCACACGATACGCGCGAAGCAGTCCGCCGACAGCACGGCGATTCATTGTCGTAAACGACGCGGCCCCCTGATTCCGGGGGCCGCGTGCGTTTGAAGCCGACAGGTCCGACGCGATGCGCTCAGGAAAGCGCCAACATGCGCTGTACGCCGTCGCGAAACAGCGCCTCGTCCGGCAGAAGACTGAGCACGATATGCGCGCCTCGGGGAAAATCGAAGAAATACCCGGGATGCACGTATACGCCTTGTTCCTTCAGCAGACGCACCACCCAGCGCTCCTCGTCGGTGTCGCGGGGCAAATCGATCACCGCGCTCCAACCTCCGCAGGGCTCCTGCAGTTGCAGCGACGCATGTCCCGCCAGCATGTCACGCAATGCGCGCAGATTCGCCGCGCAGCGATCATGTATCAATTTGTGCAATGGCGCACCGGTGTCGAGTAAACGCGCACCGGCGAGCATGACCGGTGTGCTGGCACTCAGGTAGGCGTCTGCGATGATGTCCAGCCGCGTGAGCGCTTGTTCCAATAGCACGCGCGGCCCGCTGCTCACGATCCAGGCGAGTTTGAGCTGAGGCAATCCACGCAATTTCGACAGCCCGTTCAACGTAAAGCACAGCACTTCGGCATCCTCCACGGTGCGCGCGCGCGCGCCCACCGTGGCCAGCGGATAATCCCAGAACACTTCATCCACGATCATTGCTATGCCGCGGCGCAGACAAAACGCACGCAAATGGGCGAGGTCTTCGGGATCGAGGTAGGCGCCCACGGGATTCGAGGGATTGACCACAATGACTGCGCGTGGACGCTCGGCGCAGGCATCGTCCAGCGAGCCGAAGTCGATGCGCCAGCGTCCCAGAGGCGTGCGCCGCAGCCGGTACGGGCGAAGCCGCACACCATCCAGCGAGGCGAGGTGTTCGAACAACGGATAGGCGGGATGTGGAACGAGCACCGAATTTTCCGGATCACAGAGCAATTTGAACACGAAGCTGTAGGCCTCGCTCGTTCCCGAGCAGCAATGGATCTGCTCCGGATCGACCACATGTCCATCGGCGAGATAGTAGCGCGCAATGGCTTCACGCGCGCAACGCAATCCTCGCGGTGTCGGAGCATATCGCGTCTCGGCACTACCGTTCAGCGCCTCGCGAAATTCCTCGCCAGCGCACAGACCGACCTCCGTGGGATTGGAGATGGCGAGATCCAGTATTGTGACGCCTTCGGCGCGAAGCCGCGCCACTTCAATGGTAAGAGGATTGTCGCTGAGTACTCCGGGAAGTCGAGCGGAAAACATGCATCCTCCAGCTATGCGATCGCGAACGGTTGCGGCGGCGTTGCGCCTTTCGATGGGATTGGTGAAATTACAAACTCTCGGGTCCGAATGCACTATTTCGCCAAAGCATTCTCGATTTTTTATGAACCGCTCAAGGAGGCAGACCATGCATGAGCACAGCATTGAACTGTTGAACAAGGCGGTGGCCGACGAACTGCATGCCGTCCACCAGTACATGTACTTTCATTTTCACTGCGACGATCAGGGCTATGAACTTCTGTCCGCACTTTTCCGACGCACCGCCATCGAGGAAATGCTGCATGTCGAGCATCTCGCCGAGCGCATCCTTTTTCTCAAAGGCGAAGTGAACATGGTCGTGGGTGCCGACGTGCTGCCCATTCACGACGTTCAGGAAATGCTGGCCAAGGCGGCCGCCATGGAAGAAGAAAGCGCGCGGCAGTACAATATCTGGGCCGGAGAGTGCTCCGCGCATCACGACTCCGTCACCAAGCAAATCTTCGAGCAGTTGGTGCAGGACGAGGAGCGGCACTACGACGCCTACGACAACGAAATTGACAATCTGAAACGTTTCGGACCACAGTACCTGGCGTTGCAGTCCATGGAGCGCAGCAAGGCGCGCGCCGCCGGTCCGGGCAACGCGCAATAACCACTTCCTCGCCGGAGACGGTTTCATGCCAATGGAAAGGCGGCGTGCGCTTCAACGCACGCCGCCTTCGTTCATACTCCAGAGTCGCGAAGCTCCCTCGCAGCGATCACTGAATTCCAATGGTGATGGTGAAATTTGCCGACTGCCCGCTCTTGAGATACACCACCACGTGATAATCACCGTAGCGCGGCAGCGTACCCGACCAACTGCGACGTTCACCGCTGATGTCGCCATCGTTCAGGAAAATGCGGAAATACACATCCGGATTTTCGCTGTCCAGCGTCACATTCATACCCTGACCACGGCGGGCGCGAAGTACGTATTCCTGATGCGCACCTTTCCCGAGTTGCGCTGTCAAGGTAACGCCCGTGCTGCCTTTCTGGAATTGCACACGGGCCGAGCGCACACTGCCGGGCAACATGCGATGCGTATGCGCCGGAATGCTGGGATCGGCAGCCACTTCCGTCGTCGTGGGCGCTGGGCTCGGCTTCGCCTGGGCCGGCGTCGGTCTTGCGCTTTTCTTCGCTGCCGTGACAGGCGTGCTGACACGCGGGGTTTCCTTGGGCGCAGAAGCGACCTTTGGCGCGGGCTTCGCGACTGGCGCGGGCTTCGCGACTGGCGCGGGCTTCGCGACTGGCGCGGGCTTCGCGGCTGGCGCGGGCTTCGCGGCTGGTGCGGGTTTCGCGGCTGGTGCGGGCTTCGCGGCTGGTGCGGGCTTCGCGACTGGCGTGGGCTGCGCGGCTGGCGCGGGCTGCGCGGCTGGCGCGGGCTGCGCGGCTGGTGCGGGCTCGGGCCCCGCTTCTGCCGGAGGTGTTGCGGGGATTTCGTCGGGCGGACGGTTTTCGGCGAGTTCCGCTTCGGCATCGTTGTGCAACATCGCCTTGAATGCCACCGTGTCGATGGCGCCGCTGCTGTCGCTGTAGGCCAGCAAGCGAAGTGCCTCGGCGCGACGCATGATCGCGGGCATTTCGTCCTCGGTCATTTCCAGCGAGGATTCGCCCACCTTCTTCTCATAATCGAACATGTTGCCCTTCGCATTGAAATACAGGCGAAGGAGAATATCCGCACGTTCGCCACCGGCCTCTCCCGCATTGAGTGTGAGCGACGTGCGCCCGTAAAAATGGAAGAGATTGCCTTCCTCGAAGTAGTAACGATAGCGTCCGCTCTGGCCGATACTGTTGGACCATTGTTCATCCACGAGCACCGGTTGCTGTCCATCGCCGTACAACGCTGCGTTGATCACGGTATCGCCGATGGTCAACTGCACATCGCGACGCGGCAGCTGCTCAATCGCGGTTTGCAGGGCGGCGGCACGCTTACGGATGTTGAGCAATTCGTCTTTGTTGCCAATCGGCGGAGCGGGAATGCTTTGTTGGCTGCGCTCCCAGAAGCGAATGCCGTCGCAGGCAGACAGCAGCGCAAGGGAGAACAGGAGCAGGAGAGCAGGAAGCACGAGGCGTTGGATGCGCATGACGGTATCCTTCGGCTGGAACGTAGAAAGCAATGTACAAAAAAAGCGACGAACGTTGAGGACGTTCGTCGCCGATGTTGTGATAAGCCGACAGCGGGCGCGGCTCAGGAGCAACCGCTGGTGGTACCGCAGTCCTCGCACACCGTGCAGGTGCCGTTGCGCTTCACGCGCG
>JAMIQH010000127.1:0-5501 GCA_035914695.1 Bacteroidota bacterium | reverse complement strand
GGCATGGATCCCATTTTCAACTTCCTCAATTGTCATTACCCCGGGCATATCCGGCTGAAAAAATGCGGCGGTAATAGCGGCGAAACGCAGTGTTCCGTCACTTAACACAGATGCTGGAACATCCCTTCCGCCTTCCACCAGCGCAAAGAGTGGTTCTTCAACAGCGCCTTTCAAAATCTTGATCTCATCCACCTCTGCCGGTCTCAGTTGCTTCAACCACGAAAGATAGGATTTTCTGCTGCTCTCATCCTTCAATATCACTTGAACCAATGCGGCGAAGTTTTCCCCATGCTCACCCATTCTGGAAATGGTGTGCGCTTGAGAATATCTCCGAAGTATTGTTGGAGAAGGATCAATTCTCTGAGTATTCGCCATGATTCCACATACCTCCCGGGCAAGGTCGGAATCCGCCTTTTTCCTGTTCGAATGTGGAATCGAGAACTGTGCTATAACGGGACGGGTTCGTTCGAATGCACGATAGGGTTGCCGCCCCTTTTTTCCTCCGTAGTACTTCACCGTGATTGCTGGCTCGGCAAGTTGATTTCCCGGTACGTCATCGGAAATAAAAATCACCCGGTCGGTCTCGAGTCGTTCATGTATCACTTTACCGGTTTGAGGGGAAAAAACAATGCGGTATGTCCACCTTTGGTCAACATTGGATTGGAGAGTGCCGGAGACCTGGATAATAATCTCCCGCGTACTCGATCCGGTGAAACATGCATGCGTACTTCCACCGCGGATGCCGTCCCAAACTACACTTGTTGCGCTTCTAGGTTTGCCATCGAAAATCTCATTGATCGTAAATCCATTGCCAATGCCTTGAATTACCCGAAGAGCATCAAAAAAATTGGATTTACCGCTGGCATTGGTCCCTATGAAAATGTTAAGGTTGCCAAGATGGAGATCGATCTTCCTGAAACTCTTGAAATTTTCTATCTGGATGTGATCAATCATGGTAACCTCCGGCCTGTGGCACGCTCTGCGTCGTTGTCGGATTGCACGATTTCATGCCCGACAGCGCTTGTCAAAATACAAGCGCCCTTTCAGAAAGGCAAGGTGCCCGGGATGGGTACCTTGGTGCTACATCGGTGATCGATGCGATTGCGGAGATGAATCCGCCTCGCAAACGTATGACGCGTGAGAAATTCCGCGCGTACCTCAAGCGCTGCCAGACAAGAAGATGTCGACTTCACCAATGAAGCCGTGGTATCGCGTTCGTGATATCGCCATCGCGGCACACGAGACGAGGGAAGGAATCGCAATGTTCTTCTCGCTGCGGTAGGCTTATTGCATCGCGAAACGAGACAACACCCTCTCGTCGCGTTGCGTCTCTGCGACGTTGCGTTCCATTCTTCCGAAGTAGGAAGGGAATTCAAAGCGAAGGTGCCATGGCGCAAGGACGAAAAAAATTGCGATTCCCCCCGCTCAGCCCAGTTTGACGCGGTAGCGCCACACGGCGGCGCTGAAGACGGTGACGCCGAAGACGACCATGGCCAGGGTTTCGTTGAGGAGATGGGGGAGTGAGCTGCCTTTAAGGTAGATTTCGCGCAGAATCACCATGAAATAGCGCATCGGGTTGAGATAGGTGAGGTATTGCACGGTTTCGGGCATGTTGGCGATGGGAATGAAGAAGCCGGAGAGCAGTATGGCGAAAATCATGAAAAACCAGCCCACGAACAGCGCCTGCTGCTGCGTTTCGGAGATGGTGGAGATGAATATACCCACGCCCAACGTGGTGAGAATGAACAGGCCCGACTCCGCGAAGAGCAGCAGCAGACTGCCCTCCACGCCGATGCCGAAGAGGACGTAGACGAGTCCCATGGCGATGGCGATTTCCAGCATGCCGAGTATGGAGAAGGGGATGATTTTTCCCAAAATCAACTGCGTGGCGCGTATGGGAGTGACCATGAGCTGTTCGAGCGTGCCAATCTCCTTTTCCCGCACGATGCCCATGCTGGTCAGAAACACGGTGATGATCAACAACAGCAGCGCCACAATGCCCGGCACCACGTACACCTTGCTCTGCAAATCGGGATTGAACCAGAAGCGCGGCTCGGCCTGCACGCGGCGCAAATCGCGCAACTGCCTGCCGAGCGCGGGGTCCTCGCTTATCAGCCGCGCTTGATACTCGGCGGCTATGCGCGACACGTACCCGAGCGCCACGCCGGCGCTGTTGCCGTCGATGCCGTCGGCCAGCACCTGTACGGCCGGACGTTCGCCGCGCAGCACATCGCGCTGGAAATGCCGTGGCACGACCACGGCCACGCTGGCATCGCCGCGATCCAACGCGCGGGCGATGGCGCGCTCGTCGCTTTCCCGTCCCACCACGTCGATGTACTCGGTGCCGCCGAAGCTCTGCAGAAAGGCCCTGCTCATGGGCGTGCCGTCGCGGTCGCCGAGCAGCACGCGCACATGCTTCACCTCGGTGGTGATGGCATTGCCCAGCAGCACGAGTTGAATGAAGGGCACCACGAAGAGAATGCCGATCATCGATTTGTCGCGGAAGACCTGGCGGAATTCCTTTTGCACAAGATAGAAAATGCGTCGCATGGTCAACTCTTCCTTACGGTGAAGCGAACTACTCGAGCCGGAGCTGGAAACGTTTCGTGGCGATGAGCAGCAGCAGCGCGCCCATGCCCAGCAACACCAGCGCGTGCGTGGACAACTCGGCCAGTCCGATGCCTTTGAGCATGATGCCGCGCACGATGGTGAGGTAGTAGGTGGCGGGCAGCACCTGCGCGATCCATCGCAGCACCGCGGGCATGCTGGCGATGGGAAAAATGAAGCCGCTGAGCATGATGGTGGGAAGGATGGTGGCCATCAGCGTCATGAACATGGCGATTTGCTGTGTGCGCGCCACGGTGGAAAACAGCAGGCCGAAACTCAGCGCCACGAACACGAACATGAGCGAAAGCAGGCCGAGCAGGAGCAGACTGCCGCGGATCGGCACGTCGAAGAGCACGCTCGCGCTGAGCACGATCACCCCCGCATTGAGCAGGCCCAGCAGCACATAGGGCAGCACTTTGCCGATGACGATTTCGAGCGGACGCACGGGCGAGACGAGTATCTGCTCCATGGTGCCGGTTTCCTTCTCCCGCGTGATGGCGATGGAGGTGAGCAGCGCGGAAATGAGCATGAGAATGAGCGCCACGAGGCCGGGCACGAAGAAATTCGTACTGCGCATATCCGGATTGTAGAAAATGCGCGGCGTGATGTCGAACAGCAGCGGGGCGCGGCCGTTCATTTCCCGCATCACCCCGGCGAGCACCTGCTCGCTGTAATTGTTGACGAAGGTTCCCACGTTGTTGTCGCTGGCGTCGATGATCAGTTGCACGCGCGTGCTGTGGTCCCGCGCCAGATCGCGCGAGTACTCCGGCGGGATCACCAGCACGAGGTGAATGTCGCGGCGCTGGAAGCGTTCGGGAATGTCCTCGTGCGTGATGGGTCCGGGTACGAGATGGAAGAAGCCGTTTTCGGAAAAGGCCTGCACCAACGCGCGGCTCTCGGGTGTGCGCGCATCGTCGATGACGGAGAAGCGGATGTCGCGCATGTCCATGGTGATGGCGTAGCCGTAGAGCACGATCATCAGAACGGGCATGAGGATGATGATGAGCAGCGAGCGCCAATCGCGCAGGATGTGAATGAACTCCTTGCGGAGTATGGCCAGTGTTCTGCGTCTCATGCCGCGCCTCCCGCGCCTTGCGCAGCCGCCGGTTCGTTCACCAGATGGACGAACACATCCTGCATGCTGCTTTTGCCGTGACGCCGCTTGAGTTCGGACGGACTGCCCATGTCGATGATGCGTCCTTGATACATGATGGAAATGCGTTCGCAGTATTCGGCTTCGTCCATGTAATGCGTGGTGACGAACACCGTGGTGCCGGCGGCGGCGAGATCGTGAATGACGCGCCAGAAGTTGCGTCGTGAAATCGGATCCACGCCTCCGGTGGGTTCGTCGAGGAAAATGATGGAGGGTTGATGCATGAGCGACACGCTCAGGGCCAGTCGTTGCTTCCAGCCCAGGGGCAGGGCGCGGGTGAGTGTGTTGCGTTGATCGCCGAGCTGCAATTCCTCGAGCAGGCGTGCGGTGGTGGAGCGGATGCCCTCGCGCGTGAGTCCGTACACGCCGCCGTAGAATTCGATGTTCTCGGCCACGGTGAGATCCTCGTACAGCGAGAATTTTTGACTCATGTATCCGATGTTCTGTTTGATGGCGCGCGCCTGCGTCGCCACATCGTAGCCGGCCACGCGCGCCGCGCCCGCGCTTGGCGGCAGCAGTCCGCAGAACATGCGGATGGCGGTGGTTTTTCCCGCGCCATTGGCGCCGAGAAAGCCGAAGATTTCGCCACGGCGCACTTGCAGCGAAATGCTGTCCACCGCGCGGAAGGCACCGAACACCTTGCTCAGCTCCCGCGCTTCGACGGCGATGTCATGCGTTGTGTCCATGTCATGCGGCGTGTTCATGCGCCTCCTCCTCGATGTAGTGGATGAACACATCCTCGAATGTGGCTTCGATGGAGCGCACGCTCGCCGCCGGGCCGTAGCGTACGCGCAGCGCTTCGCGCAACGCCTCGGCGGAGTGCTGGTCGCGTACGCTCACATGCAGCACATCGCCGAAGCCCTGCACGCCCTGCACGCCGGGCAGTGCGGCGAGGTCGCGCGCCGCCGCGCCGACGTCCGGCAGCGCCACTTCCAGCATGGGCCAGGGATAGCGCGCGATGAGTTCGGCGGGACTGCCTTCGGCCAATGCGCGTCCCTCGTGCATGATGATGACGCGGTCGCAGAGCAGGGCCTCGTCCATGTAGGGCGTGGACACGAGTATGGTGATGCCTTGCGCGCGCAATTCGCGGAGAATGCTCCAGAATTCCATGCGCGAGACGGGATCCACGCCGGTGGTGGGTTCGTCGAGCACGAGCAGCACGGGATCGTGGATGAGCGTGCAGGACAGCGCGAGCTTTTGCTTCATGCCGCCGGAGAGGCGTCCTGCCAGGCGCTTGGCGAAGGGTTCGAGGCGGCTGAATTCGTAGAGGCGCTTTTTGCGCGCGGCGAGTTCGGCGCGCGGCACCTCGAAGAGATCGGCGAAGAAACGCAGGTTCTGCTCGATGGAGAGATCGCCGTACAGGGAAAAGCGCTGCGGCATGTAGCCGGTGATTGCGCGGATATGCCGCATTTCACTCACCACATCGTGGCCGTCCACGAGAATGCTGCCGTCGTCGGGCTTGAGAAGTGTGACCAGCATGCGCATGAGCGTGGTTTTGCCCGCGCCGTCGGGACCGATGAGGCCGAACAGCTCGCCGCGCCGTACGTTCAGATCGAAATCGCGCACCGCATGCACCGTACCGAAGCTCTTGCGCACCGCACGGGCCGAGAGCAGCGGCAAGGTCATCGCGTCGCTCCCTCGATGCGCACGGTGACGGGCATGCCGATTTTCAACACGCCGTCGGGATTGTCCACGCTCACCTTGGCAGCGTACACGAGGGCCGCACGCGTGTCGTCGGTGA
>JAMIQH010000126.1:0-7727 GCA_035914695.1 Bacteroidota bacterium | reverse complement strand
GGATTTGTCGAGATCGCGTAATCAAGACAAGATACCTTGACCGGCGTAAAGGTTACAGCGCTGCAGGGAAAAAATGTGGAAATCCGCGTGTACGGGGGGAATCCGCCGCCTTTCCGCGTGAAATCAGGCGTCGGCCCGCGTGGAGTCGATGCTGTACTCGTCGAGCATGCGATAGATGGTGGTGCGTCCGATGCCGAGCAGACGGGCGGCTTCCTTCACATTCCACGACGTATGCTGCAGCGCGTGCAGCAGGGCCTGCTTTTTCACTTCCTCCAGCGGCAGCACTTCGCCGGAGGCATCGGCGGCGAGCGCGTCGGCGTTGGGCGCCTCGCCGGGCCGGGGCCGCGGAGTGTCGGAGACGCGGGGCATCCAATGCGGCAGGGCTTCAGGGCGAAGTTCGTCGGGATGCTCGTTGAGCAGCACCGCGCGATCAATGGCGGATTGCAGTTCGCGAATATTGCCGGGCCAGGAGTAGGTGCGCAGTTTCTCGGCGGTCTCCGGCGCGAGTTGCAGCGCCGGGCGCTGTTCCCTTTCGCAGGCGGTGTCGAGAAAATGCTGTGCGAGGACGAGGATGTCGGTGTGCCGTTCGCGCAGCGGGGGCAATACGATGGGGAAGGAATTCAGGCGATAGAACAGATCCTCGCGGAAGAGCCCTTCGTCCACCATGCCGTGCAAATCGCGATGCGTGGCCGAGAGAATGCGCACATCCACGCTGATGGTCTGTGTGCCGCCCACGCGCTCGAATTCGCGCTGTTGCAGCACGCGCAGCAACTTGGCCTGCAGGGCGGGATCCATTTCGCCGATTTCATCGAGGAAAATCGTGCCGCCGTCGGCCTGCTCGAAGCGGCCCGTCTTGCGCTCCACCGCGCCCGTGAAGGCGCCGCGCTCGTGGCCGAATAATTCGCTTTCCAGTAATTCGCGCGGAATGGCGGCGCAGTTGATCACGACGAAGGGCTGCTCGCGGCGCTTACCGTTGAAGTGAATGGCCCGGGCAATCACTTCCTTGCCGGTGCCGCTTTCGCCCTGAATCAGCACGCTGATGTCGCTGTCCTTGGCCTTGCCCACCAGGCGCAGCACCTCCCGCATCGAGCCGTCGTGCGCGATAATGCCCTCGATGCTGCTGGCCTGTTCCAGATTTTCCTGCAAGTGCCGCACACGGCGTTCGAGGTGGCGGAATTTCAACGCCTTCTCGATGGCGAATTGCAGGCGCTTGAAATCGACGGGCTTGGTGAAATAATCCTCCGCGCCGAGCTTCATGGTCTCCACGGCAACATTGATGTTGCCTTGCGCCGAGAGCATGATCACCGCCGAGGAGGGCGAGCGCTCTTTGATTTGCCTGAGCACCTCCACGCCGTTCATTCCCGCCATCATGATATCGAGCAGCACCACATCGGGCGAGGAATCAATCTCGTCGAGGCATTCCTGTCCGCTGCCGAACACGCGAACGTCGTAGCCCCACGCGCGGCCCACAGTCATTTCCATAAGACGACGCGTGGCGAAATCGTCATCAACGATAAATACGTTGTTTGAAGCGGACATGGCTCGGTTTCCTCCTCCGATGTCTTGCGTAGGAGGCAATATACCCCAGGCGGCACAGCGAACCAATGGTTCTCTTGCTCCTCGCGACTTCGCCGGGCTTTTCGGGATTACACATGTGAGTCATTGTTGTCAATGACGACTGGGTTTCCGCCTGTGCGTTGGGTGCTACGATGGTGATATCAGGGCGAAGGCGTCTACTTCACGAAACGACAGGGCTGTTGAGGATAGCCATGTTTTCATCGTTGCACCTTGGGGTCTTTGCGTTGAATTCCCCTATGACTTCAGAGGAATGGAACGCAAGGTCGCAGAGATGCAGAGACGCAACGTGACGAGCGGGTTAAGTCGATTCATTGTGCACGCGGGCGCTGCATGGGACATGGTCTCCTGCGCATCGCCTACTGCACGTCAGATTGAGTCAGTCCACCAGCGCTCACGCCGAGTTGGATCGTGTATGACAGAACTTCGTCACACTGAGCGCAGCGCCGAGCACGTATATCCGAAATAGTACCATTTTAGTACGGCGCGGAGTCGAAGTGTCGGCGTCGATCTTGATAAGTCGTGAACCATGTCATGTGCATCGCACAGTCATCGTCACCCCGCCGCGGCGGGTCTTCGAGCTGAGCGACGAGCCGCGCGACCATCCTTGTTAGCCGCACTGACTAGGTTCGGGCTCGGAGTCGAAGCGTCACGAACGATGCAAACCGCCGTAGGCGCTGGTTAGCAGACTCGGATCTCTGCTACGCCACGGCGGTGTGGCTATGGATTGGAACTCGTCGCAAGCACCATGTCCTGCGCGGCGGGCTTCGAAGACGAGACGGAGGATTGGCGATGCAGCGGGAAGCACATGTGGAATTTGCTGCCCACGCCCTTGCTGCTTTCCACGGTGATGCTCCCACCGTTGAATTCCACGTAATGCCGGGTCAGGGCGAGGCCGAGTCCGAGTCCCTCGTAGGGGCGCGCGTAGCCATGCACTTCCTGCGAGAAGGCCTCGAACACGCTTTCAAGGTACAGTTCGGAAATACCGATGCCGGTGTCACGCACGGTCAGGCGCACCACGCCGTCATGCGCCGCCACTTCGACGCCCACCGATCCCTCGGCGGTGTACTTGATGGCGTTGTCGAGCAAATTCCCCACGCTTTGCTCGATACAGAAAGGATCGGCATGAATCAGCAAGGGCTGGTCGGGAATAGCCATGACGACGTTGAGCCCTTTGGTGGCGGCTTCGGCGCTGTAATTCGCCACCATCGTGCGTGCGAGGTGACAGAGATCGACGGCGGTGGATCGCAGGGTGAAGGTGCCGGTCTTGAGTGCGGAGAATTGCAGAATTTCCTCCACGGTGCGAAGCAGGCGCTGCCCCGCCAGGCGGATATGCTCGATATAGCTGTCCTGTTCGTACACCGTGCAGCCGCCGTAGGAGGTGAGGAGGTTGGCATAGCCCAGCATCACATGCAGCGGCGTGCGGATTTCATGGGACATGGTGGCGATGAACGTGTCCTTGAGCTGCTCCGACTGCTCGGCCCGTTGCAGGGCAGTGGTGAGTTCGCCTTCCGCGCGCAGGCGGACGTCCATTTCCTTGCGCAAATGACTGTTGGCTTCGCGCAATTCGCGGGTGCGTTGTTCGACAAGCACACGCAGGATATGCCGTGATCGCAGCAGGAGCACGAGCACGAGAAAGAGCAAGCCGAGAATGGTGCCGCTGGCATAGCGGAAGGCCACAGACTGACGCGCAACGACATCGCCCCATCCTTCCCGCGGCGCCGCCGCCAGCGACCAACGTTCGCCGGCAAAGGTGATGCGCTGGATTTCCGGGGATTGGGCGAGAACGGACGCATCGCCGTGGAACACACTGCCGTCGGTGGAGGTCATGGCGAAGCGCAGATCGTTCTCGCTCTCGCGCATGCCCGCCGAAGCCAGCAGTGTCGGTATATCCATCACCACGGCTGCCAGGCCCCAGACCGAGCCGTCCGGGCGATGCACCCGCAGACGCGCCACGATGCCCATACCACCCTGACGTAGTTCCATGGGACCATTGAGGACGACGCTGTCGGTTTTCATCGCACGGTGGACGGTGGTGCGCACGGAAATCCTCGGATCCTCGTAGAGATTGTGGCCGAGAATCCCTTCGTTATGCGCCAGGGGCCAGAGGTACGTGATCCTCCCGTTTTCCACCAGTTGCGCCGCGCGAATGGCCGGATTGTTGCGCTGCATGGAGGAGGCGATGTGGTCGAATTCGCGTGCGAGGCGCGTCGGCTCGGGATTGGCCTCCACGAAATGGCGCAAGGCGTACAGCAGGGAAATGCGCGTGTTCAGCGCATTCCCGATGAGCGCGGCCTTGTCCATCAACACGCTGTGGACATTGGCGCGAATGCGCTGCTCCTGCCACTGCGAATGCAGTGAATCCACAAGAAACCAGCCCCAACCGAACAGGGT
This sequence comes from Bacteroidota bacterium, assembly GCA_035914695.1. Taxonomy (GTDB): domain Bacteria; phylum Bacteroidota; class Ignavibacteria; order SZUA-365; family SZUA-365; genus JAOSJT01. The sequence goes on along the minus strand of JAMIQH010000126.1, from coordinate 3,758 downwards.
GGTGGCCAGCAGCAGGAGAACTATTTCGCGAAATCGTACCGTCATTGCATGTGTATCACCTCGCAGGTGCCGTAAGCTACGGAATAGCGAAGGCACTTTTTCTTACAATTTCCTTAAATCGTGTTCAGGGAGAGCGCATTTTTCCATTTTTTTCGGAAATGTGCGCTCCGGACTGTAACAATTCCGGAGCTGGCGTTGTCTTGCTTCGTTAACCGTTCAATCAATGGTCGTGAGGAGTCCTGGCATGCGTACTTCCCTACTCCTTGTCACTGCGTTGTTCCTCGCCCTTTCCGCAGCCCTTCCCGCGCAAAACAACAGATACATGTTGGAAATCTCGCCCTCGGGCGGGAATGCGCCTCTGTTGGTTCAACCCGGCATCGAGGTGCAATTCCATGCAACCCTGTATGAATTCACCTCCGCGGGAAAATCCGTCGTCACGCCAGCCACCCTGCAGTGGTCGGTGGAGCCCTCGGCGTTCGGAACGATTTCGCAGGATGGCCGCTTCGTCGCCGCCGGCCAGGCGGTGAGCACGGTCGCACGGGTGCTCGCCACGGCGAGTATCAACGGCGTGACCGTGCAAATGGCCACCGCTGTGGCACTCGCCAACGCGCACAACGGTCCCTACACCTTCACTGGTTTGGTTCGCGATGCCAACGGTGTGGGAATAAAACACGCCACCGTGCAACTCATGAGCGCGTCGGCGTTACCCTTCAATCTGACGGGAAAAAGCAACGAACAGGGCGTCTTCAGCATACAGGCACCTGCGGGCATCTATATTCTGCGCGCCGAGGCGCCGGGCTTCATGCCTCAATATTTCGATCATGTGACAACTGCCGATGTGGCGACGCGCATCAGCACCGATCCCGCGCGCGCGGTGTACGATCATTTGGATTTTGACCTGGGCAGCGGAGCGCGCATCGAGGGTACGGTCATCGACGCCGCCACGGGCGCGCCGCTTGTCGGCATTTCGCTGCTGGCGGAAATGGCGGGCAACACGCGTCCACCGAACAGCGCCGCGTGGAGCGCCAGAACCGATGAACACGGACGGTACGCGATAGGCGGACTGCCGGCGGGCTCCTGGATCGTGAGCGCCAGCGGCAAGGATTTCATCAGCGAATATTACAACAACGCGCTTGATCGCACCGCCGCCGAGGTTATTGTTTTGGCACAGAGCGCGGTGCGGACGGGGGTGGATTTCGCATTGGAGAAAAAGGCACAGGATCCGACCTACGTCATTCGTGGCACCGTGCGCGACGCCAACGGCGCCGCCCTGCCGGGCAGTACGGTTATGGCGGAAATGGCAGGCGGTCCGATGCTGCATTGGCTTACCACACGCAATCGTGAGGATGGATCGTACGAATTCATCGTCCCGGCAGGCGATTGGATCGTCTGGGCGGTCCGCGCGGGCTATGTCACCGAGTATTACGACAATGCTCCGGACGCCGCATCCGCCACACGAGTTCGTGTCGACGCCGCGGCACCGGTCGCCACCAATATCGACTTCTCTCTTGGCGAGGGGGGTTCCATCACCGGCGTGGTGCGTGAAGCCGGAAGCAGCACTGCTGTTGCGCACGCCACCGTCTGGGTGATACCACAGGCGACAGGCGGCAACGCCAACAGCGCCGGCGTGCAAGCCGTGAGTGACGCGCAAGGTGTGTATCGCATCACGGGGTTGGCCACGGGGAATTACCTCGTGACCGCGCGGGCCGAGGGCTACGCCCAGCAATTCTACAACGGCGTGGCCGATCAGGCGCTGGCCACGCAGGTCGCTGTGGTGAATGGTCAGAGCACCACGGGCATTGATTTCGCACTCGCCGCCCTGCCCGGCATCAGCGGCACGGTGACGGACGAAAGCAGCGGTCTGCCGCTGGCCAAGGCGGTGGTTATCATTGAACATGCGGCGATGCGCCTTGTCGCCACCACCAACGAGCAAGGCAAGTATCACCTCGTCGTGGCGCCGGGCAGCTACAAGCTGCGCGCCGAACGCCAGGGATACGCGCCCGAGTGGTACAACAACAAAGCGGACGCATCGCTCGCGGATGATGTGGTCCTCACCCCGGGGAACAGTATGACTGGTATTGATTTCTCCCTGCTCCGGCACGGGGGCTCCATCTCCGGTGTCGTCCGTGACGCAGGTGGTGCGGCCATCGCTGGGGCACGTGTTTCGGCCTGGCTGCCCTCGCCGGCATCCAATGTGCATCCCGCGGGTTTCGGTCAAGCCACCTCCGTTGCAGATGGCAGCTACCGCATCGAAGGACTGGCCGCGGGTAATTACCTTGTCCGCGCCGAGGCCAAAGGCGCCCTGCCCGAGTACTACGACAATGCCGCCACGCCGCAACTGGCCGCTCCTGTGGCGGTTGCAGCGAATCAAGCGGTGCTCGGCATCGATTTCGCTCTCGACGGCGGCGGTTCGATCGCGGGAAGCGTGACCGATGTCGCGACCGGCCTGCCCATCGCCCACGCGATGATCCGCGTGAGAGGCAACCAGATTCGCGGCGAGTGGGGCGCCCGCAGCGACGCGCAAGGCAACTACCTTGTCGAAGGACTTCCCACGGGCGATTACACGGTGCAATTCGTCGCGCCGCGCTATATCGCCGAGTACTACGACGATGCCGTGCTCCCCGCTTCCGCTACACCGGTCACCGTTGTGGCACCGCAACGGGTCAACGGCATCAATGCCGCATTGACCAATGGCCCCGTGGGCCCGCGCAATTACCGTGGCAGCGTCAAGACGGCGTCCGGTTCCGTACCCGCCTACACGTTGGTCGAAGCCATCGACCCGGGCACACGGCAGGTGGTGGTTGGCACGACGGACGAGCGCGGTGATTTCAGCATCGATGCGATGGACAATGCCATTCTTCGCGCGCGTGCCATTGGTTTTATCGGACTGTACGCGGGCAACACGCACGATTGGTCGCGCAGTTCGAACAGTGGTTTCGTGGCGGGAACCCCGACCTTCATTCTCGAACAACTGCCCGAAACCGGCTTCGCCGACATTCAGGGTCGCGTGCTCGACGCCAGAAGCGGCGCCGCCGTGGCCGATGCCTGGGTGTACGGCCTTGACACCGATGGCGGCCGATATTTCGCGACCACCAACAACGACGGACAGTACATCATCCACAACACCAGTAATGGAGATCTCACGTTGACAGTATCAGAAGCAGGCTTCGCGCTCACGGAACAGCCGGTGTCCGTGAACGAGGGACGCGGAACAGCGACGATTGTGGTGCAACCGACAGGAGTGACGTCTCAGGAATCCATCAACGCTCCGGTATCGATGATGCTACGTCAAAATTTCCCCAATCCCTTCAATCCGGCCACAAGCATCGGCTTCCAGATTCCGCGCGAGGGTCCGGTGGCGCTTCGCGTCTACAACCTGCTCGGCAAGGAGATCACCACGCTGGTGAACGAACACATGAGACCGGGTTCCTATTCGGTGAATTGGCATGCCGATGGATTGCCTTCCGGCATTTACATCTACCGCCTCGAAGCGGGCGGGAAGAGCATCACGCGTCGAATGACATTGACGCGCTGATCACACTCTTGTTGTCCCTGAATAGCACACGGGGAGCACGGTTGTTGCCGTGCTCCCCCTGGTTCTTTTTATCCCAGATCGGTCATTGGCCTTCGGACTCTAATGGCGGTCATTAGAGAATGTTTCTCGTAACTTATTCGGTTGCTTATAGTTACGCGTGTGGAACTCTCGAAGAAATGGACGATATTTCGCGGAAGAAAAACATCCCCGTGCGAGGGTGGCA
>JAMIQH010000125.1:0-5235 GCA_035914695.1 Bacteroidota bacterium | reverse complement strand
CCACGGCACGCTTTCCGTGGCACTGAGCGAGGTTTTCGAAATTTCCTTGCGTGGCGGATAGGGTGTATAGCCGCAGAGGTACAGCTTGCGCACCAGCGCCGCGTCGCAGGTGCGGAAGATGGAACCCACGTTGTAGAGACTGCGCACGTTGTCCACCACGATCACCAGCGGATGCCGCGGCTTGTCCGCGATGCGCTCCAGTGGTGTGCGCTCGATTTCCTCATGCAAGAGTTTGCGATGCACCATGGCTCAGCGTTCCTCCGCGGCGCGCTTCCGCCACAGCATCAGGCGCTCCTTGCCACGGCGGGGCTTCACCGAATCGTCGGGAATTTCGTCGTGGAGCAGATCGAAACGCGGCGCCATCAGTGCGCGCCACTCGTCGGGGTCGATGGAAAAGGGCGGTCCGCCCGGACGCCCATCCACGGGAAAGAGCAACATGAGCAGCACACCGTCGGGACGGAGTATGCTGTCGAACACCGCCACCAGTTCCGCACGACGCGCGGGCTCGATGGCGCACACGCAGGTGTACTCCACGATCAGGTCGAAATACGCGGGACGCGCGCCGGGCAAATGAAACAGATCCGTCTGGAGGATGTCCAGCGCAGCGGATTCCGCGCGCAGCGCCTCCAGGGCCAGCGCGCTGAAATCGATGGCGGTGACCGCAAAGCCGTGACGGGCGAACAACTGTGCATCGTAGCCGCGGCCGCTGCATGGCAGGGCCACGTGCACGGCGTCCTGTCGCGACGAGAAATCGGGGCCGCCGAGTGAACGCAGATCGCGTCCGTGGCGCTCGAGCAGGGACGCGAACACCGGCGTGGGCGTGCCCATGTCCCAGCCATCGCGATCATCGCGATACGCCGCGTCCCAGAATTCCGCGGAGTTCACATCAGGCATCTTCACGAAACCAGTTGGTGGAGGGAGTGTAGCTGCGCAACAGCGCCGCGCTGCGCTTGTGCCTGCGCAGCGCGAGTTCGATCAGTTCGTCCAGCAATTGCGGATATTCGAGTCCGACAGCGGCGAACAATTTGGGATACATGCTGATCGAGGTGAAGCCCGGAATGGTGTTGACCTCGTTCACCACCAGCTCACCCGTTTCACGCGAGAGCAGGAAATCCACCCGCGCCATGCCCTCGCAGTGCAGCGATCGAAAGGCCAGCGCGGCCATGTCGCGCAACCGCCCCGCGAGTGCCTCGTCGAGTTCGGCGGGGATGTACAGCGCGGAAGCGCCGCTGACGTATTTCGCCTCGTAGTCGTAGAATTCATTGCTCGGAACGATCTCGCCCGGCACGCTGCACCGCACCTCCTCGTTGCCCAGCACCGCCACCTCGATTTCACGGGCTGCGGGAATGGCGCGCTCGGCGAGCACACGGCTGTCGTAGCGCGCGGCATTGCGCAGGGCGTCCACCAACTCGGCCATATCGCGCGCCTTGCCGATGCCGACACTTGAACCGAGGTTCGGTGGTTTGACGAACAACGGAAAACCGAGTGTCGCGGCATCCGCCGCAACCGCCTCCGCATCGTCGTGCACCGCGGTGGAGAGATAGGCGCGGAACTCGGCGATGGGCAGTCCCGCATCGCGGTGCAATCGCTTCTGGAGAATCTTGTCCATGGCCGTGGCCGAACCCGCCACTCCGGCTCCCACGTAAGGCAACTCGGCGAGTTCGAACAACCCCTGCATCGTGCCATCCTCGCCGTTGCTGCCATGCAGCACGGGGAACAGCACATCCACCGGTACTTCGCGCGTGCCGCCTTGCTCGAACACCAGCAGAGCACCGCGACCCGGCTCCGGAAGCAAGGAGCACGGTGCGCATTGCCCCGTACCATCGCGGAGCATGCGCAGCGCATCGCCTCCCGTCCACCAGCGACCCTGCTTGTCGATGCCGACAGGCAGCACATCGTAGCGCTCCCTGTCCAGCGCATTCATCACCGAATCGGCGGATACCAGCGACACCTCATGCTCACCCGAGCGTCCCCCGAAAATCACCGCAACCTGTAATCGTGCCATACGTCCTCGCGATTGAACATGCGACCGTAAATATACGATACATTCAACGAGGGTAGTGAGGCGATGAGGATAACAAAGAATGGGGGCGTGCGGACCGGGCATCCGCATCACCCGAAACCGCGACGGCTTCCTGTGGGGAATCTCGGCGGCGCCACGTAAATTGAACGCATGCGAAGCATACTCATCATCGCCATGCTCTCTCTTCTGCTCACCCGGGCGCTATGCGCGCAGGACGCCGAGCCGCCTGCCACCGAAGCCGAGGCGGACACGGTGGAAACAAAATCCCCGTTGGGCGCGGTGCTGCGCTCGGCCATACTGCCGGGCTGGGGGCAATTCTACAATGAATCGTACTGGAAGGTCCCGATTGTGCTGGGCCTGGGTGGGTTTCTCGCCTACGGCATGATACAGGAACACGGCAGCTACAGCGAGTACGCCGATCTCTACGCCGCATCCATTACCGAGGACGCGCCCGCGGGCAATCTCCGGCTGAAGCAGTTCCGCGAATTTTACCGCAACCGCCGCGACACCTACGGCTGGTGGCTGCTCGTCACGTATTTGCTACAGCTCGCCGACGCCTATGTGGATGCGCAACTCTTTAATTTCGACGTGTCGGATGAGGTGCAGGGCACGATCACACCGGCACCCGGGGGTGCCTCGCTGCAGCTGCGATTCTGACGGCGCGGCTTCTGCGCCAGTGTTGTTGACGCACGGACGGCCCCTGAAGCGGGGCCGTCCGTGTTTCGTTGAAGTTTTAACCGGGAGCATGACGCTCGCGGTTTACACGTCGTAGTACAGACTGAATTCGTAGGGATGGGGACGCAGGGCGATTTGCTTCGCCTCGCTTTTCATTTTGAGATCGATCCAGGTTTCGATCACGCTTTCGGTGAACACGCCACCCTTGAGCAGGAAGTCGTGATCGCGTTCGAGCGCCATCAACGCTTCCTCCAGCGTGGCGGGCGTGTTGGGCACGTTGCGCAATTCCTCGGGAGCCATGTCGTAAATGTCCTTGTCCAGCGGATTGCCCGGATCGATGCGGTTGAGAATGCCGTCGAGTCCGGCCATGAGCATGGCGCTGAAGGCGAGGTAGGGATTGCTGGAAGGATCGGGCGTGCGGAATTCCACGCGCTTGGCCTTCGGGCTGGACGAGTACATGGGGATGCGTATAGACGCGCTGCGGTTGCGCTGCGAGTACGCGAGATTCACCGGCGCTTCATACCCCGGCACCAGGCGCTTGTAGCTGTTGGTGGTGGGATTGGTGATGGCGCAGAGCGCGGGGGCGTGCTTGAGCAAGCCACCGATGAAGTGCAGGGCCATGTCGCTCAAACCGGCGTAGCGGTCGCCGTAGAACAGCGGCTTGCCATCTTTCCACAAGCTCATGTGCACGTGCATGCCCGAACCGTTGTCGCCGAAAATGGGCTTGGGCATGAAGGTGACGCTGCGCCCGTTGCGATACGCCGTGTTCTTGATGATGTACTTGAACAGCAGCAACTGATCGGCGGCCTTGAGCAGCGGCGCGAAGCGCAGATCGATTTCCGACTGTCCGCCCGACGCCACTTCATGATGCTGCGTCTCCACCTCGAGGCCGCAGGACATGAGCACGCGCACCATCTCGTTGCGCAGATCGTTGAAATGATCCGTGGGCGGCACAGGGAAGTAGCCCTCCTTGTAGCGCGGCTTGTAGCCGAGGTTCGGCCCTTCGTCGCGGCCCGAATTCCAGCGGCCCTCGATGGAGTCGAGTTCGTAGAAGCTGTGATTCTCGCCCGAGGAGAAGCGCACGTCGTCGAAGATGAAAAACTCGGCTTCGGGTCCGAAATAGGCGATGTCGGCCAGACCGGTGGAAGCGAGATATTGCTCGGCTTTCTGGGCGATGTTGCGGGGGCAGCGCTCGTACTTCTCGCGCGTGAGCGGCTCGTGAATGTCGCAGATCAGACTGAGCGAAGGTTCCTTGATAAAGGGATCGATCATCGCCGTGGCGGGATCGGGGATGATCACCATGTCGCTCTCGTGAATGCTCTTGAAACCGCGCAGACTCGAGCCGTCGAAGCCGAAGCCGTCGACGAAAGAATCGGGCGACAACTGCGTGGTAGGCACCGAGAAGTGCTGCCACTGGCCGGGGAAGTCCATGAACTTGAAGTCGATCATCGTCACGTTGTGCGCGGCGATAAGGTCGAACACGTTGCGGATGGCGTCGTCACGCGTGCTCATTGCGGGGCTACCTCTATGTTGATGTGTGGGATTGAATGTTGATGTTCAACGTTTCCTTGCAGGTGGAAAGCACAATGCTGGTCAGGGTGCGTTGCACTTCCTTCCACGACTGAATCTCCGACAGCACGCGCTCGAGGGCGGCCGTGTTGTCGGTGCGAATCTTGAGCAAATGCGATCCCTCGCCGGTAACGGCGTGACATTCGAGTATGTCGGGATGCCGCTTCACATGCTTGAGAAATTCCTCGTAATGCCGCGAGGTGTCCACGAACACCTGCACGAAGGCGGTGACGTCCTTGCCGAATTTCCGCGCGTCGAGCACCGCGGTGTACCCGGTGATATAGCCGCGTTCCTCCAGTTTACGCAGGCGGTCGCTCACCGCCGGCAGCGAGAGGCCCACGAGTTCGGCCAGATCGCCGCGGCGCATGCGGCCGTTCGCCTGCAGGGCGTTGAGCATGGTGACGTCGACATCATCGAGCAAGGGCATGGCGGCTACGGCATTACTTTCTAAAGTGTTTTGATGAATTTACCTCAATATTTTCGTCTCTGCAAGAGTTTCGCCGAAAATAATCTCCATTCCCAGGCGAAGCAAGGTCGCCCGACCTCCGTGTGCATCGAGTATCGGACGGACGATCTTTTTTTCACGACCGCTTGCATCCACACGCCTCCTCGATTATGTTAATTTATACCAAATCTAAATTGGGTATTTTTTCAGGAGTAGTTATGATCACACGATACATTCTCACCGCAATCATGGGAATCGCCTTCTGCGCGCCGGTAGTGGCGCAGGAAAGCCGCACGAGTGTCGGCGGCTACGGCGAGGTGCATTACAACGAACCGGAGGGTTCGCGCAAGGGGGTGCTCGACGTGCACCGTTTCGTCATTTACCTGAACCATCAGTTCAACGACTGGATTGGATTTTACTCCGAAACGGAAATCGAGCACACGTGGATGTCGTCCAGCAGCGGTCCGGGCGAGCTGGGAATCGAGCAGGCCTATCTCGAATTCACGCCGTGGCGTGATTGGGG
>JAMIQH010000124.1:0-3667 GCA_035914695.1 Bacteroidota bacterium | reverse complement strand
CCTTTCGCGGTATCATACTCGCCCTCACCATTTTCATAGCATTCTCCAGCACCTCGAAGGGACAGAGCCAATCCGCTCTCAACTCCGCGGAGTGGAAGACCTTCGCCGCACAGATCGCACAGTACGACTCGCTGATGACCAAGATGCGCGCACTCGAGAAACTGCATCCGGAGGCGAAAAATAATGCCGAAAAGCTGCAGGAACTGATGGGCGAGGACATGACCACATTCTACGATCTTCTGCAAACCATCCCCGCCGCCTTGCCCAAGGACACGAAAGATCTCAAGGACTTCGAGAAGTACTCCCTCGACGATCTCCGCATCATCAAATACGCGGTGAACATCGCACAATCGCTCGAGCAATCCACGCAAGTGAATCTCGTTCTTCTCGACCGCATCAAGGATGCCGATTCGCTCAATACATTGAAAATGGAAATCGCCCAGTTCTCGCTCATGGCGGGCAACATGGAACAGGCCGAGCGCTACCTCACCGAGGAAACGCTCGCTAAAATCGAGCCGATGCAACGCTCGATGATGTTGAGCGGAATGAGCAGTGCATACTCCGCCGACGCGAAATTCGACAAAGCCCGCACCTACATGCTCCACGCGCTGCGTGCGATGAAGGAAATCACCGACGGCTTCGGCGCGGATGAGGATCCCGAAGTGCTGCAACGCCAGCGCTCCGTCATCGCCCAACAGGCCGGTGGCATGATCGCGCCGATTCTTTACGAGGTGAAGGAACAAGGCGATGCCGCCGCACTCGATGCCCTCAACAAGGAAATGCGCGACGCCCTCGGCACTGGCGTCCCTTGGTCCGATGTACAGTCGGTAATCAATGAGGGCATGGCCGAAATCGCCAAGGAGCGCGAAGCGCTCAACAAACCCGCCGCCGAATGGCCCGAACATCAGTGGATCGGCAGTGACGCGCTGTCCGTGGCCAAGCTCAAGGGCAAGGTCGTACTCATCGATTTCTTCGCCACCTGGTGCCGCCCGTGTATCAACGCCTTCCCGCATCTCAGAAAATGGGATGAAACGTATCGTGATCAGGGTCTCGTGATCGTGGGTCTCACCAACTACCAGGGCCGCTATGAAAGCGCGACACTGAAAGCGGAAGAGGAATTCCGTAAATTGAAGGATGACTTTGTCCCCAAACACAAGATCACCTGGCCGGTGGGCGTGGAAAAGGCGGGGAGGCAGACCATGAAGGACTATGGAGTGAATGGCATTCCCCACGTTGTTCTGCTCGACCGCCAAGGCAAGGTGCAATACGTGAAGGTCGGCGCCACCGACTATGACAAGACGGAAAAGAAAATCCGAGAACTGCTCGCGCAATGATATGACCCGGTTGCGTTCGCTTCGCTTATTCATCGCACTCATCCTCGGCGCACTCGTGCTGGCGTTCCCGCTCACCGGCGCGCGGGCCCAGTCCCTGCCCGACTCCCTGCGCATTGTCGTACTGGGATCGTCCACGGCAGCGGGCGAGGGTACCTCCACCATAGACAGCGCCTGGGTGTGGCGCTATGCGGCCGCGCTGCGTGCCGAGCGACCGGGCTGGGTGGTGGTGAATCTCGCGAAAAGTGGCTACACAACGGCACATGTGCTGCCCAATGGGAGTGTGCCGCCCGAAGGTCGTCCGCTTCCCGACACGCTGCGCAACATCACACGGGCGATCGCACTTAATCCGGATGCCATCATCCTCAATATGCCATCCAACGACGCGGCCTGGAATTTCGAGGTGATCGAACAGATGGCGAATTTCGAGGCCATCGCCGCCGAAGCGGGAGCGGCCGGGGTTCCGCTGTGGGTTACCAGCACGCAGCCCCGCAATCTGACTGAAGCCCAGCGCCTGAATCTCATCACCATGCGCGATTGGATTCTCGCCACGTTCTCCCCGCGCGCACTCGACTTCTGGACGGAACTCGCGCAGGAACAAGGCATGATCGAGGGCTGGGCAAATTCCGGCGACGGCATTCACCTCAGCGATGCCGCGCATGCCCTGCTCGCACAACGCGTCATCAACGCGCGCATTCCCGAGGAAGTGCGTCGCTTGTCCGCTACCGAAGGGCGCATTACCACTCCCTTGCCCCTTGTCGCGCTCTATCCGCAGCCGGGCAACGAACGTGTTACCGTGGAAGTGCGCGACGGCGGTGTGGGTTCGTTGCGCTTCCTCGTCTACGATCTCCTCGGACGCCGGGTCCGCCACGTGGAACGTCTCGCAGGGCACTCCGGCGCCACGGTGTTTACCCTGCCGTTGGATCGCTTCACTCCGGGAAGCTATCCCTGGGTGCTGTTCTCGTCCGGTCCCACCGTGAGTGGTGTCCTGCACGTGCGTTGATGTGTTTCCTCAAGGGAAGAAATGAAAACGGGAGCGGCATATCCGCTCCCGTTTTTCCTGACTTCGCTACGTTATCTGGGATTGCAAATGTGTGTCATTGATTTTGATGAATTACGGGGCTTCCGCTTGTGATTTGCGTGCTGCAATGGCGAAAGCAGGCCGGAGGTGTCTATTTCATGAAACGACAGGGCTCGTGAGAATAGCCACCATGTGCGTCTTTGCACCGTAGCGTCTGTGCGTTGAATTCCCTTCCGACTTCAGGAGAATGGAACGCAAGGTCGCAGAGAAGCAGAGTCGCAACGAGACGGGAGGGTGTTGTCACGTTTCACGATTCAATGGGCCTTTCGCATCGAGGAGGAGATTGTGCTTCCTTCCCGTGTCTCGGGGGCTGCAATGGCGAAATCAGGAGATTTCTCTTCGCTGGAAGAAATGAAAACGGGAGCGGAAATATCCGCTCCCGTTTCGCATTGAGGGTATGGGAAATCAGAACGCCGTGATCAGACCGAAACTCAACTTGGCTTTTTCACGCTCGAGATCGTACGTCACCTCGCCCACCAGGCGGAAATTCCGCGCAAGCAAGCGTCCCGCGCTGAATGTTGCCGTGTGGTACAATTCCTTCGTGTACTCGTTTTCCACACGATTGTACACGCCCACGAAGGACCACAACGAGCGATCCGCCTCCGGCAGATACACCACTTCCAGCAACAGTCCGTTCATGTTGGCCTTTTTCGTGATGTAGGCGTCCGGAACAATCAGCGGCACGTCGCTGTCTTCCCGCAGCAGATACTGGGCATTCAGTTCGATGTGCTCATTGCCAATGGTGAAATCGGGCCCGTAGATGAGCGTGGTGTTTTCTTCATGTCCCATGCGCGGCGTGCCGGTGATATCGGAATACTCCACCTCGAAATGCTCGTTACCTTGATACACAAAACCACCGATGCGCACGGGTCCAATGCTCTGCGAGGCCCGGAACGCCAGAGCTTTGCCGTTGTCGAAGTCGAAGACGCGGTTCTCCGCGGCGGGAATGCCGTTGCCGTTGACGAGCTGCGCCACCAGATCGAGTCCGAAGTCGAAGCCATACGTCATCATCAATCCACGATCATAGGTCAACGAGGCCTGCGACGAACCCGGCCGCATGCGATACACCTCGTAATCCTCCAGCGACAGACGCAGCTCCCGCTTGAAGAGTGGATCGCACACCTGAAACTGACCGGCCATGATGTCGAGATCGCTGCCGAAAATATTGTTGAAGTGAATATAGGCGTCTTCCAAACCAGCCACCTCTCCGCGCTCGTTCATGTAGAAATACATGTAGTAGCCGAGATGTTCGCTG